>JAFZDU010000048.1 GCA_017561025.1 Bacteroidales bacterium | reverse complement strand
TGTTTTTCTTGAAAGAACATAGCGAGCTATGTGATTGAAAGAAAGGCGAAAAGATTCCAAGAAAAAACATAAAGCATGCAAAAGTTTTAATTGTTACTATCAAAAATTATTTAAACGGGGAATTTATAGAAGTCCCCTTAAACAAAAAAAAGAGCCCCAAAGAGCTCTTTTTTGATTATGAATTATGCATTAATAATTATTGCATTACTTAAGTCCGTGTTTCTTTAAGAATGGCTCGTTGCTTGGTTCTTGTCCGCGGAACTTCTTGTATTGTACCATACCTTCGTCGTTGCCGCATTCTTGCAAGCAGTGTTGTCTGAACTTAGCAGCCAACTCTGGGTTGAACAAGTCGCCTGATTCTTTGAAGTAGTTGAAAGCGTCTGAATCCAATACTGCTGCCCAGTAATATACATAGTAACCTGCTGAGTAACCGCCAGCGAAGATGTGTGAGTAATATGTGCTTCTGTAACGTGGATAGATTTCGTTGATCAAACCGATTTCGTCCATCTTAGCTTTTTCGAAAGCAGCGACGTCGAAGTTGTCGTCCATCTCTGTTAACTTATGGAATTCCATGTCTAAGATTGCTGCTGCCAAGAATTCTGTTGTTACGAAGCCTTGGTTGAACAAACCGCTGTTTTCCAATTTGTTGATGATTGTTTCTGGAATGACTTCACCTGTTTGCCAGTGTTTTGCGTACATTCTCAATACTTCAGGGTCGCCTGCCCAGTTTTCCATCACTTGTGAAGGAAGTTCAACATAGTCGCGAGGAACGTTGCCGCATGTTCTGCTGTATTTGCCGTCTGAGAATAAAGCGTGTAAGCCGTGACCGAATTCATGCCATAATGTTTCTGTCTCGTCCCAGCTGAGGAGGGCAGGAGTGTTGCCTGTTGGAGGTGTGAAGTTCAATACTAAAGATACGAGAGGAGAGATCTTGTTGCCTTCGATGTCGTATCCTGCTTCACGGAAGCTTGTGCACCATGCACCGCCGCTCTTGCTGTCGCGTGGGAAATAGTCTAAGTATAAAATGCCGAGGTATGAACCGTCTTGTTCTTTTACTTCCCATGTCTCAACGCCGTCGAAGTAAATTGGAAGGTCGTTACGTTGCTCGAAGGTGATGCCGTATAATTTGTTAGCAACCATGAACATACCGTCGCGTACGTTGTTTAATGAGAGGTAAGGTTTCAATTCGTTTTCGTCGAAGTTGTATTTTTCCTTGCGTAATTTTTCTGCATAGTACCACCAGTCCCATGATGCTAATTCGAAGTCAGCGCCTTCTTTGTCGGCGATCTTTTGCATTTCTTTGAGTTCTTCTTTAGCGACTTTCAATGCTGGTTCGAACAAACCTGCGAGGAATGTGTCGACGGTAGGAACTGTCTTTGCCATATTGTTTTCCAATACGTATGAAGCGTAGTCTTCGTAACCGAGGAGTTGTGCTTTTTCTATACGTAATTTTGTCATCTCAGCGATGTATGCTTTGTTGTCGTTAGCGTTGTCGTTGTTGCCACGCATTACATAACCCATGTAAATCTTTTCGCGGAGGTCGCGGTTGTCAGCATATTGGAGGAATGGGATGAGACTTGGTTTTGACAATGTGAAAACCCATTTGCCTTCCATGCCGTCTTTAGCAGCTTGTTCAGCAGCAGCGTCGATGCTTGACTGTGGGAGACCGCTTAAGTCGGCAGCGTTGTCGACGACGAGTTTGAAGTTAGCGTTTTCAGCGAGGAGGTTGTTGCCGAATTGAAGACTTAACAATGACAATCTTTCGTTGATGCCTTTCAATGTTTCTTTGTCAGCGTCATTTAAACCAGCGCCGCTGCGGATGAAGTCGGCATAGTATTTCTCAACGACGCGGATTTGTTGGTCGTCGAGGTTCATGTTGTGACGGTTGTCATAAACATATTTAACCTTTTCAAAGAGAAGAGGATTCATCGCGATTTCGTCGCCGTGAGCCGACATCTTAGGCATGATTTCAGCAGCGATGTTTTGCATTTCGTCGTTCGACATACATTCCATAAGGTTGAAGAATACGCCGCCGACTTTGTTTAATAATACGCCAGATTTGTCGTATGCCAAGATTGTGTTCTGGAAGTCAGGGGTTGCTCTGTTCTTCACGATGGCATCGATTTCTGCCTTTTGTTGTTTCATGCCTTCTTCAAAAGCTGGCAGATAATGTTCTGATTGAATCTTGTCGAATGCTGGTACTTCATAAGGAGTGCCGTAGTCTGACAAGAAAGGATTTTCTGTAGCGACTGGCTTGTTGTTGCTGGTGCAAGAAGCCAATGTCATGATGCTTAAAGCAATCACGCTTAAAAATTTTCTGTTCATATCAATAATATTAAGTTTTCAAATGATGTGCAAAGTTAAAAAAAATAGTCGACGGACAACAGACAACGGACAACAGTTTTTTTAATATAAAATAGTTCGTTGTTTAAGGAATTTTATGTTTTGATATTGTTTTTTTTTCATACGTTGAAAATCTAAAAAAAATAATGAAAAAAATCTTGACAAATAAAAATTATATCTTACTTTTGTGATATCAAAATGATATTAAAATAAAATTCAAAAATCTTAAAAAATAATAGTTATGGAAACAAAGGAAAAAGAATTCGGTGGATTGGTTATCAATGGTTTTGTCGCATTGATTTTGTTCTTGGTATTGACAGGAGTCAGTGTGTATTCGTTGGTGCATTTCATTCAGATTGGTAATGTGACAGGCGTTGTTGGAAGCATCATCGCTGCTTGTCTTTTTTTGGTATGTCTTTTCGGTTTGAGAATGCAGGAGCCTAATGAGGCAATGGTGATGTTGTTCTTCGGAAAATATCAAGGCACTTTCAAGAAGACTGGTTTTTACTGGGTTAACTTCTTGCTTACTTCAAAACGTGTTTCTCTCCGTGCTCGTAACCTCAACGTCGATCCTATCAAGGTCAACGACAAGACTGGCAATCCTATCATGATCGGTCAGATTTTGGTCTGGAAACTTAAAGATACTTATAAAGCTATGTTTGAAATCGATTCTCAGACAATGGCAAATGCTGCTCTTGGAACACAGGCGACTGTCAACGTTTCAGGAAGAATGAAGGCATTCGAGAGTTTCGTGCGCGTACAAAGTGACGCAGCTTTGAGAGAAGTCGCTGGCATGTTCGCTTACGACGACAACGACGACACCAAAAGTCATGAGTTGACATTACGTTCTGGCGGCGCTGAAATCAATGATATTTTATTGAAGAAACTCAACGACCGTCTCGAGATGTCGGGATTGGAAGTCGTTGAGGCAAGAATAAATTACTTGGCTTATTCTCCTGAAATCGCTGCTGTTATGTTGCGTCGTCAACAAGCCGCTGCTATCATCTCAGCGCGTGAGAAGATCGTGGAAGGCGCAGTGTCTATGGTGAAGATGGCTCTCGAAAAACTCAGCGCAGAAGAAATCGTGGAACTCGATAACGAAAAGAAAGCTGCTATGGTAAGCAATTTATTGGTCGTCCTCTGCGCCGACGAATCAGCACAACCTGTCGTTAATACGGGAACGCTTTATCAATAAATTGAAAAATGAAAGTTGAAAATTGAAAATTTGTAGAGACGCGTCAATGTTGCCTGTAAAAATAAATACACATTGACACGTCTTGATAATTAGGAATGAATGTAGAGACGTATCAAATTACACCATAATAAACAATATGTAATTGATGCGTCTCAAAAATAAAAAATAAAAATCATGACATTATTTTATATTTTAGCATTGGTTGTAGCTTTGTGTTTTATCGCAATAAAAGCTGAAACAATTTTCGTTTCTGAAGATGGAATAAAAATCAAGGATGATATGTTTCCTTTATATATCCCTAATGACATTATAATCTCTATCACTCTTCTGAATAGTGTACCTCGAATTTTAATGAAGACCAACGGCGCTAATTTCGGACGTATCTTCAAAGGCAGATGTAAAATAATGAGGGACGATGCTGCGGAAAAAGCGACTATGTATTTGAGAAATAGAAGATCTAATGTCATTGAAATAAAGACTGTTAACGGCAGCGTTTTTATCAATCGTAAGAATGATGCTCTTACGCAACAGCTTTTCGATGAGATGAAAAACACTGTCAAAATCGTTAAGGAAAGTGAATTGGATTATTGCGCAAAACCACGTAGAAACTACAGAAGCATCTTAATGACGATAGCGTTTACAGCAGTCTTGTTAGGTCCGTTGTTTTTCATGAATTATGACAGTGAAATAATTGTCACCGACAATGCCATTGAGATAAAAGGCGAATATGCAATGACAATTCCTTTCTCTGATATTGACACGGTTTTGCTTATTGAAGAACTTCCTTCTATAAAATTAAGAACCAACGGTATCTCTACAAGAAAAGTCGATATCGGTAATTTCAAGATGAGCGATGGAAATAAATGCCGTCTGTATATTAATAAGGACGTTCCTTCGTTTATTGAGATTAAATGTCAAAAGCCTAATGACGAAAGTCAAAAGTTATTGATATTCATAAATAAGACTACCGTTGAGGAAACAAAAGCGTTGTATGAAGAAATTGTTAAGCCTGAAAGGCTGTAACAGATATGAGTACGGCATCGCCATACGAACTAAAAATAACAATTATGAAAAGAGCGATTAAATATTCAGTAATGGTATGTTTGGTGAGCTGGATTTATGCCGCCATCATGATTTTCGGTTTTAATGTTAAAAATATTATAGACAATCCTGCCAGATATACGATAATGGCGTCATTATATATGTTGTTGCCAATGATAGTGGCGATTGTCATGCAGGTGTTGTCTCGCGTAAAGACTCACGGACGTGTATCTCTGAACGAAACAGGATTGTTACGTTTCAAGATAAGCTGGTCGTGGCTCGTGGCATGGACGCTTCCTGTCGTCATTGTTTTGTTAACTATCTTAGTTAATATGCTGATGCCAAGTTGTGAGTTCAACGCTGACTTGTCGTCGGTTATACCTGTCGATTCTGTTACGGAAGAACAGAAAGAAATGTTGTCATTATTTATGAATCCTACTGTTATGATTGTCGTTACAATAGTAAGCGGACTTTTCGCAGGCGTGACTATCAACGCTGTTTTCGCTTTCGGTGAAGAATACGGATGGCGTAACTATCTCGTCGATGCTTTGAGAGAGAAGAAGTTCGTATGTGCGACAGCCTTCATCGGACTCGTATGGGGATTATGGCATTTCCCATTGATTTTGTTAGGACATAATTATCCTCAGCATTCTATTGCTGGAGTATTTATGATGGTTGTATTCTGTGTGTTGGCTTCTTTTATTGAGACATATCTCGTGATAAAGGCGAAGTCGGTTTTTCCGGCTGCAATATTTCACGGAACGATAAATGCCATAGCAGGCTTGAATGTCATCTTGATAAAAGGCGGAAATGATTTGCTCAACGGTGCTACTGGTTTATCTGGATTTGTTGTGATGGCGATAGTCATTATGATTGTATATGTCTTCGACAGATATATCTTGAAAGACAATATCTTTTCTAAAACGATAGGGGAGGCTTTGGACAATGTCGAAAGATAAGGAAAACGCTACCAAGAACTTCGCACTGCGTCTCGATGCCAAGACGATGGAAGCCGTCGAGAAATGGGCCGCCGACGAGTTTCGCTCTGTCAACGGACAGATACAATGGATTATCAATGAAGCGCTGAAGAAGAATAAACGAATTTAGGAAGAGGCTGTCTAACAAGTTTTAGACGGCCTCCTACAGGTTTTATTGTCCCGCATGATTTTGTAGGGACGCATCGAATGCGTCCAAGTGCGGCGTCGAATGCATTCAAAAGCTATAAGGACACATTCGATG
>JAFZDU010000047.1 GCA_017561025.1 Bacteroidales bacterium | reverse complement strand
GTCGAAATAAAGAGCTGTTACAATGTCGGTTGCTCCCAATGAACCACCTGGGTGTCCTGACTGACAAGCATGAACCATTCTGATGATATCACGTCTAACTTGTGATGCTACATCTTTTAACTGATTGATTTCCATATATTGTATTTTTAAGAATTGATTATTTTTAATGTTATGGTAGGGACGCGATTAATCGCGTCCCTACTTGTTGCAAATGTAGTCAATTTTGTGATTGTTTTACCTTTTTTTTAAATTATTTCAAAATGATATTTTTCTTACTTTTGCATAAAAGTTTTTACGATGGCAAGACACTATAATAATAAATACCAAAAGAAGTCGCAAGAGACTGTTTTTACAGTAAGAGAAGACGCTCTTTTAATGGAGTTTTTAATGAAGGTGATGGACGGCATCAGCCGTAGCAAAGTGAAGAAAATGCTCAGCCACGACACTGTTCATGTCAACGACAGAGTCGTCTCACAGCACGACTATCCGCTGAAGCCTAACATGCGCGTAAGCATCAAGAGATCGACAGAAGGAAGCAGATTCAAGAACTTCTGGATCAAGATCGTCTTTGAAGACAACGACATCATCGTCGTGGACAAGAAACCTGGCATCTTGTCAAGCAGCACAAGTCCTAGAGACGAGAGCGTCAAGAGCATCCTCAATTATTATTTAGACAACACTCATCAGCATGCCAACGCTCACACCGTTCACCGCCTCGACAAATTCACTTCCGGATTGATCATCTTCGCAAAGAGCAAGAAAGTCGCTCTTAAATTTGAAGAAGACTGGAAAGAAAGAGTCTATGACAGAAGATATGTCGCTTTGGTTCACGGCGAGTTACCAAAATCACAAGGCACAGTGGCATCATGGCTGAAAGACGACAGTCATTACGTGACACATTCAAGTCAGGAAGACAACGGCGGCAAATACGCTGTCACTCATTATAAGAAATTGAAGTCAGGAAACGGATACTCACTCGTCGAGTTGCAACTTGAGACAGGACGTAAGAATCAGATCAGAGTCCACCTCCAGGATTTAGGATGCCCTGTAGTCGGCGACTTGAAATACGGCGACGGCAGCGACCCAATACATCGTCTGGGACTCCACGCCTATAAGTTATGCTTCAAGCACCCGGTCACAGGCGAAGACATGAAGTTCGAGAGCGATATCCCTAAGGCGTTCTATTTCTTTGAAGACAACGGTCAACAGTCAACAGACAACAGACGTTAAAACACACACTCATAGTACAGAAAAGACGTATCATATTTTTGGTACGTCTTTTTTTTGTCAATATTACCAAAATCTTTAGCCTTTTGCTTTTCGTCAATTTTCTTGGTGACTCAGCGTCTCGGTGACTTGGTGACTCTATAAAAACCTTAGTCATTAGCCTTTTGCCTTTAGCCTTTTTCGGGCGTTCCGGCTCCGCTTACAGCTCTGCCGTCGGGCTTTCCGCTCTATCTTTGCTCGCTCCGCTGACGCTTCACTCGCAAAGGATGCCGCTTCAATCCCTAACGCAAAAGGGAACGATCTTTACAAAAAAATTCATCTATCAATCATCCTCCCGATCTCCATAATCAACTCCAATACTTCCCAATTAATCCAAATCATATCATCTTAAAAATCCCAATTATTAATTTATTTTAAGGATAATTTACAAAACAAATGAGATTCTGTATAAAAATACCAATCTTAACAATTATTAACTAAAATAATTTGCACTCTCAAAAAACACTTATTACCTTTGCCTCCCAATAAGCCCAATAAACCCAATAAAAATATGAAACCCTTCCTTCAACTAAAAGGCAATTACAAAGAACTAATTGCATACCAAAAAGCAGAATGTATCTATGATACCACTTATTATTTTACGCATAAATATCTGTCAAAAAAAGACCGCACCATCGACCAAATGATACAAGCTGCCAGAAGCGGAAAACAAAATATCGTTGAGGGGAATAGCGCTGCTACAACTTCTTTAGAGACAGAATTAAAACTTCTCAATGTAGCACGAGCCAGTCTTCAAGAACTTCTGGTTGATTACGAAGATTATTTACGAGTCAACCACCTTGAACAATGGAATATCTACTCCCCCAAAGCTATTCAAGCCAGAAAAGCATGTAGCAAACATAATGACTCCGCCTATTACAGAGATGCTATAACAAAACGAAACGCAGAAACAATCGCAAATATCGCCATAACTTTAATTCATCAGGAAGATGTATTTCTCCGCCGACTAATCGAAACAAAACAAGAAAACTTCCTTAAAGAAGGCGGCATCCGAGAAAAAATGACAGCAGCCCGCCTCTCCTACAAAAAACAAAATCCCCATTAACCCTATATTACCCATCCCAATCCAATTATCCCAATTACTCCAATTAACCTAATTAACCTAAATATCCCCCACCCTCAATAAAAAAGAACGATAAACCTCAATTTACCGTTCTTTTTTAGTTCAAAAGCCTTAGTCCAAAGGCCTTAGTCTTTATTTCTTTCTTCTCTTGAAAATCTTCTTCCTGAAGATAAATCCTGCCATGATAAGGAACAGGACCGCTAATACTATCAGGGTGATGACGCTCGCCTGGAATGACTGTGGCGCGTATCCTAAGATGAGCATGATTGGGAATCCTAACACGATGGCTGGGAATGTCTGTAACACCAAGTTGTTTGCTGCTGGTGTCTCGAACTTAGGGTCGATCTCGCGGAGGAGAATCATGCCGTTACTTGCGGTGCCTGTCAACATGCCGAACATGCTGAGGAATCCTTCGTTGACGTATGTTGGATATAAGTGTTTTGCAGCGGCTTTCAAATAGATGAATGTCGCAATTGCACCTAAGACGCATACTAATATCAATGGGAAGATGAAGTCTCTTAAGTCGTTGAAACTGATAGCTGCTGTGCCAGCGACAATCATAATGTCAAAGCAGAATCCGCTGATGCGGTTGAGCAAATAGTTGTTTGTATATTCGCGGTTCATCAATTTGACTTTCTTGAACTTGCTGATCAAACCTTTTGCTATAACGCCGAATAAGGTGCCGAACAAGAAGTTAAATCCCCATAACATTGGCTTCAAGGTGTTTGTTCCGAAATCGCCAAGGTCCATCTTCTGGATCGAGTTGACGAAAAGATAAACCAAGAAGTAAACAAACAATACCAAACATATTTGAATTGAGAACTTGTCGATTGATTCGCTGTCTGGAATCTCGTCTTCGCTTTGATAATCAGCTAATGTGTTTGTCTGACGTTCTTCCATTTCCTGTACTGAGATGACGCCTCTTCTGCGCAAGATATTGAGATAGATAACACCAATCACGCTACCTACTATAAATCCTATCGCTGCAATTGATAGACCGAAGTCTGCTCCTGCAAAGCCTATGCCTTGAAGCTGTGCCTGTCCGTGATAGATAGTGCCGAAGTTGAGAGCTTGTCCTGGTCCTTGACCGTATCCCATTGGCAACAAAAGTCCGCTGGCATAGAAAATGACTTTACCAAAATGATACAAAAGTATTGTCGCACCGAGACCTACTATAGCTTGAATGAGATATGTACTTGCTGTGAGTGTTCCGGTTTCAATGATGGTCATTGTGGATGATTTTGATTCTATCTTATTGTTCTTCAATGCGAGCGCCACAAAACCCAAACCGAGTGCGTGATATGTGATAATCTCCATTGATTGTTTGTTGACGATGTTTTCCATTCCTGGAATTGCCTTCAACACAAGTAATAGCGCTCCGCCTAACAATGCTGATGGAATGAGACTCTTTCTTAAAAATGGAACTTTTCTTCTTAAAATGTTACCTGCTAACAAGCCTATTGCTATGATGCAAAATTGAAGTAACCAACCCCATGCTTCTGGTGTTGCGAACGAAGTCATAACTTCTGCATTCGCAGCGTTACATAATGTCATTAAAATTTTCATAATTACTCGTTTTTTCAAATACAAAAATAGTAATAATTCTTACTAATCATAATTTTTATTTGTATTTTTTAAGGAAAATAACAACAACTATGAACTTTACAAAAAAAAATTGGTCATTAGCCTTTTGACTTGTTGCTTTTCTTTGGGCGTTCCGGCTACGCCGTCGGGCTTTCCGCTATATCTTTGCTCGCTACGCTATCGCTTCTCTCGCAAAGGATGCCGCTCCAATCCCTAACGCATAAGGCAACAAACAAAAAACCTCTGCCCTTGAACAAAATGCTCGTAGTTCTATACTTACAACACAAAAAAATCAAAGTTCTTAGTTTAAAAAAATAGCCCTTGAGAAGATGGGGAAATCGAAAAAAAACAACAAAAAAGCGATTTCCTTCTCAAGGGCTGATGTAAAACTTAACAGCATGGGGAATGCTGTGTTTACGTCACAATTATTAATAAAACCGAGTGCAAAAATAGCCTCACCCTCTCTCCTTTATCGGTGAAAAACAAGTTTTCGGGAGAATTGAGCAAGTTAACGTAACACTACTCCCAGCCTCCTCCTAACGCCTTGTACAACTTCACCATTGTAATCTGCTTGTCTCTATATGCATTGCTTAGACTAATCTGTGCATCGAAATAGTTTCTTTGAGCATCCAAGACGTCGAGATAACCGATAACGCCATTGATATATTGCAGCTGCGCCAGATCCATCGTGACCTTTGCCGACTGCTCCAGCAACAGACGTGTCTCGTATATCTCTTTCATCTTGTCAAATTCTACCAAGGCATTCATCACGTCATAAAAAGCTGACAAGACAACCTTTTCATAATTGTAACATTCTTGTTCATATACTGCAATCTGTGCCTTGTATTTCGACTTGTTCTTTCCCATATTGAAGACCGGTGACAGCAGATTGGTGCTGATGAAGAACATCGGTGACGACAACAATGTGGCAAATTCATCGGTCTCAAAACCCAAACTGGATGTCAATGCTATCCTAGGGAACATATTGGTGTAACTGACTCCAACCTTGGCATTTGCCGCAATGAGTTTCTGCTCTGCTTTCCTCACATCAGGTCTTCTCTCCATCAGGTCTGATGGCAATCCTACTGGTATGCTGTCTGGCAACATTATGTTTTTCTGTGTCTCCGTCCTCTTCACTCTCATCGGAAAACTGCCTGACAACGCCAGTATCTCGTTTTCCTTCATTGCTATCTTCTTCTCCAAGTCAGGAACCAATGTGGCTTTCTTGGCATATTCCAACTTAGCCTGCTGATATGACGTCTCACTCGTAAGGCCGCCTTCAAAACGTATCTTGGCCAGACGTACACTCTCCTCTCTCGCATTAAGTGTCTGTTTTACGATAAGCAGCTCGTTATCTAAAGCGATAAGTTCAAAATATATCTCTGCCACTTCTGCAACTAGACTCATCATCAGGGCTCTCTGTCCTTCAATAGTAGAGACATATTCTGCTATTGCCGCATCGTTGGCCCATCTAAGATTACCCCACAAATCTAGCTCCCAGCTGATATTCGCCTTCACTCCATACTCTATGTCGTGTGGCTTGCTGAAGTCGCCTTGGTAGTTGAGCTTCTCGTCTTGTCCATATATATTGGCACCAATCTGAGGAAAGAAATCTGCATGGGTGATGCTTCTCCTCGCTGCCATCTCCTTGACCTTGGCTACAGCTATCTTCATGTCTTTGTTGTTCTCCAAAGTGTATTTGATGAGATTTCTTAAGTTAGTATCAGCATAAACATCCCACCATTTCATGTCTGCATAACATGTGCTGTCTTGAGTGTATGAGACAAAGGTTTTTGGCATATCTATTTCCAACTTGGTGTAGTCCTTTCCTATCTTACATGAAGAAAGGAACATTACCGATATTACTATAATGATATATCTTTTCATGACACAGACTTTTTAAATTTGTTTTTGATTTTATATACCAATACGAAGAAGAATGGAACCATAATGACACCGAATATCACAGCGCTTATCATCCCGAAGAACACTCCTGTTCCAATGGCCTGTCGGCTCGCCGATCCTGGACCGCTTGACAGCACCAATGGTATCAGTCCTAAGATGAAGGCCAATGATGTCATAAGAATAGGACGGAATCTCTGACGTGTAGCCATGACTGCTGCCTTTACCACCTCTTCTCCTTTATCCACCATCTCTTTCGCAAACTCTACGATGAGGATGGCATTCTTGGCTGCAAGTCCCATCAGCATAACGAGTCCTATCTGGAAATAGATATCGTTTTCTAATCCGCATACCCACACGCCGAGATATGATCCTAATGCTGCTACCGGCAATGACAACAACACTGCTATCGGTACAATCCAGCTTTCATACAAGGCTGCAAGGAAAAGGAATACGAAGACAAAAACCAATGCCAAAACTATACCTAACTTGCCTCCGGCCTGTTTCTCTTGATATGAGAGACCGCTCCATTCTACCTCTATGTTTTTTGGAAGATGGGTGTCTACTATCTCTTCCATTATCTTCATAGCCTCACCAGTGCTGTATCCTTGTGCAGCCTGACCTCTGACGACAACACTGTTGAACATATTGAATCTGGTGATGCTGCCCGGTCCTGTGGTATATGATGTGCTTCCTAATGACGTAAGCGGTATCATAGTCCTGTTAGCGCCTCTCACATAGAAAAGGTTGATGTTGTTCTGCGACTGACGATAGTCGGCTTCAGCTTGTATGTATACACGATATACTCTGTTGAATAAATTGAAGTCGTTGACATAGACACTTCCGGTATATGCCTTCATAGTAGAAAATATCTCTGCCATCGGAACACCGGCGAGCTTGGCCTTGTCTCTGTCGACATCGAAATATATCTGTGGGATGTCCGACTTCAATGATGTAGACAATCCTGATAGCTCCTTACGTTTTGATGCGTAATACATCAATGAGTCTGTCGCATGGACTAGGTTTTCAAATGTAGCATCTGAACGTGCTTCCAGCTGCATCTCAAATCCTCCTGAAGAACCTAGACCTGGTATGACTGGTGGCAATGAGAGATAGGCCTTTGCCTCTGGATATCTGGAAAATTCCTTTCTCACCTTATTCATTATCTCTTCTATGGTAGTGTCGTCTCTGTCTTCCCATGGCTTGAGTATCACGGTCAACTCGGTAGCCGACTGACTAGTTCCTACACGTGAACTTGAACCTACAACACTTTGTACGTATTCAACTTCCTCGAGTGTCATGAGATAGTCAATGGCTCTGTCAGCTACTATACGAGAGCGTTCCAATGTAGCATTCTCTGGCAATTCCAACTCAACCTTGAAATATCCTTGGTCTTCTATAGGAAGGAAACTACTTGGTATCATCTTGTTAAGTACGAATATTGAAATCAATACAAGGCCGAACCATAAAAGTATTCTCCTAGGATTCTTAACGACTTTCATGATGGCACCGCCGTAATATTCTTCTCCCTTGAATAAATATTTATTGATGGTTCTGAAGATGATGTTTGGCTTCACCTCAGTCTTAGGCTTCAATATCAACGAACACATCACTGGGCTTAATGTGAGAGCAACCACAGTAGAAATCAATACTGACACTACAATGGTTATTGTGAACTGCCTATATAATATTCCTGTTATTCCTGCGAGGAAACTTACTGGAACAAATACAGCTGCAAGTACTAATGATGTTGCAATGAGTGGACTTACGAGGGTCTCCATCGCCTTCTTCGTCGCTTCGTATGGCGACAGGTGTTCCTCTTCCATAATGCGTTCAACATTCTCAACCACCACAATAGCATCGTCAACGACAATACCGATTGCCAACACCAATCCCAACAATGTTAATATATTTAAAGAAAAACCGAATATCAGCATGAAGCCGAATGTTCCTATCAGAGAGATAGGCACTGCTATCAATGGTATCACTGTCGCTCTCCAGCTTTGTAATGATAGGAAAACTACGAGTATGACGAGCAACAAAGCTTCGAATAATGTCTTGTATACCTCTGAAATTGATTCTGAGATATATGTTGTCATGTCAAATGGAATTTCGTAGCTCATGCCTTCTGGAAAATTCATGCTTATCTCTTCCATCAATTCCTTCACTTTATTGGCCACTTCCACAGCATTGGCACCAGGAAGCATGTATATTCCCATGACAGCTGCATTCTCTCCATTGATGCCGCTTTCTGTGTTATACGACTGGGCTTCTAATGATATTCTTGCCACATCACGTAATCTTATCAAAGAGCCGTCGGGGTTGGCACGCAGCACTATCTCCTCAAATTGTCCTACTGTAGAGAGACGACCTTGTGTGGTGATTGGCGTTGTAACATCAATTCCAAACATAGGTGCTTTGCCTAGTTCACCAGCTGCCGACTCTCTATTCTGGTCTTTCAGACTGTTTTGAAGATCGGCTATCGTAAGGCCATAACTTGCCAGCTTATCAGGCTGAACCCATATCTGCATCGCATAATAGCGGCTGCCTATATTAGAGACTCTTCCCACTCCCGGGATACGTCTGATAAGGTCAAGTACGTTGAGTGTGGCGAAGTTGCTGAGGTATATCTCGTCAAACTTAGGATCTGATGAAGTCAGACATATCGTCATGAGCTGACTCGGTGACTGACGTTCTACGTTGATGCCGTTCTGTACCACTTCTGCCGGCAAACGTGATTCTGCCAGCTTTATTCTGTTCTGGATATCTACCGCTGCCAGTTCCGGGTCGGTACCGATGTCGAAGGTGACGGTGGCTGAGAAACTGCCAGAGTTGGAGCTGGACGATTCCATATATATCATACCTGGAGTACCATTGAGCTGCTGTTCTATTGGGGTGGCAACAGCCTGAGCTACTGTCAATGCGCTAGCTCCTGGATATGTAGCGTTTATCTTGACTACTGGAGGAGTGATCTGTGGGTATTGGTCTATTGGCAACATAGTTAGACCTATGAAACCCAATATTACTATCAAGATAGAGACCACTATAGAAAATACTGGTCTGTCTATAAAAAATGAAACCTTCATGACAACCTCCTTAATTATTGTAATAGAACTCTACCCTATCGCCTGGATTGAGTTTGTGATATCCTTCTGTCACTATAAACTCTCCCGCACTGAGACCTCTTTCGACAACCACGTTGTTGTTAATCTCTGGTCCTATCTCTATGAATCTTCGCTCAACTGTGGCATCGGTGCGCAGCACATAGATATAAGCTCCTCCTTTTTCTATCTCTACTGATTTCAAAGGAACGACATTGGCGTCTTCTCTTACATCAAGAAGCAGTCTCACTTTGGTAAACTGTCCTGGCAACAAGGCTCTGTCGGGATTGCTCATCTCAGCTCTCACCGAGAATGTTCCTGTTAGCTCGTCAACTTGTGGAGCAGCGAAGTCGACAAGTCCTTGGTATGGATATATTGTGTTGTCGGCTAATGTTATAGTTACATGAGGCTGCCATGAGCGTGTGCTGTCTTTCTGTCCTAACTCAACATTTCTTTCTTTTGACTTAAGATAATCCAAGGCTGTCATGCTGAAGTCAATCAGCACGGTGTCCATCTTTATAATGGTGGCAAGATGTGACCTTGACGATGGACCTACCAAGGTTCCTAAGTCGGCCTCACTCTCGCTGATATATCCTGATATCGGTGAGTTTACTGTCGTATAACCAAGCTCCAGTTCTGCCTGATATAAGTCTGCCTCACTCATAGAAACAGATGCTTTTGCAGTTTCGTATGCCGCTATGGCATTGTCTAAATCGAGCTGACTGGCAGCATTCTGTTCATACAAAGGCCTGATTCTCTCAAGGTCACGTTCTGCCTTACGAGCCTGGGCCTTGTCTTTGTTAAGCTGTGCCTTTGCCTTATCTACTCTTGCCTTATATCTATCTTGGTTTATTATAAATAATAGTTGGTTCTTACTGATATATGTACCTTCTTCAAACAACATCTTCTCGAGGTAGCCTTCAACGCGAGCCCTGATTTCAACAAATTGCTGTGCTCTGATACGTCCTACGTATTCCCCATAGATTTCAACATCTTCCTGCTTTACCTTTTCTACTGTCACAACAGGATAGACTTCTTCAACTTCTTCTTTGTCTAGAAAATGTAATACTACTGCTACAGTAATAATAAGTAATGCTGCAGTGATAATTAGTTTTTTGTGTTTAGTGATAAAATTTAGTTTTTCCATAAAATTTGTAGTAATTTAACAATGAGATTTTACAAGCATTATACCAATGAAAATAGTGTTGATATATTATGTTTTACGATTTCAATTTAAAAAGTAAATTCCACAATGTGTGTATTTTTTCCACATCTCAAAAAAAAGACTACAAGTCACAAGCAAATTAGCTGTAGTCTTGTAGTCTTATATTCATGTTGATTTTATTTTATCGCCTCATCTGTTGTTGCTGTTGTTTTTGCATTTCCTCCAATCTCTTTTGGAAATTAGATTTTTTCACAGGCTTTTTCTTGGCTTGTTCAATCTGTTTGCGGAGTCTGTCTTCGTTGATGCAAATCTTGAAGATATACATTTGCAAGAATGTAAACAAGTTAACCAAGAGGTAATAGTAGCTCAAACCTGCAGAGTAGCTGTTGAAGATACCGAGGAACATGATTGGCATGATGTATAACATAACCTTCATACCAGGCATTGCTTGGTTGCCTTGTGTCTGTTCCATTTGCTTATTATTGATATAAGTATAAAGCAATGTTGCTGCTGTCATCAATAATGTGAACAAGCTGACGTGATCGCCGTAGAATGGGATATTGAAAGGCAGATCCAAGATGCTGTCGTATGTTGACAAGTCGTCTGCCCATAAGAATGGTTGTTGACGCAACTCAATACTTGATGGGAAGAAACGGAATATTGCAATCAATATTGGGAACTGCAATAACATTGGGAGACATCCTGACATTGGGCTTGCTCCTGCTTTCTTGTAAAGATCCATGACAGCTTGTTGTTTCTTCATGGCGTCTTCCTGCTTAGGATATTTTTCGTTGATAGCGTCAATCTCTGGTTTCAAGACACGCATCTTAGCTGTTGACATGTATGATTTGAATGCGATAGGCATCAAGCATATCTTGATGATAAGTGTCAATATCAAGATAACGACACCATAGCTCCATCCATAATGACCTAACCAATCAAATACGTTGATAACGATGTATTTGTTAATCCATGAGATGAGTTTGCCACCGAGAGGTATTTGTTCTTCAAGACCTATACCATATTGTTTCAACACTTTAAAGTTGTTTGGTCCGAAGTAATATGACATTTCTATTTTATTGTCTTCATTCAATCCATCGAAAGGAACGTCGATAACAGCGCTCATAGATTTCTGATAGCGTGAATTTGATGGTCTTGCCTTGGTATGCAATTCAACGAATGCATCATTGAAGTTATCTTTAGATACAAGAGCATAGCTGAAGAACTTTTGTTTGAAAGAAATCCATTTGACGCCTGAGAGCAATTCTTTCTCTTCGTTAGCTACTTCTGACTTTGAAAGAGCTTCAACGTCTTTGTTAGCATACATATAATATATAGTCTCGAAGTTCAGGCGGTCGCTGGCCTTTTCTTGCTTCAACACATCTACTGCCCAATCTATTGACATGAAACGTGTGTTAGCAGGGATTATGCCTTTGAGGTTGTTGGTAACGATGTCGAAGTCGACCATATATTGGTCTTTATGCATTGTATAACGAAACTCGAGATATTTATCCATGCTCTTGTTACCTTCCGAGTCGGAGGTATAAGCGCGTAATGAAAACACTAAAGAATCTCTGTTGCCGAGTTTGATGTTTTCTGTACCTTCATAAAGATAGCCATTGATATAAGGTTCAAAGTAAAGGTCGTAAGTGTTTACACCTTTGCCGTCTGCTATAAATTCAAGGTTAAATTTTGAGGTTTCTGAATCAAATCCTATTAAAGGAAGTGAGTCGAATGTCTTATAGTCTTTGAGTTCTACTGTCTTGACATAAGCGCCTCTTGATGAGAGGTCCATTTTGAGCACTTCGTTTTCGAGTACCCATGTTTTGTTTTCGCCTTGTGCAGCTTGTGCGAATGAGCCATATTGTGAATAACGTTCTGCATAAGACCCATCTGATGTCTTGTCAGCTTTTGGTGCGTTCATTGCTGCCATAGCTTCAGCCATGCTGATAGAGTCTCTAACGAAACGTTCTCTGTTGACTCTGTTGATAGAGTCTTGAATGTGGCGTTGCTGTGCCATTTCTTCTTTTGATGGTGTCATCCATACTGACCAACCAATCAACACTCCTAATATCAAGATGATACCAATAAGAGAATTTTTATCCATAAATGCTATCTATTTTAAATGTGCAAAAGTAACATAAATATAATATTTACATTACTTTGCACTTGTTTTTTCAATGATAATATTTGACGTTTTATTGATTATTTTCCGCTATATTCGAGCATAGCTTTTACGAAGCCTACGAACATAGGATGAGGTTTCGCCACTGTGCTCTTATATTCCGGGTGGTATTGTGAAGCCACATACCAAGGGTGACCTTCCACTTCCACTACCTCTACAAGGTTTGTGTCAGGGTTGACGCCTGTTATCTTCATGCCGTGTTTCTTGAACTCTTCAATATATGCGTTATTGAATTCGTAACGATGGCGGTGACGTTCTGAGATGAGTGTCTCTCCATAAGCCTTGTGAAGGTTAGATCCTTCTGTAACCTTACATGGATAAGCGCCGAGACGCATTGTTCCGCCCATATTTACTATGTTCTTTTGTTCTGCCATGATGTCGATGACAGGATGTTTGGTATCGAGGTCCATTTCGCGTGAGTGAGCGTCAGCATATCCGAGGACGTTTCTTGCGAATTCTATGACAGCGCATTGCATGCCAAGGCAGATACCCATGAATGGGATATTGTTGACGCGGGCATATTCAACAGCGTTGATCTTGCCTTCAACGCCTCTGCTGCCGAAACCAGGAGCTACCAGGATACCGTCTACGCCAGCGAGTATGTCTTTAGCGTTTTCTCTAGTAATCTCTTCACTGTGGATGCTCTTGATATGAACCTTTGTCTCGTTAGCTACGCCGCCGTGAATCAAAGCCTCACGTATTGACTTGTAAGCGTCTTTTAATTCAACGTATTTACCAACTAAAGCTACAGTGATTTCATGTTTTGGATTATGGAGACGTTCTAAGAATTGTTTCCAGTTTTCGATATCCGCTTCACCTTCGTATTGTGTGTTGGTCTTTCTGAGAACTTCCTTGTCAAGACCTTCTTTCATCATCAATACAGGTACGTCATAGATTGAATCAGCGTCGATACATTCGATGACTGATGTCTTCTCGACGTTGCAGAAGAGAGCTATCTTAGATTTTATTGACTCAGAAAGATGTTTCTCACAGCGGCATACTATGATGTCTGGCTGTACGCCTTGTTCCTGTAATGACTTAACTGAATGCTGAGTTGGTTTGGTCTTGAGTTCTTGTGCTGCTGAAAGGTAAGGCACGAGAGTAAGGTGGATCACCACTGAATCCTGTCCCATTTCCCAGCGCATCTGACGGATAGCTTCAACGAAAGGAAGTGATTCGATGTCGCCTACTGTGCCGCCTATTTCTGTAATAACGAAGTCATATTTTCCTGTATGACCGAGGAGCTGGACACATCTCTTGATTTCATCTGTGATATGAGGAACTACCTGCACTGTTGATCCGAGGTATTCTCCTTTTCTTTCCTTATTAATAACGCTTTGGTAGATTCTACCTGTTGTGACGCTATTAGCTTGAGATGTAGATGTGTTTGAAAAACGTTCATAGTGACCAAGGTCGAGGTCGGTCTCTGCACCGTCTTCTGTTACATAACATTCGCCATGCTCATATGGATTCAATGTACCTGGGTCGATGTTGATGTAAGGGTCAAGTTTTTGAATAGTTACAGAAAATCCTCTGCCTTGCAATAACTTAGCTAATGATGAGGAAATAATTCCTTTACCTAAGGATGACGTAACGCCTCCAGTCACAAAAATGTATTTAGTCTTTTTCATTGAAAAAAGGGTTTTAAAAACAACGTAATATGCCGACGTACGAATACGTCACTATGGTTTGCAAAATTACAAAACTTTATTGATAAATGAAAGAGTTTTTAATATTTATTTTTTAGTTTACAGAGAGATGTTAGTGGTGCTTAAGTAAAGATGTTTTATAATGGCATCACTTCATTTCGCAAACAAAAAATATTATATTTGCAGAAAAATGTCCTTGTTATGAAAATAAAGAACTTCAAGATAAGAGCGAGTTATCCTAACTTTTTCATGCTCAAGCTATATACCGAACAAAATCGTTATATTTTCGAAAAAGAAAACGAACGCGAAGGCAATAAGCCCGGAACGGTGATTTATCAAGTAGACAATGACGACACCTTATATGAAATTGCGCCCAAATGGTACGACATCTATTATCTGCTGACTCGCAGCAACGACGACGAAATAAAGCACTTCCTTTCTCTCCTTATACAAGAGCGCGACGGCATTGATGACAACAGCGAGGAACTGGAATCCCTGAGAAATGAATTGTACAACGACTGCGTCAACTACGTGAACGACAACCCTCTCTTCGAAGATGACAATATAGTCACTACTGTTACGCCTCAGGACTTCTCAGAAGTAGTGATAAGCAACAAAGGCAAGATGCTGATGGAACTCACAAAACAATGCTACGCTGTTCCTGACTTCTGCATCATCAGCTCCAACGCTTTTCTCCTCGACAACCAAGAGGAACTTCTGAGAAAAGCAATATATAATCTTGAAGTGATGACAAAATGCAAATTCGGCAGCAATGACGAGCCTCTCGTATTCGCTCTCAGAAGCGCAATGCCACAGTACATACCTGGTCTCATGCCGACACTGCTTAACATCGGAATAAACAAAAACGCTTATGAAGGCCTCTCGAAGAAATACGGACTGAGCATGGGAAACCGTATATACCTCAACACTTTGAGCAATATCATCGAGATGCTTTCTATAGATTATAACTATGTAGACGAAAACGATTTGTCGGTGAAAGAACAGCTTGACAAAATCAAGATGATGGAAGAACTTATCATAAATGCAGAAGGCAATGACAATATTCTTCAAGACAGCTATTATCAGGCATTGCGTTTCATGGAACATGTGAGGAACTTCTATATCAACAACCAGGATATGGTGCTGACCTTCATGCGTGGCAAGAAAGCTTATCCATCCATGATCCTGCATAAGATGGTATGGACTATAGGCAACGAGAATTCTTATCCTGGTGTTTTATACAGCTGCCATAGCCGTACAGGCGTCGGCCGCCAGATAGAAAGTTATCCCGACATATTCGGAGAAGAGATCATGACAGGCCATATATCTTCCGAGGATTATGAATATTTTGACCGTTCTGAAATCAAGGAGATGTTTCCTGCCGTATATCACTTTGACCCTCTGCTTATTAACTTAGAGAAAAGATTCCAGTCGCCAGTGACTATAGAATTCGCTGTAGAGACTCTCTCTCATAATTCAAGTCTTTTTGCCGTATTGCAGCTTAACAAGTCGGAGCTGACAGGTAGAGCCGCAATGCTTTCTGCTATCGATTTATATGAGAAAGGCTTCATAGACAAAGAGATGATAATTGAGCTTGTCCGCCCATATCACCTTCGTCAGATATTTTCCGACACCATTGACAAGCAGTCGTTCTCCAACTTGAAGTTTTTCTGTAACGGCGTCAACGTATTGCCAAGAACTGCAGTCAGCGCGAGATTGTGTTTCAGTGTGGCATCAGCCAACAAGATGAAGAGCCTCGGTTATAGAGTATGTCTCTGCAAAGAACGATTTACACCGGAAGACACCATTGTCCTCAACGAAGTGGATTCAATCTTAAGCATGACGCCTGCAGCTATACATGTTGTTACTGCATGTCGAGGATACGGCATCCCTGCATTCTTGAATCTCAGTCTTTATGGCGTAAAAATAATAGACAACAAACTTGTCAACAGCGAAGGCATGACAATAAACGAACATGACTGGATCACCGTCTCAAGTAAAAAACACGCCATATATAGCGGAGAGGCAGCTTTCACTCCTGCCCGATTCAGAAAATACCTAGACAACGACAATTTCACATTCACCGACATCAAGGAAGAGAACGTATTCGTGAGATTGAAGTCGGCATACACTAAATACCAGCAGATAATTAACTCTACAAAAGTCAATTACATAAACGACATCAATGCATTGGCAAGAATCATAAGTTATGACTTGAATCAAGATCAGGAGAAGGCAAAGGTCATTGTCAATACTTGGTACAACATCAACCATGGCCTATATCAGACTCAGGTTCTTGAAAGCAAGATGGGTTCGCATAACGAACAGTCACGCGTCTTCAATCTCTTAGACATCGACAAGAAAATCGACTTCTTTAAAAATATCATAGTGAAATGCGAGAAGGAGAATCTCAGTGGTCTTGAGGCAGGCTCTTTCATGCTCGGACGTTTCATCGCCAAACCTCTCCCAAAAGCATTCTGGGAGGCTTTCCTTCCTAACGAGATTGCATTCATGCTTAACGAATATGTCTTGTACGAAAAATACCTTTCTGTGCTGCAAGAAGTAGGTGAGACAAAGCTGACAAGGACAAGCTCCAAGATAATTTCTGAAGGCATGCACCAGCTTGAAGTCAACAACTTCGACTACTATACATTCGTCACTCTTATGAGCACTGGTATCAGATGGAATGAAGTGAAAGATTTTGTAAATAATCTTAACAACCGACAGGAAAGCACGCTATTGCTTATTAATACCATCTCCAAACCAATGTCGGAGATATTCAATATGGAACAGACATGGGTAAAAGAAAAAATCTCTAGAATTATAGAACTCTAGAGATTATTAATGACTAATGGCTAAAGGCCAAAGACTAAAGTTGTTCTCTTTTGTCTTTAGCCTTTAGTCTTAACATTCCTGATACATCTTAAGCAGGCTCTTGCTAGGATTTTGCTTTAACTTCTTAAGAGCCTTGTCCTTAATCTGTCTGACGCGTTCTCTTGTGAGATCAAGCCTGTAGGCTATTTCTTCAAGAGTATAGCTATGCGAAGCATCGATGCCGAAGTAGAGATTTATTATCTCGCGTTCCTTGTCGTTAAGTATCAACATAGAACGACGTATTTCGGCATTGTCGAGTTTTCGGGTTATGCCCTCATCTGCCGATGATGCTCCATCAGGAATTAGAGTGTCTATCAATGACATGTCATCGTCTTCTCCTACAGGAGCGTCCATCGACACTTCCTTGGTGTTCATGCGTAATGCCGCAATCACCTTATGTTCTGGAAGTTCCAGCTCCTCTGCTATTTCCTTAATAGTAGGCTGTCGATGATACAGTTGTTCAAGACGTGAAGATGTCTTTTTTATCTTTGACAAAGAACCCACCTGATTCAAAGGAAGTCGCACCATCCTCGACTGTTCCGCCACAGCTTGTAAGATTGACTGACGTATCCACCACACCGCATACGATATAAACTTAAATCCTTTAGTCTCATCAAAACGCTGTGCAGCCTTTATCAGTCCCACATTACCTTCGTTAATTAAATCAGGTAAACTTATTCCCTGATTCTGATATTGTTTCGCTACGGAAACAACGAATCTCAGATTAGCCCTTACCAATCTCTCGAGCGCCTGCTCGTCGCCAGCCCTAATCTTTTGGGCGAGGATTACTTCCTCCTCTGGAGATATCAGCTCTTCTCTTGCTATATCGGCAAGATACTTGTCGAGCGACGCCACCTCACGATTGGTAATCGATTTAGAAATTTTTAATTGCCTCATATATTTTATTACTGATATTTAAACAATGTTGTTACAGAAATGTTTTATTGAATTGTATTTTTTTACTTTGAACCGTTGAACTGTTGAACCATAGTCCTTAGCTCAATGGTTCTTAGCTCAAAAATTATCGATAAAACTCGAATGTGATATTATAAGTTCCTGTAGAATTGATGCCTTCGATGCGAATCTTGCCATTTCTGTCATTGCTTAAAGCTTTTCTGAGGTCATTTTCTGAGCTTACTTTTTGATAGTTAACAGATAATATTATAAAGTCGTCTGTTATTCCTTTTTGTTTGAATATTCCGTCTTTCACTTCAACTATCTTCAATCCGTAGTTGATTCCGAGTTCGCTCCTCAACGACGATGGCAATGCCTGCGCTCTGATTCCCAATACTTCATTATAGAAACTATCTGTGTCTCTATGCATCTCTTCTGTACCCTCCAAGTTCTTGAGTGTGACAACTTTCTCTATTACATCTCCATTACGTTGAATCTTTACCTTGACTTTATCGCCCGGACGATATTGACCGACAACGCCAATGAGTTGTGCATTTGAGTTTACTGTAATATTATTGATACTTAATATTATGTCGTCTTTCTTTATGCCTGCAGCCTTAGCGCCACCATTTTCATGCACATCAATGACATAAACACCCGATGTTACCTCAATGCCTTTTGCCACAGCTAATTCTTCTGTTATCTCAGCGATGCTGACACCGATATAAGCTCTTTGCAAAGCGCCGTATTGCAGGAAATCCTCCACTACCTTTTTTACAATATTCGAAGGGATTGCGAATGAATATCCTTCATAACTTCCAGTACGAGAAGCGATAGCAGCATTGACACCTACAAGATTTCCATCCATATTGACCAAAGCACCGCCGCTATTACCAGGATTGATAGCAGCATCGGTCTGAATGAATGACTCTATGGTGCTGCCGTCGCCCAAGATATTGATGTTACGGGCTTTTGCGCTCACGATACCAGCTGTCACCGTTGAGGTCAAGTTGAAAGGATTACCTACTGCGAGAACCCACTCTCCCACTCTAACTTTATCGGAGTCAGCGAAGGTGAGATATTCCAGATCTTTTGCATCAACTTTAATCAAAGCCAAATCAGTACTTGGGTCATTGCCGATTATCGTTGCTGTCCTCTTGTGTTTGTCGTTGAATGTCACTTCAATCTTACTGGCGCCTTCAACAACGTGGTTGTTTGTCACGATGTAACCGTCAGGAGAAATAACGACGCCAGAACCATATCCGACAGAAACATTATTAGGCACCTGCATCTGTCCGCCATAAAGCTGTTCAAACAATGATCCGAAGAAATCGTAATAACTATTACCTTTTGAAACTATCTCTGTTCTGATGTGAACTACAGTGTTTACTGTTTTTTCCGCTGCATTAACGAAGTTATCGCCTTCGCCATTAGCAATAAATGATGCTCTCAATATAGGAGTCTGGTTCTCGTTCATAGAAGTCTGTAGCAATTCGGTATCTGCCAAAGACTCTTTCATATCTTGTTGCGATAAATACAGTTTGATTGTCAGAACACTTAATGCTGCCAACAGCAAGCCGAAGCTTACAAATAAAAATTTTGTTTTGTTTTTCATATTTTAAAATTAGTTAGTTAATAAAAAATGATGTCATTCTTCATATTACATCTTCTCGGGCGACATCATCCCGAATCTTCTTTCAGGGTAAAGATTCTTTCTTCTATGATAGCTTTGCGTTTAAAAATTTATTACTTTTACGTTCAAAATTCCTGCCAAAACATTGCAGTTTTAAAACAAGAGTATTTATATGAATATAACTGAAAATCATTATATTAATTTCAGCAAATTTCATGGTGCCGGTAATGATTTCATCATGATAAACGCCATAAAAAATGAAATATTATTATCAGAAGAATTAATATTTAAAATGTGTGACCGACGCACTGGAATCGGAGCCGACGGCTTGATAATTTTGACGCATTCTGATAATCACGATTTTAGAATGAGATACTATAATTGCGACGGAAAAGAAAGCACTTTTTGTGGCAATGGAGGCCGCTGCATAGCTGCATTTGCGCATCAGCAAGGCATAATAAAAAACGAAGCGACTTACGAAGCTGTCGACGGAATACATAAGGCTAAAGTTACCGAAACATCTTCCAACGAATATCTTGTAGAACTGACAATGCGTGACATTTTGTCTTACCAACTTGATGACGAATCTCTCCTGATTGACACAGGTTCTCCGCATTATGTTAAAAAAGTTATGAATCTCGACAGCATGGATGTCAACGCCGAAGGTGCAAAGATACGTTACGACAAGAACATCTCTTCCGATGGCGTCAACGTGGATTTCCTTTTAAACGACAATGGCAACATTCGCATCAGGACTTACGAGAGAGGCGTCGAGAACGAGACTTTGGCTTGCGGTACAGGCGTGACAGCATCAGCGATGGCAGCGTCGCTCTGGTATGGAGGCAACGACATCGACATCTATACTCAGATTGCTAAACTTAACGTACGATTTGACAAAGACGAAAACACTTTTAAAAACGTAGTGTTGACAGGTCCAGCAGCGCATGTCTTTGACGGAATGTTTATCTTTGCATAAAATTATTTACAATGTTTGCACAAAGCGAGAACTTAATCATAAGAGCAGCAGAACCTCAAGACGCTGCCCTCATATATCAGTGGGAAAACAATCAGGAAATATGGCGCGTCAGCGAGACTTACGTCCCTTATTCATTGTATCAGATTGAAGAGTTTCTGCTCGTAAACAACGACCTCTTCGCTAACCGCCAGATGCGTTTTATCATTGAAAGAAAAGAAGATAACAAAGAAATCGGATGCATCGACATTTACGACTTCGATCCTGTTCACTTCAGAGCTGGCATCGGCATATTGTTACAAAAGGAATATAGAAAACTCGGATACGCAAGCGACGCTCTTCAACTTATGATAGATTACTGCTTCGATGTCGTAATGCTCAAACAGATATATTGCCTCATCGACGTTCTCAACACCGACAGTCTCAACCTTTTCAAAAAGGCAGGCTTCGAACAATGCGGATATCGCAAGGAATGGATAAGGACACCGCAAGGATTCATCGATGAGATTGAATTTCAACTTATAAACCAAAATTTCTGATGGAAACTATAAGATCATATCACAACAAACAAGTCAATAAATTGAAAAAGATAAAACGATATATGTTTATGACACTGTCGGTCCTGGCAGTGATATCTGTATTCGTATTTGTCAGGATGTATAAAGCCATCATCTTCCCTAACGTATTGACTCCTAATGAAGAGAAAGTGTCACTTTATATTTATTCCGATGACGATTTCGAGACAGTGAAACAAAAACTCTATTCCGACAGCATCATCATAAATCAAAAATCGTTCGAATGGCTCGCCAAGAAACTCGAATATCCTAAATACATCAAGTCGGGACATTATGTCATCACTAACAACATGAACAACAACAGATTGTTGAACATGTTACGTTCGGGAAGTCAGACTCCTGTCAAGTTCACATTTAATAATATAAGGACAATAGAGCAATTCGCAGGACGCGTCGCCGAACAACTTGAAATGGATTCCGTCGCCTTATTGAATGCCGTCAGCGAAAGCGCCATACTCAAGGAGATGGGATTCGATGAAGAAAACGCAGCGGCTTTGTTTATACCAAACACCTACGAATTATACTGGAACATCGATGCCAGCGACTTCGTTGAAAAAATGACTAACGAATACAAAAGATTCTGGAACGAAGAACGCAAAAACAAAGCAGTAGCATTGAATATGAGTCCAATAGAAGTAAGCATCTTGGCATCTATTGTCGACAAGGAAACCACAAAGGTCTCAGAGATGCCACGTATCGCCGGCGTCTACGTCAACAGGTTAAAGAAAAACTGGTTGCTGCAAGCCGACCCTACCCTGGTGTTCGCCCTCGGTGATTTCGAGATAAAAAGAGTCTTGGACGTTCACAAGGAAGTGGAGTCGCCTTACAATACCTATAAATATATAGGACTTCCTCCCGGACCGATATGCATCCCATCTATCGCTGCTATCGACGCCGTCTTGAATGCGGAAAACCATAAATACTTCTATTTCTGCGCAAAAGACGACCTATCCGGATATCACGTATTTGCAAAAAACATGAGGGAACACAACATCAACGCTGAAAAATACAGGAAGGCATTGAATAAGAAGAAGATTTGGAAATAAGAAAGACTACAAGTAAATCTTTTGTGATCATATACAACACTATAGTCGTTAGTATAAATAGTAAATTTAAAAGTTAAAACAATATCTTAATATACAGAGTTTTCAAAAATAAATTATTTTTGCAGAAAAACTAGTCTATGAACTACAACATCAAAGATATAATTGAATATATTATTGCTCTAATCAATGAATTTGCAAAAAAATATTCACTAACAGAGCTTCAAGCATATCGTTATATTAGGAACCACAATGGATTAAAATTCATTGAAGACAATTATGCTATCATCCACACACTTGATTTTAATGAAGTTGTAGAAAGTCTATCATTATATTGCCGTAAAAATGGAGGTCAATTATGATATTATATCATGGATCAAATACCACGATTGATAAAATCGATTTAAAAAAATCCAAACCAAACAAAGATTTTGGAAAAGGATTTTATCTTTCTGAAGATGAAGAACAAGCCATTGAAATGGCAAAATATAAATCATCTATTTTAGGAGGTGATATTGTAATTACAAAATTTGAATTTAATCCTGAAGTTCTTAAAAATACTAGTTTAAAAATTAAAATTTTTCCTGAATATTCTGAAGAATGGGCTGATTTTGTTCTAGCGAATAGAGATGGAAAAGAAGTATGTAATTTTGATATTGTATATGGTCCAATAGCAAATGATAAAGTAGGTGTACAAATTAGAAAACTAAAAGATGGCAGTATCAATAAAGAAGAATTTATGAACAGACTAAAATATATGAAAGGCATCACATTTCAATATTATTTTGGTTCAGAAATTGCCATCAAACATCTTAAAAAATATGAATAACGACTTTGAATACATGAAAGAAGCTCTAGCAACAGAATTGGTTGAACTTCTTATTAATGAATATAAAATACCTATTTCGGAAGCACTTGATATTTTATACTTTTCTGACACATACAAAAAACTATGTGATAAAGAAACCGGGTTATATTTCCAAAGTAGTTTGTACATTTATTCATATCTAAAAAATGAAATAACTTCAGGTGTCATAGGATAAAGATGATAAATTTAGAAAAGTCATATCAAAGGTCAAAAGCCAAAGATCAAAAGCCAAAGGTCAATGTCATTAGTATGATGCTGCTGCTCTTATTATCTTTAAGAGCGTTTACACAAAACGACATAACAACGAGCAACGATTCATTAAATATCAAGAGAAACGTCGGCATCGTGATAGGAACGGAAGCTGCATTGTACGCCGGTTCCATGAGCGGACTGTATTTCCTATGGTATGCAGGATATGATCAGTCGTCTTTTCATTTCTACAACGACAATGCCGAATGGCTGCAGATGGATAAAGCTGGTCATGCGACATCGGCGTATCATGTCGGACTCATTGGTTATGAAGCGCTTCGACTAGCAGGATTAGACGAAAAGAAATCTCTTTTATATGGAGCGCCATTAGGATTCGTATTTCTCACCACCGTTGAAATCTTCGACGGTTTGTCTGCCGGATGGGGATTCTCATGGGGCGACATGGCTGCCAACGCCATTGGAACAGGCTTGTTCATGGGACAGCAGGCGTTCTGGCACGAACAGAGAATAGCAATGAAATACTCATATCACAACACACAATTCCCGCAATATCGTCCAGACCTGCTCGGCAGCAACCTGCCAGAAAAAATGTTAAAAGATTATAACGGACAGACGATATGGCTCTCTTTCAACATTAAATCGTTGTTCATGAACAAGGAGTCGAACTTCCCATCATGGATTAACCTTGCCTTGGGATATAGCGCCGAAGGCATGACTGGAGGTTTCTATAACGTCAGCCAACATAACGGACAATCAATACCAGAATTCACAAGAACACGACAATTCGTCCTTTCACCCGACATCGATTTGACAAGAATACCTACAGACAACAAATTCTTGAAGACGACATTAAAAGTATTAAGTTTCATTAAGATACCAATGCCAGCACTCATGCTCGACTCACAAGGCAAACTCAGCGCTTACTGGCTTTATTTTTAAAAACACAAAAGACACATCAATGTTTATATACATGATTTAGGAATCATTGATAGGTCTCTACTTTTTGTCTTGTGGTCTTGTGGTCTTGTTGACTTTTTATTATCTTTGCAAAAAATAAAATCATGATGAAAACATTAAAAATTATAACATTAGGTTTAGTATTATTCATGGTCAGCTGCGGCAGCAATCCTGACAAATCAAGAAACTTATACGACAAAGGTGTTAGTTATCTTTATCACTCACAATTTGAAGAATCGATAGAATACTTCGACCAGGCGATAAAATACGACCCAGAAAACCATGAAGCCTATTTCCACCGCGGATGCGCAAAATACAACATCTTCCAAAGAGAAGCAGCATTGCAAGACTATCTCAAAGTCATAGAATTAAATCCAGAATATCTCCAAGCATATTTCAATATAGGCTTATATTACAGAAGCATAAGCGATTATGACATGGCATGTTATTATTTCAAGATCGCTGAAGCAAAAGGCAGACCTAACATGGAAGACTACACAAAACACTGCCGCTGATGTATAAGACTATAATCTGGGACTGGAACGGCACCTTGCTCAATGACCTTGAACTGTCATTGCATTCCGTGAATATTTTATTGGAGGAAAGAAATCTTCCAAGACTTAATGTAGAGAAATATAAGGATATTTTCGGTTTTCCTATTATTGATTATTATATCAAAGCTGGTTTCAATTTTGAACAAGAACCATTTGAAGTTCCAGCAAAACAATACGTTAAATTATATGCTTCCGGAGCTTCTGAATTGAAGTTGTTCCCTGATGTCGTTGAAACACTATCATACCTGAAAGAAAACAACTATCAGCTAATAGTGTTATCGGCAATGAAAGATGACAATCTTAAGTTAATGATCAACAACTTGGACATAGCGCATTTCTTTGACGGCATTTTTGGAATTAAGGACAATTACGCTAGAGAGAAAGTCACGATAGGAAAACAAGTCATCGAAAAACTGAATCTGAATCCAGAAGAATGCGTGATGATTGGCGACTCACTTCACGATGCCGAAGTGGCAGAACAATGCGGTTTCGACTGTATTTTGTACAGCGGAGGTCACGTGTCTAAAGAACGACTAAAAACCAAAGGACACAGAATTGTAGAAAGACTCTCTGACATTCAGAAGATTATCACAGCCTAACACACGAATAAGAGGGACAACTGTCAACTGTCTTGTTGACTTGTTGTCTTCAAATCTCCGAATAAACATCAACAGAGAGAAGTCCTTCTTCCATATCGTAGGTTTTCCACTCTCCTACTTTCTGGTTATCAAGATATTTGCCTTCTTCCTTGACGACGCCGTTAGGATAATAAAAAGAATAATCCCCGTTCAATTTGTCGTTTTGGTAAGTGGCTCTTTCCATGATTCTTCCATTGTCGTAATATCTGCAGCAGACTCCGTTTTTCATGCCGTTGGAATATTCTATTTCTTCTAAAACAATCTGAGTTACTGAAGAATACGCAACGCTCTTTCCTACGATAATTCCATTTTCATAATTCTCGGTCAAGATGAGAGCGCCGTTTTCCTCACTGAAATATTCCCACTTATCGTGTTTCTTCTTGTTTATGTATTTTCCTTTAGCAATGACCTTTCCGTTTGCCGCATACATCTCAGTCTCAGTGACATTTGATTTTTTCAAGTAATTGTTTTTGGCAATGAGAGTTCCATCTTCCGAATAATATAAGAACACTCCTATCGGTTCGTTGTTTTTGAATTCTCCTGTATATCTTATTTTTCCATTATCATGAAATTCAATCCATTTGCCTTGTCTGCGACCTGAGTTGTCGGTCTTGTTATAATCGTTTTGAGCGTTGATATTTTCTAATGAAAAACCAAATAATAATGTCAATGTTAAAGCAAATAATCCTAATATTTTTTTCATGATTTCATTTTTTTTGCAAAGTTAAAAAGTTTTAAGAAATAACGTATCTTTGCGCCAAAATTGTAGTTTATGGCAGAATATTCTTCCATCTTATTGGAAAAAGCAGTCGATGAGTTATCAAAGTTGCCGGGCATCGGAAAGAAGACCGCCCTGCGCCTCGCCTTGCATCTTTTAGGCGAAGAAAAGATTAAGACGGAGCAATTGTGTAAGTCGTTGAACGACATGAGAAACAACATCGTCTTATGCCGACGCTGCTATAACATAAGCGATGAGCCTTTATGCTCGATATGCTCTAATCCAAAACGCGACGAGAACATTTTATGCGTCGTCGCCGACATGAGAGACGTGCTCGCCATCGAGCGCACCTGTTCCTTCAACGGACTGTACCATGTGCTCGGGGGCATCATCAACCCTATCGAAGGCATCTCGCCAAACGACTTAAGAATCAACGAACTTCTGGAGAGAACCAAGAGAGAAGAGATTACTGAAATAATACTGGCATTGCCTGCCACGATAGAAGGCGACACAACGAATTATTATCTGTCGCGAGTGTTAAAGGATTTTAACGGAACTATAACTACCATCGCTAAGGGCATCTCCGTTGGCGACGCACTGGAATACGCCGACGAAGTGACCTTGGGAAGATCTATAGCGAATAGAATTCCTTATAATAAGGGTTGAGAGGAAATAGAGGGACTAGAGGGTTAAGAGGATCTTTTACCTTTAATCTTTTGCCTTTAGCCATTTGTCATTATTCATTTGTCATTAAACTCGTCTAGGTTGAAGAGTTCTAATTGGTTTTCTGTGAGATATAATTCATGAGGTACTTCATACTCGTAATGTGAGATGAAGCGTTCTATGCTTTTCTTGATAAGTTTTATCGGAGTGGTCTTTCTCGCCTTGCAATAATTTCTTAACGATTTATATTGACCTGATGTCAATTTGAAAGTCACCGCATGGTATTTGTAATTCCTGCGGCGACTTTTTTTCTTATTGTTTATGCTTGACATATTCTTTTGACTTTTGGATCTTGATTTTATTTTGTCACTTTGTTGCTTCTTCTAGCATAATTTGTGCAAGTCGTTCTGCTTCTGCTTCTGTCTTGCCTTCAGAATATACTCTGATGATAGGTTCTGTGTTTGATTTACGAAGATGTACCCATCCTTCTTCGAAGTCGATCTTCACACCGTCGATAGTTGTGACTTTTTCATTTTTAAACTTATCAGCCAATTTTTCCAAAATCATATCGACATTGGTTGAAGCGTCCAACTGGATTTTGTTCTTCGACATATAATATAATGGGAATTTAGACTTAAGTTCAGAGCAAGTGCATTGTGACTCACAGAGATAAGTAAGGAAAAGACCTACACCGACGAGAGCGTCGCGGCCGTAATGCAATTCAGGATAGATGACGCCGCCGTTACCTTCACCGCCGATAACAGCATTTACTTCCTTCATTTTCTCAACGACATTGACTTCGCCTACTGCTGCTGCAAAATATTCAGCACCAAATTGTTGTGTCACGTCACGCAAGGCGCGTGTTGAAGAAAGATTAGAAACGGTGTTACCTTTTTTATGTTGTAAAATGTAAGATGCAATTGTCACGAGAGTGTATTCTTCGCCATACATCTCACCTTTCTCATCTATGAAAGCGAGACGATCGACGTCAGGGTCGACAACAATACCGAAGTCGGCGCCAGTTTCTTTGACCTTAGCGCATGTCTCTACCAAATGAGCTGCGAGCGGTTCTGGGTTGTGAGCGAAGTTGCCTGTCACTTCACAATTAAGTTCAATAATATCGTTAACACCTAATTTTCTGAGCAACATTGGAATAGCGATACCGCCTGTTGAGTTTACTGCATCGACTACCACTTTAAGATTTGCTTTTGCGATGACATCTTTTTTCACGAGAGGAAGGTTGCAAACCATGTCAGCATGACGTTCAATCCAGTCGTTTTCCACCGAATAAGTTCCGATATCATCGATATAAGAGAATTCGTAGTCGTCGGCAGCAGCTTTTTCTAGCAGCCACTCGCCATCTTCTTTAGAGATAAATTCTCCTTTGCTGTTCAACAACTTAAGAGCGTTCCATTCTCTTGGATTATGACTTGCAGTGAGGATTACGCCGCCATCGGCTTTCATCTCAGTCACAGCTACCTCAACAGTCGGCGTTGTGCTCAATCCGATATCAATTACGTCGGCGCCCATAGCTTGCAAGTTACCGCAAACCAACTGATTCACCATTGTTCCAGAGATACGTCCGTCGCGTCCTACTACGATACGAGGACGACTTACGCCAGAGCGACGAATCAGACAAATGAATGATGATGTAAGTTTAACAATATCAATAGGTGTAAGACCATTATCAGCCTTGCCACCGATAGTTCCGCGGAATCCGGATATAGATTTAATTAAAGGCATATTCTGTGTTATTTTTTTGCAAATATAAGGCAGTTTTTCTTAAATTTGCAAAAAAAAGATATGGGATTTGATGATGATAATTTCTTAGACGATTATGAGATTCAGGAACTGATAGAAAGATTTGAAAGTCAATTAGAAAGTGACAGGCTATCTTTTTTTGATGTCGATGAGTTGAACATTATGATGGATTATTACATTCAACGTGATGACTATGAAAAAATAAATATACTCGCTGATATGGCAATGAAGTATCACTCTGAAAGTCCTGTCATATTCAATATCATGGCAAAGAAATATCTTGCAGTACAAGATGCTAAAAATGCGTTGAAGTACTTGAAAGAAGAGGACAATAACACAGAAGACCCTGATTATTACGTCAATCTTGGCTATTGCCATGGTCTGCTTAACAATCACAAGAAGTCTATATCAGCATATAAAAAAGCTATCGATTTACTAGGCAACGATGAGAACGTCACAGACATATATGGTTCTATAGGGGGCGAATACATGCTATTGAGAGACTATGAGAAAGCTCTTTATTACCTTAAGAAAGGTCTTACCGATAATCTTGATTATGCGGAACAATATATGCAGATAATGAACTGCTACTTCTCACTGGAAAAAGGCTTTGAATGTGTTGAGTTCCTTAATGCAGAGATAGATAAGACACCTCATAGCATCGAAGCTTGGATGGCATTAGGAAACTGCTACCTAAGACTTCATCTGTTGGAAAAGGCAATCGAGCAATACGAGTTCGCTCTTGCAATAGACCAGCACTACGATAGAGCTTATATCAATATCGCTACAATTAATAACGAACTCGACAAATACCAGGACACAATAGATATTATTGAAGAGGCTTTCAGGAATAAAGTCAACAAGCCTATCCTGTATTGCCTTTATGGAGAGGCACTCGCTAAGACTGGCAATAAACTCGAAGCCATCACAAATTTCAAGAAAGCTATTGAGCTTGATGAAAATATCGCTGAGGCATACGCTGGCTTAGGTTTTATCTTCTGTGAGGAAGAGGACCATAAATCTGCAATTAAGTTCTTGAAACGCGCCCATGAACTCTCTCCTTTCAACACCGACTACCTCTTCGTGCTAGTCGAGGAAAACAACAAGCTAGGAAAATACAAGACGTCCATCAAATATCTCAAAGAAATAGAAGAGTTATATCCATTCGATGTAAATCTCTATATTGCATTTATGGAGGTATATATCATGCTCGACGATATCAACAAAGCTGTTAAATACATTAACAAAGGTCTTGATATCATGGGTCGTCAAGGTCCATTATTATATAGATTGGCATTCATAAATTTCATACAAGAGGAAGAACAACTTGGACTTATGAACCTTGAAGAAGCATTGGAAATAGATACATTGGGCGTACAAGAATTCATCGATTTCGATCCTGTATTTATTCTAAACAACGAAAATATTGTTAATTTAATCAACGAATATAAAAGCAAAAACAACAATCCATTTTAATATGAATCAATACATTAGCAATTTCATTAAAGGTATTGGCGTTGGTTCTGCAAATGTTATCCCTGGAGTTTCTGGCGGAACTATAGCTCTTATAACAGGTATCTTTGAACGCCTTATCAATGCCTTGAAATCTTTTAACCTCACAGCGATAAAATTATTTTTCAGCGGCAAATTCAAAGAATTCGCGCAACACACCGACTTATGGTTCCTAGCCTCAGTAGGCGCCGGAGTTGTGACAGCAATTCTCTCAATAGCAAGATTATTTGAATTCCTATTTGCAGAATATCCTATATATTTATGGTCATTCTTCTTCGGAATGATATTGGTATCAATATATTACGTTGGAATAACAATAAAAAAATTCAACTGGAAAGTCTTGCTTTCCTTCGTGATAGGAACTGCAATCGCTTTGTTTATCGCTTTCGGTACACCTGCAAAAGAAAACAGCAACTTCATTTATTTGATGATTTGCGGCGCTGTTGCTACATGTAGCATGATACTCCCTGGATTGTCAGGTTCTTTCGTTTTGGTGTTGATGGGTAACTATCAACTCATTATGATTGACGCTGTCAACGATTTAAACCTTAAGATATTATTCCCTGTAGCAGTGGGAGGCGTGGTAGGCCTATTAGCATTCTCACACCTCTTGTCGTGGATCTTTAAGAATTACAGAGATATAACAATCGCTATGTTGACAGGTTTCATCTTAGGCAGCATGCCTATAATATGGCCTTGGAAAAATGACGTCATCACTTATTTCGGCAGCGAATGCAAAGTGACCGGATACGATTACTATCTGCCAGAATTTAATATTGAATTCGCAATAGCATTAGTAATCTTGCTTATCGGTGCAGCATTGATTGTGTTGACAGAGAAGATGGCGAAGAAAGTATAAAGACAAAAGACTAATGGCTAAAGACTAAAGACAACAACTTTCGTCATTAGTCATTAAAACAAAAGAAAAAATGAATTACGATAAGATGTACGGTTTACTTGGAAAATCATTAGGGCATTCTTTTTCGAAGGATTATTTCACTAAGAAATTTTCCCAATTGAACCTAGATTATTCTTATCAAAACATAGAATTAGAGAATATCAGCGACATTATTCCTTTCATTAAGGAAAATAAAAACTTAAAAGGTTTTAACGTAACAGTTCCATACAAAGAAGAGATTCTTCCATTTCTCGATGAGATTGACACTACAGCGAAGGAAGTCGGCGCAGTCAATACCGTCAAGATTTATGAAGACGGAAGATTGAAAGGCTTCAATACTGATGTTGTTGGGTTTGAGAAATTGTTAAGCAGGGACGCGATTAATCGCGTCCGTACATCCGGAATGAAAGAAGCTTTGATTCTTGGGAGTGGCGGCGCGTCGAAGGCGGTTCAGTATGTTTTAAATAAAAAGAATATACCATATAAAATAGTGAGCCGTTCTTTTAAATTAGGAATGAGGAATGAGGAATTAGGAATTAGTTATGAGGAGCTTAATATTACTGGTTTTAGACCTTATTCCATTATAATCAACGCGACGCCTGTAGGTATGTTTCCGAATGTCTATGAATGTTTAGAACTGCCCTACTCTACTGCCGACGAGCATAATATCTTCATCGATTTGATATATAATCCTGAAGAGACATTATTCATGAAAAAAGGCAAAGCTCAAGGTGCAGCAGCATACAACGGCTTGACGATGTTGCAGGAACAGGCAGAAGCAGCGTGGGAGATTTGGAAAGTTGGGAATTAGGAATTGTAGGGACGTGATTTATCGCGTCCAATATAGAGGTATCGAATTACACCATAAAAATAGACAATATGTAATTGATGCGTCTAGTATTAGAAGTTAAAATAAATAATAATTTGGACAAAGACCGTTGACCGTTGTCTGTTGTCCGTTGACTTAAAACATAAAAAAATGGATTTCAGCAAGCAGAT
>JAFZDU010000011.1 GCA_017561025.1 Bacteroidales bacterium | reverse complement strand
GGAAAGCTCTCTTCAAAAAGTTGTCTTTTCCTTTTTCATCGACTGCGTCTTGTGCGCAGAGTGTCATGTTGCATCCTAATAAAGCAGAGATGCCTAAAATTTTTGCTAACTTTTTCATTCTGTTGATTTTGTGTGTTGTGAGTTGTATTTTTTTTTGACATTGCAAATGTAGATGGAATATAAATGTAGATTTTTTCGATATTTCTTTTAAATTGGTCAATAAGTCATATTTCTGTATTAGATATGATATAAAGTTTAAATTAATAGGTATATTTGCGAAAAAAAAGACAAAATGATACCATATTTAAAATGGCGAGAACGCCTGAATGAGATAACACCTCAAGACCATCGTATAGGAACAGATATAATGCTGATAGATGAGGCTGATAATTCTCGTCTCGATTTGGCTTTATATTCAGAGCCGTTCAAGGTTGATATGACGATGGCGATAATCTATGAAAAGGGTTTTGTGAGAGCTAAAATTAATATGGTTGAGTATAAAATAGAAACTCCATCGGTGCTTATAATTGTCAATGATAGCATTTTCCAGCCATTGGAATATTCGGAGGAGTTAAAAAGCAAGATAATAGTTATGTCGCGAGAATTCTCCAATTCCATGTTTTCAAATTTGACAGAGTTACGTTCAATTCGTAACTCTCTTTATGCTAATTCTGTTTTTATAATGGATAATAGTAATTTTGTGTTTGACAAATATTATGATTTGCTTTTAAATCTTGTATCTTCTCCAAAAATAAAATTTAAGGTAGAAGCGGCTCGTTACATGACCTTGGCTATGTTTTATGGCTATACTTTTGATGAGCATGGCGTTTATGACAATAAAAATAAATCATCAAGACAGGAAATGTTGCATTCGAAATTTATAGATTTGCTTTCGAGGAATTTTAGGACAGAACGAGAGGTTAAGTTTTATGCCGAAAAATTATGTGTGACGCCAAAGTATTTGTCGCAGGTAGTCAGTGGTTTGACGGGAAGGACGCCATCCGACTATATTGAGGAGTTCGTTGTGATGGAATCGAAAGCCTTGCTTAATTCCACTCCAATGACGATACAGCAGGTCAGTGATGAGTTGCATTTTCCCTCGCAGTCGTTCTTTGGAAAATATTTTAAGAGAATAGTAGGCATGTCGCCTAAAGAATACAGAAAATCAACCAAAGATTAAATCTCTATCACCAAACCATCGTATGCCAGCATCATGTTTTGTGGAAGTGTTGGGTTGACGTCGGCAGTCTTGCCCATTCCGTGGCTTATGTGTGTAAACCATGCTTTCTTAACATTGAGTCTTTGAGCTATATCAACGGCTTCCTCTAGGTTTATGTGTGAATAATGTTTCTTTTTGCCAAGAGCTTCGATAATGAGATATTCAACGCCTTGAAGTTTATTGAATGCCTCTTCGGAAAGTTCGCTAAGATCGGTGACGTAGGCGAAGTTGCCAATCCTGAAAGCATATGACTTTAAAGTGAAATGTTTCAGCTCTATAGGTTCTATAATAAGGTCTTTGATTTTCATGCTTCTGCCATCAATGGTGATGAGCTGGAATGCAGGAGCGCCTGGGTATCGTTCGTCCTCGTTGACGAATGCGTAAGAATACTCTCGCTTGATTTCTTCCTGGGCTTCTGTAGATGCATAAACTGTCATTGGTTCTCCTTTCGCGAAAATGAAAGGTCTGGCATCATCGAGGCCTCCTATGTGGTCTTTGTGCTCGTGAGTGATGAGTATGGCGTCTAGCTTCTGGACATTGGCTCTCAGCATTTGATAACGAAAGTCGGGACCGGCATCAACGCATATTGTTGCCTCGTCTGATTCTATCAAAATGGATGTACGCAAACGCTTGTCTTTAGGGTCGTTAGAATGACATACGTCGCATTTGCATGTGATGATTGGAATGCCCTGTGATGTTCCGCTTCCCAAAATTGTGACTTTCATATTTTAAATGTTTAAAAGCATTGCAAATATAAAAAAATAATAAGAAAAAATGTGCAGAACTTTTATATTAATAATGTATATTTGCAAGTTAAATGCTGTAAAATGTTAAAATCATTAATACTTTTTTTTAGGAAGAGAATAATTAAGAGAAATTTACAACAGAAGAGATTGTTGCAGTTTCCCGATATTAACAAGTCGCCTATAACGACGGTATTGCTTGATGAGAATCAAAAAAAAGATATCAAAATGATGGAGCAATTCATCAAGACTTCATTGAATCCTCATAAGCTGCGTTTCGTTGTGTTGAGTGAGGACCTTCCCGACAATTTGCTTCAAAGTGATTATATGTTTTTCATATTGAAGGATGACTTTAACAGATTTGGCATTTTGAAGAAAGAAAAAGAAATGTCATTGCGTTCGTTTTCAGATGAACTGTTCATAAATTTATCTGACAATAATGAGAATATGCTCAATGATTATCTGGTGTCATATATAAATTCCTCATTTAAAATAGGACATTCGGGTGTAGACATGCGATTGCATGACCTTGTCATAGATTATGGAATCGAGAAAAATGACGTAGAACGCATGAAAATTATTTATAAATATTTATTGATGTTATCAGGAAACAAAAAATGAAAAATAATCCTTTTGTCGGTACAGGAGTAGCTCTTATCACTCCATTTAATGAAGATTTTTCAGTTGATTATAAATCACTGGAAAATATTGTTGAATATACATTGTCAAATGGCGCAGATTTTATGGTGGCATTGGGAACTACTTCTGAGGCTCCAACATTGACTCAGGAAGAGAAAGCCAATGTGTTAAATACTGTTATAAAAGTAGCTAACGGACGTTGTCCTATTCTCCTTGGTATGGGAGGTAATAATACTATGGCCTTGCTTCAGAATATCAAAAGCCAGGATTTCACTGGTGTTGACGGAATCTTGAGCGTGGTGCCTTACTATAACAAACCAAACCAAAGAGGCATGAAGGCTCACTTTGAAGCTGTAGCCGACATCTCACCAGTCCCTGTTGTTTTATACAATGTACCCGGCAGAGTGGGGGTGAACCTTCAGTCCTCAACATGCGTTGAACTCGCCAAACATGATAATATAGTAGCTGTGAAAGAGGCTTCAGGTAACTTGCAGCAGATTATGGAGATACTGCGTGACAAACCAGAAGGCTTTGATGTGCTTTCAGGTGATGACGGCATCACTCAGCCTATGATGGCTCTCGGAGCTAAAGGCGTAATATCTGTTGCGGCTAACGGATATCCTGATATGTTCTGTAAAATGGTGACTTCAATGTTGAATGATGATGCTAAAGCTGCTCTTCCTCTTCATTATAAGATGATCAAGATGAACAACCTCATCTTTGCTGACGGAAATCCTGCTGGTATCAAACGACTAATGGCTTACCAGGGACTTTGTAAAAACGTCCTCCGACTCCCATTGGTGACTGTAAATGAGAATGTCGAAAAAGACTTGGAAAATGAATTGAAAGTTATGTACAACAAATAATATGCTTATGAAAACTATAATGACTTTTTTGTTCCTCACAGTATTGTCGTTGAATGTGTTCTCTCAAGAAAGAGATTTGCAGTCAATGATGAAAGAACGTAATGAATTTTATTTCAGTTTTGAAATAGATGATGTTAAGGCATTAAATGAAATCGCTAAAATTGTTTCTGTCGATAATGTTGATGGCAGTACTATAATAGCATACGCCAATAACAAACAATACGAAAATTTCTTGTCATTAGGATTGGAAACGACTTTGTTGACACCTCCTTCAATGTTGGAAGAGCATAAGATGTATGACGGCAGAACCCGTGCGGAGTATAAGTGGGACGAATATCCTACTTATGAGGCGTATGTCGCTATGATGCAGGAATTTGCATCTGTATACTCTGAAAATTGTACTTTGATTGAACTTGGAACTCTCGCAAGCAGCCGTAAGATACTGATGGTTAGAATCAATAACGGTGATAGCGAAGGTAAACCAAAATTCTTATACGGGTCAACAATGCATGGTGATGAGACTACAGGATATGTGATGATGTTGCGACTCATCGACCTTCTTCTCACACGTCAAGACCTGCCTGAAGTTCAAAACATCATCAATAATCTGGATTTGTATATTTGCCCTAACGCTAATCCAGACGGAACATATCGCAACGGTAATCATACTGTCAGCGGTGCTACACGATATAATGCTTATGGTGTAGATTTGAATCGTAACTATCCAGACCCTGTTGATGGTCCTCATCCTGATTATGAGGATTATGCATTGGAAACACAGTGGTTTATGGAGTTTGCTGAAAATAATCAGATAACAATGGCTGCTCATTATCATGGCGGTGCTGAGCTGATGAACTATCCATGGGATAACTCGTATGAACGTCATGCTGATGATGCTTGGTGGCAATTGGTAAGTCGCGAATATGCCGATCTAGCTCAGGAAGCATCTCAATCGACAGATCCATATTATATGACTGAAGAGGAGAATGGCATCACAAATGGAGCTGATTGGTATAGAATCGGTGGCGGCCGTCAGGATTATATGAACTACTATAACCAATGCCGTGAAGTTACCATTGAATGTTCTGGCGTGAAATGTCCTCCTGCATCACAGCTTCCATCATTCTGGGAATATAACTACAATTCCATTTTTGCTTACATGGACCAGGCTTTGTATGGAATCCATGGAACTGTGAAAGATGCCGTAACAAAGCAATCCGTACAAGCTACAATAAAGATCTTGAATCACGATAAGGATTATTCTATCGTTGAATCACAGCAGCCAGCCGGTGATTTCCATCGCCCTATAAAAGGTGGAACATATACAGTTGAAGTGAAGGCTGAAGGTTATTATCCAGCACAATATGAGGTTACAGTGGCTGATGGCGAAACTGTGACATTGAATGTTGAACTTGAAGGTGGCGAAGGTCTTATCCCTGATTTCACTGCTGCAGAAACAGAAATCTCAGTAGGTTCAACGGTTAAGTTTAATGATGACTCATGGGGTGATATCGTTAGCTGGAATTGGACTTTTGAAGGTGGTACACCATCTACATCAAACGAGCAAAATCCTTCTATAAAATATAGTGAACCAGGAACCTTTGACGTGACTATGACTGTTACTAATGCTGAAGGAACTTCAGAGACAATAACAAAAAAAGGATATATAAAAGTTTATGAAGCGTATAATATGAGTGATATAACAGTGACGGTGAAAGATGCATTGTTCTATGACTCAGGAGGAGCAAACAACAATTATCCTGACAATGACCTTCATGTCATGACATTCAAACCTGGAATTGCAGGATCAATGATTCAAGTTGAATTTTTGGAATTCTTTACAGAGGAAGGATATGATATCCTTAGAGTTTATGATGGAACAGCTGTTGCAACATCACCGTGTATTGCAGAATTAAGTGGCGGATCAGCTGGAAAATACACAGCAAGCAATGCTGATGGAGCTCTTACATTCCGTTTCCTCTCAGATTATTCAGCAAACGAAAAAGGCTGGAAGGCAGTGGTGAGATGTGTCGGCGGTGAGATGACTCTTGATGTTGAAGCAGAACAAGATACAATCTGTCTCGGACAGCGGGTGCGTCTTTACGCAAACGTTAGCGGTGGCTCTTATGAATATTCTTATTCATGGACGCCAGCTGAGCTGTTCGACAATCCAAATATCCAAAATCCTACAGCAGTACCAACAGAATTGGGAGAGAATATCTTCACTTTGACAGTCAGCGATGGAGAAAGCACTAAAGAAGCTAGTGTCAGTGTCTTTGTTGTCGTATGTGAAAATATTGGAGAACAAGCTGCTGAAAATGTGATGATTTATCCGAACCCTGCAAATGATGTGGTTTATGTCTCATTGAAAAATCAAGGTGAAAACATCAGCTGGGTTCTGTATAACGTCAGTGCACAAGTGGTCAAGAAAGCTGATGTGACAACAAGCGATTTCGAGATAAATCTTGGCGATGTGAAAGGCGGACTTTATTTCCTAAATATCAATGTTGACGGCAAACAGATGGTGAAAAAAGTTGTTGTGGAATAAATGATATTTTGTGATAATATTTTATTGAAAAATACGTTTTTCGAAAGATAAAATAATGTATTTTTGCACTATGCGAAAGAATTGGTTTTTTATATCGATTGTAATGTTGTTTGTAGTGACATTTATGTCATGCAATAGCTATAATAAATTGCTCAAAAGTACTGATAATGAACTGAAATATCAGACTGCTATTTCATTGTACGAGAAGGAGGATTACAACAGAGCATTACAGATGTTTGACGTATTGCAATCGGCTTATAGAGGCAAGCCTCAGGCTGAAGATATAGCATATTATACTGCAGAGTGTTACTATAACATGAAAGATTATATCATTGCGAGCCATTATTACAAAAGATATGTGGTGAATTTCCCATTCGGAAAAAATGCAGAAGATGCTATGTTCAGAAGCGCATGCTGCTATTATCTCGAGTCACCAAATATTTCTTTAGACCAGACGGATTCATATACAGCAATAAGTGAATTCCAAAATTTCGTCGACTTATATCCGAAGAGCGTTCTGGTTGATAGCGCCAACATGCTTATCGACACATTGAGATATAAAATAGTTGAAAAGGATTTTAATACATGTATGTTGTATTATAAGATGGAGGAATATCAGGCTGCCATAACAAGCTTCGAAAACTTCATCAAGGAGAATCCTGCTACACATCATCGTGAAGAGATAATAAATTACATGGTTCTTACATATTATAACTATGCTAGAAAAAGTGTCGAAGAAAAACAACGTGAACGCTATGAGCTGGCGTTAGAGAAATTCAACACATTGATGTATATGTATCCTGAAAGCGAATACATAGCTAGCCTCGAACCAGTGATAGAGAAGGTAAAAGTAGAATTAACAAATATTAAAACTAAATAAATGGATTTTAAAAAAATTAACACCGAGACAACTTGTGTCACACGTCAGAAAGATCAATTTTATATTGGCACAGGTAACATTTATGAAACAGTAGCTATCATGGCAAAAAGATCAGACCAAATCGCTGCTGAAATGAAAAGTGAACTCAACAAGAAAATAGAAGAGTACACAACAAGCAACGACAGTCTTGAAGAAGTCTTTGAAAATAAAGAACAAATCGAAGTGGCAAAATATTACGAAAAATTGCCAAAGCCAACATTGATAGCTGTCAATGAATTTTTAAACGACCGTATTTATTATCGTAATCCTAACAAGGAACACGAAGGAGACTTTTAAAGATAAGGAGGAGTTACAATGCTCACCGGAAAGAAAATTCTATTAGGAATTACAGGTAGCATTGCCGCCTATAAAATTCCTCTTTTGGTGCGTCTGTTGAAAAAAGACGGCGCAGATGTAAGAGTCGTGATGACACCCTCAGCAAGAGACTTCGTCACGCCTCTTACTTTGTCTACACTCAGCGGTAATCCTGTGTTATCCCACGGCTTCGATGAGAGAACCGGCAAATGGGAAAGTCATGTCGAACTAGGTCTTTGGGCTGACCTGTTCGTAGTGGCGCCTGCATCAGCAAACACTATGGCCAAGATGGCTTATGGAATGGCAGACAATTACCTCCTCACCGTATGCCTGTCAGCAAAATGCCCTATAATGTTTGCACCGGCAATGGACCTCGATATGTATAAACATCAGGCGACACAACAAAATATCAAGACCTTAATAGAACGAGGAAATATCTTCGTGGCACCTTCATCAGGAGAGTTGGCCAGCGGCCTGTGCGGTGAAGGTAGAATGGAAGAGCCTCAGAAAATATACGAGAGAATCAAGGCCTTCTTTCAAACCAAAAGAAACTTTACTGGTAAAAAAGTACTCATAACAGCAGGCCCTACTTATGAAGCTATCGACCCGGTGAGATTCATCGGCAACCATAGCTCTGGATTGATGGGCGTTGAAATAGCCCGCGCATTCGCCGACCAAGGCGCAGAAGTGACTCTTGTGCTGGGACCATCAAATATTTCTCCAAATAGAAGTAACGTCAATGTGATACCAGTGACATCAGCTAAAGAGATGTATGATGCTGTGATGGCTTTCTTCCCTAAGACTGATATAGCAGTGCTGAGCGCAGCAGTGGCTGACTTCAGACCTGAGACAGCAGCAGAACAGAAAATAAAGAAAAATCCCGACGAAGATACTCTTACACTTAGACTGGTCAAGACAGAGGATATCTTAAAGTCTGTCGGCGCTAAGAAAAACGACAATCAGATTGTTGTAGGTTTCGCCCTGGAGACCGAGAATGGAATGGATAATGCGAAAAAGAAACTGCATACCAAAAATATAGATCTTATCGTTCTTAATGTGATGAATGAATCAGGTGTTGGCTTCAAGACAAAGACCAATAAGATATCTATAATCACAAAGGATGACAAGGTTACTGACTATGAACTTAAACCTAAAAATGAAGTTGCGTTAGATGTATTGGATGCCATCTATCAATATATGAACTAATATGAAAAGAAAAATTTGTTTGCTTATATTATTATGCTCTCTGCTCGGATTCATGAATCTTAGAGCTCAGGAGTTTAATATTGATGTGACAGTGTCTTCAGCACGCGTAGAGGGTACTGACCAACGTGCCTTCGAAGCCCTCAAAGAAGGTATAGTGAACTTTATGAATAATAGAGTTTGGACTAATGTAAAATTCGAGCCGGAAGAACGTATAGAAGGTGCTATCGTGGTTAATGTCACAAAAAAAGAAGGTAATATAATAGAGGCTGAATTGAATGTGGCTTTGCGACGTCCAACATTCAAGACAAATTACAGTACTCCATTGTTTAATTATGTTGACGATGATTTCTCCTTCGAATATATAGAGTCACAGCCTCTCGACTTCTCTGAAAATATGTATATGTCAAACTTGACTTCAACATTGGCATTTTATGCATATTATTCCCTCGGATTGTATTTCGATAGCTTCGGACTTTATGGTGGTGATGCCTTCTTCAAGGTCACTGACCAAATCGTTACATCAGCACAAAGCGCACCTGAATCAGGATGGAAGGCTTTTGATGACAAGAGAAATCGTTATTGGCTTAATGAAAATATGATGAATCCTGCATATAAACCGATTCGCCAATATATGTATGAATATCACCGTCTCGGTTTGGACAAGATGTCGACAAAACAGGATGAAGGTAAAGCTGCAATATTGAAGTCTTTGGAATATCTCAAACAAGTATATTCAGAAAGACCAAACTTGTTGTTCATACAAGTGCTTAATGATACAAAACGTAGCGAGTGGAAGAGCATCTATACTGAAGGCAGCCAACAGGATAAGACTAAGGCTATTAATATCTTCAGAGAAATAGACCCATCTCATGCTTCAGAATATGAAGAACTTTTGTCTGGAAGAAAATAATCATGCTGCAGAGATTATCAATATCTAATTATGCTTTAATCGCTTCCTTATCTGTCGAATTCGATAATGGATTTACTGTCATTACAGGTGAGACCGGAGCAGGAAAGTCTATACTTCTTGGAGCTTTAGGTTTTGTGTTAGGCAATCGCGCCGACTCTAATATTCTCCTCGATGACACAAAGAAATGTGTTGTGGAAGCTGCCTTCCTTTTAGTAGACCACAAAACAGCTAGACCACAAGACAATGATAGGCTGAAATTGTTTTTTGAAGAAAACGACATCGATTTTGAAGATGAATGTGTCATTCGTCGTGAACTTACACCTCAGAAAAAATCACGCTCTTTTGTCAATGATACTCCTGTGTCTTTGCAGGTTTTAAAAGAATTAGGTGCTCAACTTGTCGATATTCATTCGCAACATGATTCTTTGTTGTTGTGCGATCCCGATTTTCAATTGGCACTTTTAGATGATGCTGCAAGCAATCAAGAGTCGCTTTCTGAATATAGGAAGTCATATAAGGAATTTACTGCAGCTAGAAATGAACTCGAAGCTCTTCGTAAAAAGTCGTTGAGCAATATAGGAGAAAACGATTATCTCAAGTTTCAACTCGATGAACTTGTAAAGGCTGAGCTTCAGGATAATGAATACGAAGAACTTGCACAGCGTATCGAGATACTTGAAAATCAAGAAGAGATAAGCAGACTCCTTAACGAATCTACTATGATTCTTGAAAATAGCGAGACATCTGTTCTCGATGGTGTCAATGCCTTGTTATATAATGTGGATAAGCTGAAGAAATATATGTCAGAACTGGAATCAATGTCGGAGCGTCTTAATTCTGTCAAGATTGAACTTAAAGACATCTGTTCTGATTTGAATAACCTTCAAGATGACTCACAGGATATTTCTTCGCTTGAGAGGCTGCAAGAGCGTTTTGACATGATTCAGCGTCTTATGATGAAGCATCATCTTAATGATTATCCTCAACTGCTTCAACTTAGAGAAGAGATAAGACGTAAAGTTGATGAGTTCTCGAATATAGATGAAATCGTTGCTGACAAGGAAAGAGAAGTCAAGGCGATGGAAAAGGCTTTATATCAAAAAGCGAAAGAATTGAATAAGAGACGTCTTTCTGCTAAAGCTGTTTTTGAAAAAGATGTGACAGAAGTGATTCGTCAGCTTGCTATGCCTCATGGCGTATTTGAAATCAAATGTGAAGATATCGGGGAACTTGCATCAAATGGAACAGATGCAGTGACGTTTATGTTTTCTGCCAACAAAGGATATGCACCTGAGAATATGGCGAAGGCTGCTTCTGGTGGTGAGCTCTCACGTTTGATGTTAGCGATCAAGAGCATTGCCGCGAAAAACAATTACATCCCAACTTTGATATTCGACGAGATTGATACAGGCGTTTCTGGTGAAGTGGCATCTAAACTCGGCGACATCATGAAGGTGATGGGAGAGACACTGCAACTCGTAAGTATTACTCACTTGCCACAAGTAGCAAGTAAAGCGAAAAATCATTTCTTTGTATATAAAGACGTCGTTGACGAAAAGACACGTTCCAACATCAGAACCTTGACCCGTGAAGAACGTATTATGGAAATAGCGAAGATGCTTTCCAACGCCGAAGTCACAGAAGAAGCGAAGAGAGCAGCGGAAGTTTTGATAAATTGATATAATGTAGGGATGCGATTCATCGCATCCTGTTTTGTATGTAGTAGATAAAAAAAGAGCCGTAATCACCTTACGACTCTTTATGTTTTTTTATATAAGACGCATCAATGTGTGTTTATGTTACAGGAAAGATTGATACGTCTCTACTTTGCGTCTTTGAGACTTTGTGTCTCTGCGACTTTATTTCTTGATGCTCAACATCACACCTAAGACAACTCCCAAGAATGCTGCGAAAAGCACTTGGTAATTTCCTGGTAACAAGAATGTGATTGTGTGTGCTGGGTACCAGAACAATGGGATGGTCTTTTTGAAGACGAAGCCATATTGTAAGTCCCAGTTGATTTTATGAGCTATTGTTTCTTGTATTTTCAATTTGTTGCAGAAGAATCCTTTCAATGTTCCGCCTGTTTCAGCGATGTGGATGTCTGTTACTTTGTGGAATGTCATGAAGACAGGAGCGAAGATGGTGT
>JAFZDU010000046.1 GCA_017561025.1 Bacteroidales bacterium | reverse complement strand
GCTGAGCTCTTCATCTCTCCACTCGGTTTGTCATTCGTATCAAAGGTAGCTCCAAAACATATGTTAGGTCTTTGCCAAGGTTTATGGTTAGGTGCAACAGCACTCGGCAACCTCTTATTATGGATCGGACCTCTCATGTACAACGCTTGGCCAATCTGGCAATGCTGGACAGTATTCTTGGTAGTATGTCTCATCTCTATGGGCGTCATGTTCGGCATGGTTAAATGGTTAGAAAGAGTAACTCAATAAGACCAATGGCTAATGGCTAACGGCCAAAGGCTAATATAAGATGGAAGCGCTGCTGTTAAAGTAGCGCTTCTTTTTTTTGAGACACCGAGACTCCAAGACCCCAAGACACCGAGTATAAACATCCAAATTACTTGGCGACTTGGTGACTTGGCGACTCGGTGACTTTTTTTCTTATTTTTGCAAAAAAAATCAGAAAAATATGTTTAAAGGTCATCCTAAAGGGCTTTACGCTCTAGCATTAGCCAACACTGGCGAACGTTTTGGTTATTACACCATGCTTGCTATCTTCGTACTTTTCCTGCAAGCTAAATTCGGCTTCGACGAAGCTCAAGCCGGCGGTATCTATGGCGCATTCCTCGGCGTCGTCTATTTCATGCCTCTCATCGGTGGTATCCTCGCCGACCGTTTCGGTTACGGCAAGATGGTAAGAGCAGGTATCGTGGTAATGTTCCTCGGTTACTTGTTACTCGCAGTCCCAATGATGGGCGCAACAGCAAAGGTTACCATGTTCTCAGCACTCGCACTCATCGCGATAGGAACAGGTCTCTTCAAAGGCAACCTCCAAGTCATGGTCGGCAACCTCTACGACGAGGCAAAATACAGCCCATTCCGTGACAACGGCTTCAGCCTCTTCTACATGGCAATCAACATCGGTTCTATGTTCGCTCCTATGACAGCGACAAAAGTCACCGACCTCTTCCTCGGCAAAGCTGGCTTCACCTACGTGCCACAGATTCCATCACTCGCTCACCAATATCTCGATGGAACAATCTCAGCCGACGCATTACAATCATTTGAAAAGTTAGCTATAGAACAAGGTTACGCTATCGACAACCTCACAGCATTCGCTAACAATTACATCGAATCATTATCAACAGCATATAACTACGGTTTCGGCGTTGCATGTATCTCATTGGTACTCTCAATGGCCATCTACCTCTGCTGCCGCAGCTGGTTCAAACATGCTGACGTCAATACAAAACAAGCTAAGGCTATGGGCGACACAAATGTCGTTGAACTCACACCAGAACAAACACGTTCACGTATGACAGCACTATTTATGGTATTCGCTGTCGTTATCTTCTTCTGGATGTCATTCCAACAAAGCGGATTGTGCCTCACATTCTTCGCCCGCGACTACACCGCAAACACAGCTACAGGATTCTCAAGAATCGGTTTCAACATCTGGGCTTTGACATTAGTCGCTATTTCTGTTTACACATTATTCTCAACATTCCAAGCTGAAACAAGAAAGAACAAGATCGTCAGCGGCATCATTACCTTATTATTATGGGGCGGTGCAGCAGCATTATATCTCGGAATGCCAGAAGTCGTAAACATTTTACCACAAGAATTCCAACAATTCAACCCATTCTTCGTCGTCGCTTTAACACCAGTGTCAATGGCTGTATTCGGCGCCTTGGCAAACAGAGGCAAGGAGCCTTCATCACCAAAGAAAATCGGCTTGGGTATGATCGTAGCAGCATTAGGTTTCACCATTATGGCGATGGCATCAGTACATCTCTTAAGTCCAGCAGAACTTAAGGCAACAGGCGGCGTAAGCAGCATATTGGTATCACCAAACTGGCTCATCAGTACATATTTAGTATTGACATTCGCCGAGTTGTTGTTAAGCCCTATCGGCATCTCATTCGTAACAAAAGTAGCACCTCCAAAATATAAAGGTATGATGATGGGATGCTGGTTCTGCGTCACTGCAATCGGCAACTACTTAACCAGCGTCATCGCTAAGATCTGGGGCGCAGGAATGCAATTATGGATGGTATGGGGCGTACTCGTAGTATTATGCTTGGTATCAGCTATCTTCATCTTCGCAATCATGAAGAAGTTAGAAGCAGCGACGAAAGAATGCTGAGACTAATTCATAATGCATAATGCATAATTCATAATTAAATTTGTAGAGACGTATCATACGACACCATAAAACAAAAATATGTCGTTGATGCGTCTTGACAATTCATAATTCATAGTTTACAATTGAGATTATGGTAAGTCTGTGGCAGATATTTCTCATATTCGCAAAAATCGGGGCCTTCACTATTGGTGGGGGCATCCCGATGATTGCTGCGATAAAGTCAGAGCTCGTAAGTCGTAAATGGCTCAACGAAGAGGACTTTGTCGACATCATCACATTGGCGCAAACTGCACCAGGACTGTTTGCCGTCAACATCTCCATCCTGACTGGTCATAGACTAAGAGGAACAAAAGGCAGCGTAGTAGCGACCATTGCCAGCTGTCTGCCACCATTCCTCATCATTTTGCTGGTCGCAATATTCTTCACCAACTTCAAGGATAACGAATACGTCATCAAGGCGTTCAAAGGCATCAGACCGGTGGTGGTAGCGCTCATCGGCGTCCCTGTGATTGATATGATCAAAGCCACAAAAATGAGATGGTGGTCATGGGTCGTCGTTATATCATCGATGAGTCTGGTATGTTTTCTAAAAGTATCACCTATCTACATACTGATATGCGTCATTGTAACAGCCGTTTTCATCAGTTGGTATAAAAACAAAGAACATCATGATATACATTGAGTTATTCTTGACATTTTTCCTCATCGGCATGTTCACCATCGGAGGCGGATATTCTATGCTTCCGCTCATACAGAACGAAGTCGTTTCAGTTCACGCTTGGATTGACGAGACGACATTCACCGACATTGTAGCCATCTCACAGATGACGCCAGGACCTATAGGGATCAACTCTGCGACATACGTAGGATATGAGGTCTTGTCAAAATCAGGAGCGTCAGAATTGATGAGCGTTCTTGGTTCATTCACAGCAACTTTCGCGGTGGTATTACCCTCATTCATAATAGTTCTTCTGTTGTGCAAGGTTTATGAGACATGGAAGAATCATCCTATCTTTAAAGGCGTGATGGCAGGATTGAAGCCAGCTGTCATAGGACTTATCGGCACTGCAGCTCTCACCCTCGCCACACCGGAAAACTTCATCGACTGGAAAAGTTTCGTGATTTGCATAGTGGCATTCATAGCTTTATATTTCAAAAAAGTCGGACCGTTTGCCATCATTGGATTAGGAGCCATTGTCGGATTGTTGGTATATTAAAAGACAACAGTCAACAGTCAACGGACAACAGTTTTTTTAAAATTATAAGTTAGGAATTAACCCTCAAAAAAAATAATTTCTAACTCCTAATTACTCATTCCTAATTCAAAAAAAAATACTATTTTTGTAAGCTATCAATTTTGTTAATTTTAAACAAAAAAATATAAAATGAAAAAAGAAATAAAATTCAGTTTGGTTTACCGTGACATGTGGCAAAGTTCCGGTAAATACGTTCCACGCAAAGACCAATTAGAACAAATCGCTCCTATCATCATCAAGATGGGTTGCTTCGACCGCGTCGAATCTAATGGTGGTGCTGCAGAACAAGTTAACTTATTATACGGAGAAAATCCAAACCATTCAGTACGTGCTTTCACAGCAGCATTACACAAAGGCGGCATCGAATGTCACATGCTTGACCGCGCTCTCAACGCATTACGTATGAACCCAGTTCCAGCTGACGTTCGTCAACTTATGTACAAAGTGAAGAAAGCTCAAGGCGTTGACATCACACGTATCTTCTGCGGTTTGAACGACGTTCGTAACATCATCCCTTCAATCCAATGGGCTAACGAAGCTGGTATGATTTCACAAGCTGCTATGAGTATCACTTACTCACCAGTTCACACAGCTGAATATTACATCGAGATGGCTGAAAAGCTCATCCAAGCAGGCGCTAAGGAAATCGCTTTGAAAGACATGGCAGGTATCGGCCGTCCATTCTCATTGGGCAAAGTCGTCGCTGCTATCAAGAAACAACACCCAGAAATCAAGGTTCAATACCACGGCCACTCAGGTCCAGGTTTATCAATGGCTTCTATGTTAGAAGTTGCTCACGCTGGCGTTGACTACATCGACGTAGCAATGGAACCACTTTCATGGGGTATGGTTCACCCAGACGTTATTTCAGTACAAGCTATGTTGAAAGACGCTGGTTTCTTAGTAAAAGACATCGACATGAATGCATATATGGAAGCTCGCGCGATGACACAAAGCTTCATCGACGACTTCTTGGGCTACTGGATCGACCCACGTAACCGTTACCTCAACTCTTTGATGTTAGGCTGCGGTCTCCCAGGTGGTATGATGGGTTCACTCATGGCTGACCTTAAGAGCGTTCACGCTGCTATCAACATGAACCTCAAAGCTAAAGGTGAAAACGAACTTTCAGAAGACGAACTCCTCGTTCAACTCTTCGACGAAGTACAAAATATCTGGCCAAAACTCGGTTACCCTCCATTGGTAACTCCATTCAGCCAATATACAAAGAACATCGCTTTGATGAACCTCTATTCATTAAGCAAGGGCGATGCTCGCTACGAAAACTCAATCGACAAGGCAGCATGGGATATGATCCTCGGTAAAGCTGGTCAGTTGCCTGGCAAGTTAGACCAAGAAATCATCGACCTCGCTAACAAGAAAGGCTTTGAATTCTTCGAAGGTAATCCACAAGACAACTACCCAGATGAATTGCCACGTTTCCGCAAAGAAATGGAAGAAAATGGTTGGGATCTCGGTCAAGACGAAGAAGAACTCTTCGAATTTGCAATGCACGAAAAACAATACCGTGAATATAAATCAGGCGAAGCTAAACGTCGTTTCAACCAAGAGTTAGAAGAAAAGATGAAAGCTAAGTTTGAAAAAGCTGGCGGCAACGTTCAAATCCCTGACTTGAGAGCATTACGCCATCCAAACGCAGAACCAATCGTGGCTCCTGTCGGCGGAAGAATCTTATGGGACATCGACTTCAACGACAAGTCAACAACTCCAGCTCCAGGCACAGTATATAAAGAAGGTGATATCGTTGCTCAAATCCAAGCACCTTACGGACAAGAACCTGTAGTAGCATTATGGCCAGGCAAGATCGTCGAAGCTGTTGCTCAACAAGGTCAACTCGTACAAAAAGGTGAAACAATCGCTTTCATTGAGAAATAAGACTACAAGTCAACAAGTAGAGGCGCCACTAAAGTGACGCCTCTCTTTTTTTCCACGAAATCATTTCTCATCCACGATTATTTCTCATCCACGAAACTGCACGAATTTACAGTTTCTGACATTTTTTCTTGTTTTTGTTAAATTTATTTGTTTACTTTGTGACAAACTTCAAAAGTTATGGTAGACTTCATACTTAAAATAGTGGGGTATATAGTTGGTTATACAATCTGTTTGGGTGTTCTCGCATATTCGATAATACTTGTAATTGCTGCTTTCAGATTGGGATTGGGAAAAGACAATTCTCCTCTTCCAAAGATAATAAGAAAAACTATGCGTAAATTATAAGGGCACGAATCTTTCACGAAATCTCTTTAGTGTTTGTTTAGTGTCCTTTCGTGGATTATCATGTTCTCAGATTTCCTAAAACTCTAAAGTTCTCAAAAATCCGTGTATCTCTTCTTTTGATGCGTTTATATCAAATACCTTAGTCGGCTTAAGATAGAAGATTTCCTTGTTTTCCTTGAAGCGTTTCTCGCCTCCGCCTGTTATGTTAAGCATGATGACAGCATCCTTTTCCACCTTATTATTATCGATTGCCTGTATCAATGATGCTGTCGCCACAGCTGCCGCCGGGTTGATGTCGATGCCTTCGAGTTCTTCGAACAAACGACCTGCCGCATCCGCCTCTTCGTTAGTCACCGCGAAGAAATCGCCATCGGTGTCTTTCATGGCGTCGTACAATCCGCCGATGATGGAATAAGGAGGTTTACGGTTGGTGAGCACCTTAGCGACCACAGTGTTAGCATCTCTGCGAGCCTGATCGTTGTCGTAAGGAAGCATATCGCGAGAGTCCTGTTTCCAAGCCTCGTACATAGGCAGGAATGGAGCGTTCTGCGATACGAAGATACGAGCCTTGTTGTTTCCGTAGCGACCGTCTTCGATGAAACGAAGGTTAGCTTCCCATGCCGCGATGGCGCCAGTACCGCTGCCAACAGCCTGGAAATAATAGTCAGGGATACGACCGATGAAAGTCACTGCCGACAACATTGTCGTTGCCATTCCGTCGCGACGTGCTATGTTCTTGGCACCGCCTTCAGCGAAGAAGCCATCCACTTCACAAACAATATTGCCTAGATTTATCGCATCGAAATAATCGCTTCCCGACTTGGTTGCCAACACCTTGACACAAGGATTAAGAGGCTTCTCGAACCAGAGAGCGCTGAGATTGTCTTCTGGTATTGTCAGTAATAATTTGATATTATTGTCGGAGCAGACCTGAGCAAAGGCACGAGCAGTGTTGCCAGCAGAAGATACCACAATCACCTCGTCTTTTTTCTCCTCGCCAAGACGCGCACAGATAGAATACGCCTCCGTTTCCTTGAAAGAACAAGTACGCATATTCGCACCAATCTCCGGATAATAACCGTTGAAAGTGATATATAAATTACTTAATCCCAACTTCTCCGCCAATGCCTTGCTTTTGTATGTGATAGGTTTGGCGTCGCATTGCAACTGACGTTTTATTGGAAGCCAGTCGGCATAGCAATAAAGTCCGTTGTTTTCTTCCTTAACCTGAAGTTGTTTTTTTGCATAGTCGGCACGGATGAGACTAGGTTTTTCTTCGCCTTTGAAATCGAGCATCCAGCCAGAGTCGTCGCAGACATTTCCTGTCGCCACCGACTTAATCTTATATTCTGTAGGATTAAACATTTTCATCTAATTTAACAATGAGTTGCAAATATAGAAAAAATAGTAAAATAATTTACTAATCACATTGCTAATAATTAAGTCCGAACCACCATATTGGTAGAATATTACCTGAAGATAACTCAATATTATCTTTAACAATAAAAGCATTTTCAAGATTTTGTATTTGACGATTATATTTTTATGCACTCACAAAGTGCATTTTCTTTAAAAAAATGCACTCGCAAAGTGCAAATAATCAAATTTCTTTTTTAAAAATCATATAAAAATATTCTCATTTTTGCATTTAAAAGCATATCTTTGCAAATTGATTATCAAGCACTATTTTTCATGAAAAAACATTTATTTTTTATTGTAGCATTATTGCTATCAGTAACGATTTTTGCTCAAGAAAGAGCATTCATCGTCAATGAGTCATTCAATTCATCATCGATGCCAAGCGGCTGGTACTTCACAGGCGATGGCGCTAGCAACTTTGAAGTCAAGACAAGCAGCAATGCTGGCGGCGACCCTAATGAATTATATTTCAAGAGTATCCCTATCGTCACCAGCGGCATTCATCTTGTCATGGCGACTGCCGACTTAACCAACGTAAGCGAACTCGGACTCTCTTTCAAACATTATCTTAACAACGACCAGTTGAGCAGCACCATCGGTTTCGCTACATCATCCGACAACGGAGCGACATGGAACACAGGATGGTCGAAGACATATTCCAACGCCTCATCAACAGGACAATACAACATCAACGAGACTTTCAGCACTTCCGACATGGGTAAGAACAACGTTTTGATTTGTATGTTTTATGAAGGCAACACATATAACTTCAACAAATGGTATTTCGACGACATCTGCATCTTCACACAAGGCGGCAGCGAAGGAGGCGCCGACCTCCAGATGTCTGCAGTCAATGTCAACAGCATCGTTCCTGCAGGAATGGTCGACATCAGCTTCACTGTGAACAACACAGGACAAGAGACGGTGACATCATTCGAAGCGAGTTACGAGATTGAAGGATTCGAGACTGTTACTGAGACTTTCGAGACCAACCTCGCATCATCAAACAACAAGCAATTCACATTCCAGACACCAGCAGGTCTCGTTGCAGGCGCTTATTCTGTTAAAGTCGATATCGTCAGCGTGAACGGCGCGAGCGACGCAGAACCAAGCAACAACAGCATGACCAAAGACTTCAACACTTATATGAGAACTGTTCAAAGAACACCTATGATCGAGCACTTCTCAAGTTCAACATGCCAACCTTGCGTAGGCGTCGACAACGCCATGATGGAACTTACAAGCAACAACCCAGGCGAATACACTTACACCAAATTCCCTGTCAACTGGCCTGGCATCGGCGACCCTTACGCAACACCTGACTGCATCGTAAGAAGCGACTATTACGGAGTCTACACCGTGCCTAACATCGCCCTCGACGGACAAGTCAAGTCAGGCGCCGTGACACAATCAGAGTTAGACGACAGATTAGACGCCACATCATACGTCGACATCGCAGGCGCTTTCGATGTTGAAGGCAACGTAATCAACGTGACTGCCGACATCATTTCTTATATCGACATGCCTAACGTAAGAGTTTTCTTGTCTATCAATGAAAAGACAACAACAGGCAACACAGGAAGCAACGGAATGACTGAGTTCCACCATATCTTCATGAAGATGTTAGGCGACATCAACGGCATCGAGACAACCTTCAATGCTGGCGAATATCAACGTTTCGCTTTCTCTTTCGATATGACAGAAACACATATGGAAGAAATCGACGACTTGGAAGTGGCAGTATGGGTTCAGACATACGACTCAAAGGAAATCCACAACAGTCATTATTTGAACGAATACGCAGAACACCCATATCCAGCACAAAATCTTGAACTCAATGGAAATACAATGACATGGGGAGCGCCTGCTACAGGCACACCATCAGCATATATGATTTATGTCAACGGCGAGTTAGTATCAAGCAACACAACAGCATTGTCATATACAATCAATGGTGCTGACGAAATTTTCTCTGCTGAAGTAGTCGCTGTTTATGACAACGCAAGATCTATCGGCATCACCAATTTCGTATCATCATGCGACACTCCACAAAACATCACAGTGACAGGCGATGAAGACAATATGAAGATCACAGTAAAATGGGACGCCGTTGACGGAGCAGAAGAATATCAGTTATATCGCAACGGAACATTATTGACAACAGTCGCATCAGCAGAATATGTTGACACAGAAATCGAATTAGGCACACAATATTGCTACAACGTAAGAACATATTGCGGCGACGGCAACTACTCAGGATTCTCTGCAGAAGAATGCGCTCAAGTAGGAGAAAAACCTTGCGATGCACCTGCCAACCTCAACGCCACCATAGAACAAGACGCTGAAGGATTCGAATATACATTTAAAGTCACAATGACTTGGGGAGCAGCAAGCAACGCAAACGAATATGTTGTTTATCTCGACGGCGAAAAATTGGATACGACAGCAGAGACATCATACATCAAAGGATTCAACGAAGAAGGAACACACTATTTCACAGTTGCTTCAGTATGTGAAAACGGCGAGTCAGAACAGTCAGAAGCATTTGAATTTGAAATTAAAGGCGAGTCAATTTCAGAATTAGAAAACAATTTCCAATTATATCCAAACCCAGTCAACGACATTTTATACATCAATGCAAAAGAAAACATCACTGAAATTAATATATACAATATCATTGGTGTGAAGATGACAACAGTCAATGGACAACAGACAACAGCTATCATCAACATGAATGGATATAACTCAGGAGTTTACTTCGTAGAGATTAAGACAGAAAAAGGAAATTTAATTAAAAAAATAGTTGTAGAATAAATAGTTTAAAGTTTAAAGATTAAGGTTTAAGGTGGCAAGATTCACTTCAGACCTTAAACTTTAAACCTTAAGCCTTAAACGAAAAAATTAAATCATGAAAAAAACTTTACTACTTACAATTGCATTATTGCTTTCAACAGCAATGTTCGCTCAAAGCAGAGCTATCATCTTAAGTGAGTCGTTCAACACTTCAGGAATGCCATCAGGATGGGCAGTCTATGGCGGCGGCAACAACAGCTGGACGGTACAAAACACCAACAGAGCTGGCGGCATGCCATGGGAAATGGAGTTCTTCTGGGAACCACAATTTGAAGGAACATCATATCTCTCAATGGGTTCTTTCGACTTAAGCAACATCCCAAGCTTCGTCATCTCCTTCAAACATTATTACGAAAACTACTCAAACGAATCAACAATAGGCATCGCGACATCATCTGACGGCGGTGTCACATGGAACAGCGGATGGTCAAAGACATTCTCAGTAACAGCTCAATACGTACAAAACGAACTCATCACAACAAGCGACATCGGCAAAGATAACGTCATGATTGCTCTCTATTTCGAAGGCAATTCATACGACATCAACTACTGGAGTTTCGATGATTTCTTAATCTATTCTCAAGAAGGCAACGACATCAACGTCGAGAGCTTCGACATCAGCGCTAACTTAGGCGTAGGTCAGTCGGAAGTGAAATTCACTGCCAAGAACTTAGGCACCAACGCCATCGAATCTTTCGAAGCAAGCTATCAAGTTGAAGGCGGCGAGACAGTGACACAGACATTCGAGACAAACCTCGCATCATACGAGTCAGAACAATTCACATTCGACACAAAAGTGACATTATTCCCAGGCGAATACACCATCAACCTCAATATTAATAAGGTAAACAACGGCGACGACCAAGACATGAACAACAACGCTGCAACAAAAGACGTCATTGTTGGTTACGGCATCGCTGAAAGAATCCCTATGATCGAGCACTTCTCAAGTTCAACATGTTATCCATGCGTCTTCGTCAACACTGCCATGGAAGAACTCACAGCAGCTAACCCAGGCAAATACACTTACACAAAATATCCAATGAACGGCCCTGGCACTGGCGACCCTTACTACACAGCAGAATGCGGAACAAGAAGAACATACTACAACGTCAACAGCGTTCCTACAATATTCTTGGACGGCGGCACTAGCGAAGCTCCTGTAACACAATTGGCATTAGACAGAAGATTAAACGAGAAATCATTCGTCAACATCCAAGGCGCTTTCCAAGTTGAAGGCAACACAATCACTTTGGCAGCCGACTTCATGGCATATAGCGATGTCTTCAACGCCAAGGCATACGTCGCTGTCAACGAAAAGACAACAACAGGCAACACAGGAAGCAACGGCGAGACAGAGTTCCACCATATCATGCTCAAGATGTTAACATCAGCACAAGGAGAAGCTATGAGCATCAATGCTGGCGAAATCAAACACGTTGAATACACATTCGATATGTCATCAACACATGTCGAAGACATGAACGACCTCGAAGTAGCTATGTGGTTACAAAACCAAACAACAAAAGAAGTCTATAACAGCAAGTTCGCTATGGAATACACAGAACACTTATACGCTGTTGAAGATTTATCAGCCGGAATTGATGGTGATTATGTAACATTTAGTATTAATTGGAACAAACCAGAAAAAGCTAATCCTACAGGATATAATATCTACCTCGATGGTGAATTGATTGAAGAAAACTATACTGAAACATCATATTCAGGCGGAAGCAGTGAAACCATCGATTATTTATTAGACGACAACAAACACATCGTTGAAGTAGTTGCAGTATATGAAAACGGCACTTCTGTAGGTTCTGCTGTACTTGTCACAAAAGCCAACAACGTAAGCGAAATAACAGAAAACAACATCAGCATCTACCCTAACCCAGCTAATGACTTCGTCAAGATTTCTGGAGACGACCGCATCAATTCAGTTAAGGTTTACAACTGTTTAGGAATGATGGTTGAAGAGATTGAAGTCAACGCTAATGAAGCAGAAATCAACACATCAGACTATAACACAGGAATTTATTTCTTCAATGTTATGACTGAGAACGGAAACCGTATTCAAAAAGTTCTTATCAGATAAGAACTTTTTGAGTATTTCAGGAATTCAGGGTGTCAGGATTTTTCTGAGGGTTAAGAGGGACTAGAGGGAAGAGAGGATCTTTTCTCTAGTCTTTTTTTGAATTGAAAATTGGCGACCTGCAGTAAGTTTCTGTCGTACCTTCGGCACTCTGATTATGGTATAATATTATATTGCAGGGGTTCCGTGCTTCGCACTTCACCGCCTGCCTGGGAACTGACGTCCTTTCAGGACTTTTTTAGAATTGAAAATGGAAAGATGAAAATCGAAAATTAAAAGAATATCGATTTGTTTCATACAATAATTATAAGGAGTACTGATGATTAATAAATATTAACAAATTATCATTGATACGTTTTGTTTTTCCAATAATTTTTCAACAATCTTTATTTCTTAAAATATTTTAACTCAATGGTATTTAATTGCTTGTTATTTTTGCAGGATAAAATATGGGATAAGCGCCGAAGGTGCGACAATTCCCAGGCAGGTGATGGAGCACGTAGTGCGGAATCCCTGCAAACGAGAACCAAGTAGAATCAAAGTCCTGAAAGGACGACAGAAAAACCAAAATAAATATTTGATGACTGATTTTCTGTCGTACCTTCGGCACTCTGATTATGGTATAATCTTTATTTCAGGGGTTCCGTGCTTCGCACTTCACCGCCTGCCTGGGAACTGACGTCCTTTCAGGACTTTTTTAGAATCTTAGAACTTTAAATTTCTAGAGTTCTCCAAAGCGTTAGGGATTGAAGCGGCATCCTTTTTTCGCGAAGGCGGAGACGAAGCGGAAAAAGATATAGCGGAAAGCCCGACGGCGATAGCCGGAACGCCCAGAAAAGAAACTCAGAAATTCAGAACTTCAGAATCTCAGAAAAGTGTAGGGTTTAAGGTTCAAAGTTCAATGGTTCAATGGTTCAAAAAATCATTCCTAACTCCTCATTAACTAGACGCTTCAATGTGTGTTTATTTTATAGGAATCATTGAAACGTCTCTACATTAACTCCATCACTAAAAAGTTCAATGGTCCAAAGTTCTTCTGATATTTTGAGTTTAGGCGTTTCTGATTTTTTTTAAAAAAAGGTGTTGTTTTTTTGAAATTAAATTTTAAAATTTGCGGTATCCTTTCATATAAGGAAGTCATGACATAGGAGATAGGTTCAGCCTATTAGTGATTGATATTAAAGTGAACCATGCATTAAAATTTAACAATATGAAAAAAACTTTACTATTTGCACTAGCATTATTGCTTTCAATGACAATGTTCGCACAAACCAGAACTGTTTTCATTCAAGAATCATTCGATAGCGATGACCTCCCTGAAGGATGGTCTATTCAAGGCATGGGTACCAGCAGCTGGTATGTATCTGCATCAAACTATGCTGGCGGCACTCCAAATGAATTGTTTTTATACTACAACCCAAGCTTCGACGGCATATCACGTATCGTTATGACACCTGTTGACCTAACAGGTGTTAATGGCGTTATAGTTTCTTTCAAACATTACCTCGACAACTATAGCGGTGCAAGTAAAATCGGTATCGCTACATCATCAGACGGCGGAAACACATGGAATACAGGTTGGGAACAAACATACGACATGTCAGGCGGAGCAACTATTAACAAAAGCATCTCAACACCTGACATGGGTAAAAACAATGTTTTATTCTGCTTGTTCTACGAAGGCAACTCATACAACGTTAACGGATGGAGCTTCGACGACTTTGAAATCTTCTTACAAGAAGACCTCGACCTTAAACTCCTCAGCATCGACATTCCAGAAATCATCCCTACAGGAGAAACAGAGATAGTATTCACTGTACAAAATACTGGCAAGACAACAGTTAACAACTTTGACGTTACAGTTGACGTTACAGGTTGGGAAGAACCAGTTAGTGCAACTATCAACCAAACAATAGAATCATTAGCAACAAAACAAATCGCATTCAGCTATATAAGCGATGCTTTAATCCAAGCATTACCACAAGATACATATTACAACATCGAAGTGGAAATAGAAAAGGTTAATGGTGAAGTTGACGACAACGCGGGCAACAACGCCATGAGCAAAGACGTCTTCGCAGCATGGGGCAGCACCCAAAGAATTACTATGATTGAACATTTCACAAGTTCAACATGCGGACCGTGTGTCTCTGTAAACTACACAATGAACCAAATCACAACAAACAATCCTGGCAAATTCACCTACACAAAATATCAAATGAACTGGCCTGGCAATGGTGACGCATACTACACACAAGATGGTGAAACAAGAAGAGTTTACTACTCTTGTGATGCTGTTCCTACAGTAATATTCAATGGTGAACAAATCAACGCCAGCTTAGCTCAAAGCTTGTTAGAAATGGAAAACAACAATCCAGCTTACGCTAACATCAGCGGCGCTTTCAAGGTTGAAGGCAACACTATCAACATAACAGCCGACTTCATGTCATACATAAAATTAGAAAATGTAGCAGCTTTCGTTTCTGTCAACGAAAAAGAAACAACAGGCAATGTCGGCAGCAACGGTGAAACTTCATTCAACCATGTCATGATGAAGTTGTTAGACAGCGCTGACGGAAACACAATAAGCATCGAACCAGGCAACTACCAAAGATTAGAATTCTCATTCGACATGTCATCGACACACGTAGAAGACATGAACGACCTCGAAGTAGCATTATGGTTACAAGACCTAAGCAACAAACAAGTATTCAACAGCAAATTCGCTTATGAATACACCGACCACTACTACCCAGTTCAAAATCTCGTTGAAACAACAACAGGTCCAGGTGCTAGAACATTCTCATGGAGCGCTCCAGAACAAGGAACACCAACAGGATACAAAGTATATGTTGATGGCGTAATGTTAGAAAGCAACACTCAAGAAACATCAATAAGCTACTATACAAACAAACCTATAGTATTGGTTGAAGTTATAGCATTATACGGAGTCGGCAAAACATCTGTTAGCGTTGTAAAATGTTTCAACAGCAACAATGTTAACATAGCAGAAAACGAAGCAACTGCTGAAATCAGCATCTACCCTAACCCAGCAAAAGACTTCGTCAAGATTTCTGGAAACGACAACATCAATTCAGTTAAGGTTTACAACTGTTTAGGAATGATGGTTGAAGAGATTGAAGTCAACGCTAATGAAGCAGAAATCAATATTTCAGACTATAACACAGGAATTTATTTCTTCAATGTTATGACTGAGAACGGAAACGTTATTAAGAAGGTAGTTATAAAATAAGAAACTCAGAATCTCAGAACTTCAGAATCTCAGAAGTTTTTTTAGGAGTTCAGGGTGGTAGGTGCCTGAGCTTGTCGAAGGCACAATATTCGGCGCTTCGACAAGCTCAGCGACCTCAGTTTAGGAATTTAGAATTTCAGGGGTATAATATCCCAATTATTAAGATAATCTCACGTAGAGCCGCACCGCCGTGCGGCTTTTTGATTAGGAATTAGGAATGAGAAATTCAGGTCCAAAGTTCAACAGTTCAATGGTCCAAAGTTCTTCTGAGATTTTGAGTCTCAGAATTTCTTAAACATTTTTTCAAAAAAAGTGTTGTTTTTTTGAAATTAAATTTTAAAATTTGCGGTATCTTTATCATATAAGAAAATCATGATATGGGAGATGCGGTTCTGCCTGTATTGTGATTGAGTATTAAAGTGAACCACTACATTAAAATTCAACATTATGAAAAAAACTTTACTATTTGCTTTAGCATTACTGCTCTCAGTAACAATGTTCGCTCAAAACAGAGCCGGTTACATCAGCCAACACTTCGATGGTGAAACAATGCCATCAGGATGGACAATCTCTGGACTTGGAACAGGCAACTGGTCAATCGCACAAAGCAACCAAGCTGGCGGCGAAGCCAACGAATTGACATTATACTGGAGTCCACAGTTCAACGGCATCTCACGCGTTGTATCTCCAGCTATCGACTTGACAAATGCTCAAGAGCTCGTTGTTTCATTCAAACACTACCTCGACAACTACTCAGGTTCCAACACTATCGGTGTTGCTACATCATCTGACGGCACAACATGGAACACAGCATGGGAAAAGAGCTATTCAGCAACAGGCCAATATACAGTAAACGAAATCATCACCACACCTGATATGGGTAAAAACAATGTATATTTCTGTCTTTACTTCAACGGTGATGCTTACAACATCAACAACTGGTATTTCGATGACATCGAAGTCTTCTCACAAGAAAACCTCGACCTCAAGTTGGCAAGCATCGACGTAGCAGGCATGAAAGGCGCTGGCGACACAGATATCACTTTCACAGTACAAAACATCGGCAAGACAGCTATTGAAACATTTGAAGCAACATTCAACTCAGGAATCGAAGGTGATTCTGACGTAACAGAAACATTCACAGCCAACCTCGAACCAATGGCTTCAAAACAATTCACATTCTCAGAAAAAGTATTCTACAACCCAGGTGCATATAACTTACCTATCTCTATCAATAAGGTAAACGACGTTGAAGACGATGACGCAGCAAACAACGAATTAGAAAAAGAAGTATTAGTTGCTTTAGGCGAGACACAAAGAACAGTTATGATTGAACACTTCTCAAGCTCAACATGCGGACCATGTGTATCAGTCAACTACGCAATGAACCAGCTCACAGCAGCTAACCCTGGCAAATTCACTTACGCAAAATATCAAATGAACTGGCCTGGTTCTGGTGACGCTTACTACACAGAAGAAGGTGGCACAAGAAGAAACTACTACGGCGTTAACGCTGTTCCAATGTTGTTCTTCGACGGTCAAAATGTCAATAGCGGCAACCAAACAACATTAGATCAATATTACAACAAAGCAGCATTCGCTGACGTAAGAGGTTCTTTCACTATCGAAGGCAGCACTATCAATATCATCGCCGACTTCATGTCATACGTACAAATGGACAACGTAAGAGCATTCGTAGTCGTTAACGAAAAAGAAACAACAGGCAACGTAGGCAGCAACGGTGAGACATCATTCCACCACGTCATGATGAAGATGTTAGACGGCGCTAACGGCAACCAAATCGCTATCAACGCTGGCGAATACAAACGCATGGAGTTCTCATTCAATATGGCATCAACACACGTTGAAGACATGAACGACCTCGAAGTTGCATTGTGGTTACAAGACTTCTCAACAAAAGAAATGTACAACAGCCACTTCGCATACGAATACACAGAACACGCTTATCCAGTACAAAACCACACAATGACAGCTGACGGCAACGACCTCGTTGTTACATGGGAAGCTCCAGAAGCTGGCACACCAACAGGTTATATGGTAAAAATCAACGGTGAAGTAAAAGAAGAAAACACAACAAACATGTCATACACAATAGCTAACGCTGAAGGATTGAACATCGCTGAAGTTATCGCATTATACGGCGACAAATCATCAGTTCCTACAATCTCATCATCAGCAGCAGGCAATGATGAAACACCATGTGAAGCACCAACAAACCTCAACGCTACAGTAGACGTAGATGCTTATGATTTCGACCATACATATAAAGTTACTTTGACATGGGACGCTGCTGATAATGCTAATGAATATGTCGTTTATCTCGACGGAGAGATATTGACCACAACAACAGATTTAGCTTGCATCACAGGCTTCAATGAAATGGGTTCACACTATTTCACAGTAGCTTCCGTATGTGAAAATGGAGAATCAGAACAATCTGAACCATTCAATTTCGAAGTTACTTCTATCGAAGAACTCAACAACAGCTTCGTAATCTATCCTAACCCAGTTAAGGATGTTGTCATGATCCAAGGCAACAGCATCAACGAAATCAGCGTTTACAACAGCGTTGGCGTATTGGTTGAAAGAATCGAAGTTGCAGGCAACGAAGTTGAAATCAACATGAACGACTACAACACTGGTATCTATTTCGTTCAAGTTAACACAGAAAACGGAACAGCTACACGTAAAGTTGTTAAATTATAATATAGCAATGTAGTTATGAAGTAAAGGAGTGATGGAGTGAATATACTTCGTCACTCCTTTTTTTATCAATTATTTATAAACCTAAAGGGGAATTTATAGAAATCCCCTAAAAAAATTATGAAAATGAATGCAAAACACTTCAGAGATGCAGCTTGGGCTCAACTCACCGGCAACTGGAAACATGTAGTATTGTTCTCATTTAGTTATTTTCTTATCGCATTAGTAATAAATGGCATTGGCGTGAAATCAGACATAGTCAGTGCACTATTGACACTTTTAGTCGCATTACCGATTCAATATGGTTATGAAGTAGCCTTTCTTGGATTTATTCGCACAGGAGAAAAAATAAATATTGAAAGCATGTTCGATGGTTTCAAAAACTACGGAGGCGTAGTACTCACCGGTCTTTTGATGGGAATTTATGTCTTATTATGGTCATTGTTGTTAATAGTGCCAGGTATAATCAAAGCTCTCTCATATAGCATGGTTTATTATATCATGAGAGACAATCCAGAACTCAAATACAATGCTGCCATAGAACGTAGTATGGAGATGATGAAAGGACACAAATGGGAGCTGTTCTGCTTGGGACTTTCATTCATAGGATGGATATTCCTCGGAATCATCACTCTCTGCATAGGATTCCTATGGATAGGACCATATATGTGCACTGCATACGCTCATTTCTATGAATATGTGAAAGAGGAGTTTGAGGGAAAGAGAAACTAGAGGGTTTAGAGGGACATAGGAATTAGAGGGACTAGAGGGAAGAGAGGATCTTTTCTCTAGTCTTTTTTTTGAATTGAAAGTTGAAAGTTGGCGGTCAGCAGTAAGTTTCTGTCGTACCTTCGGCACTCTGATTATGGTATAATCTTATATTGCAGGGGTTCCGTGCTTCGCACTTCACCGCCTGCCTGGGGACTGTCGTCCTTTCAGGACTTTTTTAGAATCTTAGAAATAGTTCAGAGTTCAATGGTTCAATGGTTCAAAAAATCACTCCTAATTCCTAATTCCTCATTAACAAGACGCTTCAATGAGTGTTTATTTTATAGGAATCATTGAAACGTCTCTACATTACCTCATCACTCCATTACTCCATTACTTCATTACTCCATTACTCCATCACTCCATCCCAAAAAAACTTTTGCCTTTTGCCTTTTGCCTTTTGCCTTTTTTCCTATCTTTGCCATCGTTTTTAATATTTAATAAATCAATGAGAAAGACTTTACTTTTAGCTATTGCGTTATTGTTTTCTTTATCAGTATTTTCACAGGAAAACATCTACATCATCAACGAAAGTTTTGACGGATCGACATTGCCTCAGGGATGGACAAAAATGGGCAGCGGCACCAACAACTGGTACATCTCCACGAGTAACATCTCCGGCGGCAAACCTAACGAACTCAACCTTCAATGGACACCTCCTTTCAACGGCGTCGCTCGTTTCGTGTCTCCTGCCGTCGATTTGACTGATGTAAGCTCAGCTATCATGTCGTTGAAACATTACCCTTCATTCTTCGGAAGCAACACCGCTACAGTCGGCGTCGCCACCTCATCCGACAACGGCAGCACATGGAATAAAGTATGGTCACAACAATATGACGCCAACGGACAACATACTGTCCTCGAGAACATAACAAGTCCCGACATGGGGAAAAGCAACGTCATGTTCTGCTTCTACTTCGAAGGCAACTCCAATAATATCAGCAACTGGTACTTCGACGATTTCGAGGTTTATACAGTACAAGACCTCAACGTGGAACTCACAAGCATCGACGTGCCTAACAACGTAAAATTCGGACCTCGCGCCATCGAGTTCACAGTGTACAACACCGGCAACAGCCCAATAGAGTCGCTCGTAGCGACATACACCGTCAACGGAGAGACAGAGTCACAGACATTCTTCTCCAACATACCTTCATTAGAATATAAGAAACTCACTTTCAGTTCTAAATACAACTTCGCTCCAGGCGAAGAATACGATCTCACAATAGAAGTGACCAAGCTTAACGACAGCGACGAGGAACTCACCGACATCGTCTTAAGCAAAGAGATAGCATCAGGATTGAGTCAGACACTGAGAACACCGATGATAGAACACTTCTCAAGTTCGACATGCGGTCCTTGCGTCGCTGTCAACACTCTCATGGCGACACTCACCGAAAACCACGAAGGCGAATACACCTACACCAAATACACCTCTAACGGTCCAGGCTTAGGCGACCCTTACTTCACTGAAGAAGGCGGAACAAGAATGACATATTACAACGTCATGGGCGTGCCACAGACCTTCCTCGACGGCGTCGACCAAGGCTACAGCGCAGTGTCGGAAGACAGCTTCGTGGCAAGTCAAGGAACACCAGCATTCGCCGACGTGAGAGGAACATTCAGCATCGAAGGCAACACCATCGAGGTGGCAGCCGACTTCATGTCATACATCAATATGGAAGAAGTGAGAGCGTTCATCACCGTCAACGAGAAGACAACAACAGGCAATGCAAGCACCAACGGCGAGACAGAGTTTCATCACGTCATGATGAAGATGTTGGGAAACGCCAACGGCAACATTATGAGTATCAAGGCCGGCGAATACCAACACCTCGAATTCACCTTCGACATGACATCGACCAACGTGGAAGAGATGGACGACTTGGAAGTAGCGTTGTGGTTACAGAACTACGAGACGATGGAAGTCTATAACAGTCACTATGCATACGAAAGCGACGTACATGTCTATCCAGTGAGAAATATGAGCGCTCTTATGAACGGCAGCGCTCTCAGAATAAGCTGGAGCGCTCCTGAGGCAGGAAATCCTGTTGGATATAACGTCTATGTCAACGGTACCCTCGAAGCAGAAAACATCAACGCGTTGGAATATGTCAAAGACAATGCAAACCAGACACATAAGACAGCAGAAGTCGTTGCCATCTACGAAAACGGAACATCAGTGCCAGTCGCCAAGATCATCGGCATCGACGACAATGTTAATGAGATAACAGCAAACGACATCAGCATCTACCCTAACCCAGCGAGAGACTTTGTAAGACTCACAGCTCAGGGCACACAGCTCACAACAGTTAAGGTTTACAACTGTTTAGGCATGATGGTGGAAGAGATTGAAGTCAGCGCCAATGAAATAGAAATCAATATTTCAGGATATAACACAGGAATTTATTTCTTTAACATTGAGACAGTAAACGGAAACGCGGTTAAGAAGGTTGTTTTAAAATAAGAAACTCAGAATCTCAGAACTTCAGAATTTTTTGAGGAACTAGAGGGACAGAGTTGAGATACTCTAAATTCTCTAGTTCCTCTTTTTCTCTAGTTCCGTAGGAACGACAGACTATAGGCAGGTATGGAGAGCGAAGCTCGGAATGCCTGCAATTATGACCGGACATTAATCAAAGTGCCGAAGGTACGACAGATTTTTGAATTGAAAGCGGAAAGTGGAAAACTGAAAGTTAATTTTCAATTTTCAACTTCCCGAGCGTTGCTTTTTCCTTAAAACCACCTGATTTTTCACCCGAAAAATCAATATTTTCATCCCAACGGACTATTGAACAATATGGAAAATGACTTTGTAATTCATTGATATATTAAACATAAATAAAAATAATATGGAAAACAAAGCCTATCCGCATCAAATAGTTTTTTTTCTCTAAATTTACAGACAAGAATTCAGAAGTTCAAAGTTTATGGTTCTTCTGAGATTCTGAGGTTTTGAGTTTCTAACAAAATAAATACTAATAAAATATGAAAAAAACTTTAGCACTTTTAGCATTGGTTTTCTTATTATGGAACAATACCTTTTCTCAAGAATGGGAGAATGTTTTTGAATATAATAATGACGATTATGAATGTACGAAATTCTTTGAAGTAAAAGAGTTGTCAGACGGCAATATAGGAGTCCCTTCTTGTTATTATTACAGAAGTGGTTATGGTGATTTTTATTCTGGACACCCAGGCGTGGTAAAAATCTCATCCGATGGAACTGAACTTTCAAAAAACTATATCTACAAGGAAGGATATTTAGGAACATCAAGAGCACCTTTTCTTTTTGAAAACAGCGAAGGAGATTTGTTTGCTTTAACAACATTTGGACCAGACCATGATTATACATATTTCAATTATTTTAAAAATTTTGACAATCCTCCAACCGACGCCATAATCGGCTTGTACAAATTGGATGAAAATCTCCAGGTTGAAAAAAGTTACGAACATAGCTATCCTATAGACACTTTTGAATTTAGAGGTGACCTTATGTGGGATATGTGGCCAAATGAAACAAGTGGAAACATATTTATAATCTCTGCATTTGAAGATGAAGGAGATATAGTTGGTGCATACGTCAAAAGTGTCAGCAAAAGTCCAGATTATAGAGGCAATGATTCATTATTCTTCTTTAGAATGAATTTTGATGGTGAGTTTTTAAATAAGAAAGGATATGATTTAGGGGCTGGTGGCGGGTCATGGCAAACAAGTCACCGTAGAAATCAAATAATAAAAACAGGCAGTCATTATATGTACTATTCTTTCGATAGGGCTGGAGGCGAAAGTGCTTTTGTACAGGGATCTGTAAAATATTATGATTTGGATTTTAATTATATAACGACGAAGTACATTGACTGCAAAAACTGTGGTGGATATCCAGGCGAGTATTTATACAATATAGCGGTAAAACGTAGTGACCATAATACAACCTATCTTGTTTCAGACAAAGATGATACTGACGGAAGCACCAGGTATAATGATTGTAGATTATATGAGATAAATGACGACATCAATACTGTATCCGATAATCTTACAATAGAAAGATACTGTCACAGAGGTACGCAAGATTGGGATGCAAGTGCTACTTATTGTGGCGTTGACATAGCAGATGACAATACGATTTTCTTTACTTACCAATTGTGTAAAGGGTATGTAATTCCGTCAAATTCGTATGTTATGATTGAACGTCTGGATAGTGAGTTTGGCAATATATCAACATTATATTATGATATTTCAGAAGATGAAGAAATTGCTACGGCTGTATTCAGCATTCACATTACAGAAGATCAGGGTGTTATAATTTGTGGTTATGCAGATGATCTTAATTCTGATACCGATTATTATTATATCACCAAATTCCCCGCATCAGCATTTAATCCTGACAACATAGAAGAAGCTCACGCTCATAATCTTCATCTTGCTGTCGCTTATCCAAATCCAGGTGGCGATGTGATGAACATAAGAACTGGTTTGAGAAATGCTGTTTTAAGTGTTTATGATTTACAAGGAAGAAAAATCCATGAACAGGAAATAACCGACGACGTCACTTCAGTAGATGCTTCTAATTGGCAAAGTGGAACTTATGTTTGGAAATTAGGAATTAGGAATGAGGTATTAGGAATGAAGGAAGTGGAGAGCGGGAAATGGGTTAAGTAGGAACTGAGGATTTGAGGATATAAGGAGTTCAGGAATTCAGGAATTTTCTACATCACTTCATTACTTCATCACTCCTAACTCCTAACTAAAAAACTTTCGCCTTTAGTCTTAGCCTTTTGCCATTTTTATTATCTTTGTAAGAAAATCTCATTTTATGAAAAGGCATCTTTATTCTATATCTGTTTTGTTTTTTATCATCACAGTTGTCGTTTTTAATTCGTGCAAAATAGAAAATAAACAAGATATATCTGAAAGACTGCAAAAAGCGATGGTTACTTATGACGAAGGTTTCCATTTTCTTACAAGCGGCACCGACTTGAACTGCAACGACAGTATGGTGGAAGCTTTTGAAAAATTCTGCGAGACGATATTGCTGTTGGAAGACCTTCCCGAAGATATGAGTAAAGATGAAAAGCACCTGCTTTCAAGAACTTACTATCAAATAGGAGTGATATTAGAACACGCTCAAACATCATACATTGGATTAAGCGCCTGGAGACGTTCCTTATACTATCAGCAGATGGTAATCGACAGCGCATGGATACCAAGAATATATTTACGAATTGCAGGAGTTTTCTTACAGTCAGAAGCAGACTCAGTATTATATTATCTCAATTTGGCAAGACCTTATATCGATACTATTCATGATGATTTTGAAGATTACATCGTATATCAACACAACATATCCAAAGTGTTTTATTATCAGAAAAAATATGAAGAATGCTTTGAAACAACACATGATGCCATAAACTTCAAAAGCAGACATGGAATAGATACAAAAAACGACTCCATGGCTCTTGGAATATTGATGTATCATTCGCCTTACAAATTGAAATCCAAGCCTTACCTATTGAAAGTACTTGATATAGAAACTAATGACGTGGTTCGTGGTGCCATTATGGCGTTGGCAGAACATATTTACGAGATTGAAAACAAACCCGACAGTGTGGCATTCTGCCAGCAGTTCTACAAATCGTATACAAAAACAAATATTGATAAAAATAATGATGCTATGTTGTTAACGAAACTTTACGAAGATATGAAGTTGGGAATTGACAACAAACTCAACGCCTTGCGCGAACAGAAAAACAAAAAGAAAAAAAGACTGCTCGTCACAATATCATTGATAGCCGCAGCGACGACAGTAGCATCACTGACTTACATCTTCAGAAGGAACAAGAAAAACCTCAACAAGCAGAAAGACATAGCTGACAACGCCCTACAGCAGCACGTACAGATGATATATCGCGAGCAAAACGACAATATGTATCAAGAGATACTCAAAGAATTCACCTCCGTATATCCCGATGCCCTCGACAAACTGAAGAAGACATATCCAGAACTGACAGACACTGAGTTGTCGGTATGCATGCTGTCGTTCTTCTCGTTCCGCGTCAAGGACATAGCAAACATACTGAAACTAAGAGAAAACACCGTCAGCAAATACAGAAGCTCCATCATCAGAAAGACAGAAGCGAAAGATATTACGAAGATTTTTGGGGACTAGAGGGATTAGAGGGATTAGAGGGACTAGAGGGAAGAGAGGATCTTTTCTCTAGTCCTTTTTTCTTTCCTTATGAAAAGGAAAAAACACCCAAAATCTTTCCTTATGAAAAGGAAAATATGTAAAGAAATTCAGAGTCTTGTAGTTTTTATATTGGGCGTTACGGCTCTAGAAATATTTTTTTCTGTCGTACCTTCGGCACTCTGATTATGGTATAATCTTATATTGCAGGGGTTCCGTGCTTCGCGCTTCACCGCCTGCCTGGGAACTGTCGTTCCTTCGGAACTTTTTTGAATTGAAAATGGAAAGATGAAGGTGGAAAATTAAAAGAATATAGATTTGTTTCATACAATAATTATAAGGCGTACTGATGATTAATAAACATTAACAAATTATCATTGATACGTTTTGTTTTTGCAATAATTTTTCAACAATCTTTATTTCTTAAAATATTTTAACTCAATGGTATTTAATTGCTTGTTATTTTTGCAGGATAAAATATGGGATAAGCGCCGAAGGTGCGACAGTTCCCAGGCAGGTGATGTAGCACGTAGTGCGGAATCCCTGCAAACGAGAACCAAGTAGAATCAAAGTCCTGAAAGGATGACAGAAAAACCAAAATAAATATGGCTAGCGCATTAGTGAAAATAAATGTACATATCATATTCCATGTGAAAAGCAATGGGATAAGAATGAGAGAAAATGATTTGAAAAGAATCTTCTCATATATTGGAGGAATCATTAATAGGACTGGTGGTGTTACAATGGATGTCGGAGGTGTTACTGATCATATTCATATAGTGGCATCATTACCTAAAACGAAAACACTATCTGACTTTGTGAAAAACATCAAATCAGATAGCAGCAGATGGCTAAAATCCATTGATTCATATTATGACAAGTTTGCATGGCAAGAAGGATATGGCGCATTCTCTGTTAGTCCGACCTTGCTTGACAAAACGATAAACTATGTCAAAAACCAATCACAACATCACAAAACAATGTCATTTCGTGAAGAATATGAATCGTTTTTAAAAGCATACGAAATACAATATGATGAAAGATATGCTTTTGATGACTGATTTTCTGTCGTACCTTCGGCACTCTGATTATGGTATAATCTTATATTGCAGGGGTTCCGTGCTTCGCACTTCACCGCCTGCCTGGGAACTGACGTCCTTTCAGGACTTTTTTAGAATCTTAGAACTTTAAATTTCTAGAATTCTAAATTTCTAGAGTTCTCCAAAGCGTTAGGGATTGGAGCGGCATCCTTTTTTCGCGAAGGCGGAGACGAAGCGGAAAAAGATATAGCGGAAAGCCCGACGGCTTGCCGGAACGCCCAAAATAGAAACTCAGAATTTCAGAACTTCAGAATCTCAGAAAAGTGTAGGGTTTAAGGTTCAAAGTTCAGAGTTCAATGGTTCAAAAAATCATTCCTAACTCCTAATTCCTAATTAAAAAAACTTTAGTCTTTTGCCTTTAGTCTTTTGCCATTTTTATTATCTTTGCGCGCGTTTTTAATTTATAATAAATCAATGAGAAAAACTTTACTTCTAGCTGTTGCTTTGATGCTCTCTGTCATGATGTCGGCACAAAGCAGAATTTCGTATTTAAGACAATTCTTTGAATCGGACGAATTTCCCTCCGATTGGACTTTTGAAGGCGACGCTGCCGAAAACTGGGAGATATGGCCAACACATCAGGCTGGCGGCGAACCTAACGAACTGAAACTCTACTGGAGACCTGCCTTCAACGGAACAGCACGCTTCGTCTCCCCTGCCGTCAACCTCACAGGCGTCAACGAAGTGATATTCTCATTCAAGGCTTTCCTCGACAACTACCAAAACGTGCCTCATCAGATGGGCGTGGCGACATCATCCGACAACGGCGCCACATGGAACATCGCATGGCAAGAGACATACTCCACTCCTAACCAAGGTCAGCACAGCATCGTCGCCAACGTGACAACAAGCGACATGGGCAAGGAAAACGTCAAGTTCTGTATCTTCTATACCGGCGACTCCAACAACATGAACGGATGGTATTTCGACGACATCGAAGTATATACCTTAGACCAACTCAACCTCAGCATGCTCTTGATCGACTTCCCTAACATCGTGGGCATCGAAGACAACCAAGTTGGTTTCAAAGTACAAAACATAGGCGTGGAAAACATCACTTCTTTCGAAGCGAGCTATCAGATCGACGACAAGACTCCTGTCGTTGAGACATTCCAAACCAACCTCAGTTCAACAATGAAAGGCGACTTCGTCTTCAGCGCTCCTGTCAGCGTAGCTCCAGGCGCATACACATTGACATTATCAATCTTGAAAGTCAATGGCGAAGAAGACGTCACATACGACAACGTCATAACAAAAGACATCAAAGCGGCCATCGGAACAGTACAGAGAACTCCGATGATAGAACACTTCTCCAGCTCAACATGCGCTCCATGCGTCATGGTCAACGAAGCGATGGCGTTATTGACAGAGAACAACCCTGGCAAATATGCCTACACCAAATATCCGATGAACTGGCCTCTCGAAGGCGACGCCTACTGCACCGAAGAAGGATTGACAAGAAAGTCATACTATAACGTGACAGGCGCTCCTCAGCTCTTCATCGACGGCATCGACCAAGGCGGTTATTCCATCACACAGAACCTCCTCAACGAACGCCTCAGCACTCCTTCATACATCGACATCAAAGGCGCCTTCAACATGGACGGCAACACCATCACAGTGAGCGCCGACGTCATGGCACTCGTCAATATGCCTGAGACAAGAATATACGTGTCAGTAAACGAAAAGACAACGACAGGCAACGTAGGTTACAACGGCGAGACAGAGTTCCATCACATCATGATGAAGATGCTCGACGACGCCGAAGGAACAGCGACAACATTCCAAGTGGGCGAGACTAAACACTACGAGTTCACCTACGACATGAGCAGCACCTTCATGGAAGAAGCGACAGACCTCGAGGTGGCAGTATGGGCACAAGACTACGTCTCATACGAAATCTTCAACAGTCATTTCTTGTACGAATACACCGACCATCCTTATCCTGCACAAAACCTTCAACTTGAAGGAAGCGAGGAAGGTCTGAATATCACATGGGAAGCACCGGCACAAGGCGCTCCTGTAGGATACGACGTCTACGTCAACAACGAATTGAAAGCAGAAAACACAACAGAACACTCTTTATTCCTCAACGGCGCCGCTGGTCTTAAAGTCGTCAGCATCATCGCTAAATATGAAAACGACAAACAGTCGGTGAGCCTCGCCGGAACAATAGACCTCGGCGGTGAAGAAGAAGAAATCATCTGCAACGCTCCTGCCAACCTCAACGCTACCATAGAACAAGACGCTGAAGGATTCGACCACTACTTCAAAGTCACCATGACATGGGACGCTGCCGACAACGCTAACGAATATGTTGTTTATCTCGACGGCGAAAAATTAGACACGACAGCAGAGACATCATACGTCAAAGGATTCAACGAAGAAGGAACACACTATTTCACAGTTGCTTCAGTATGTGAAAACGGCGAGTCAGAACAGTCAGAAACATTTGAATTTGAAATTAAAGGCGAGTCAATTTCAGAATTTGAAAACAACTTCCAAATATATCCAAACCCAGTCGACGACATCTTATACATCAATGCAAACGAAATCATCACTGAAGTCAACGTCTACAATGTTGTTGGAGTTAAAATGACAACAGACAACAGACAACAGACAACGGTCAGTGTTGATATGAGTGGATATAACTCAGGAATTTACTTCGTAGAAATCAAGACAAAAAAAGAAAATAGCATTATAAGAATTATTAAAAATTAAAGACGCAGAGTCGCAAAGACTCAGAGACACAGAGTTATTTTTCTCTGCGACTTTGAGTCTTTGTGTCATTGTGACTTAAACAAAAAAACGTCATGAAAAAATCATTACTACTTGCATTAGCATTGTTGTTTACAACAGCAGTCTTCGCTCAGAGCAGAGCGATTCACTTAAGAGAGACCTTCGATTCAGCATCATTGCCAGAAGGATGGACAACAACAGACACAGGCGCCGACAACTGGGTCATCTCACAGACCAACAACGCCGGCGGCGAAGCCAACGAATTGATGCTCAGCCCAGATCCACAGGCAGTCGGTATCACTCGTATCATCACAAAACCTATCGACCTCACAGGTATGAGCAGCGTCACCATTTCTTTCAGACATTATTTCAAGAAGAAATCAGCAAACGCTATCATCGGTATCGCCACTTCAACAAACGGCAGCACATGGAGCAGCGCTTGGACTCACACCTACTCTGAAGAAGGTCAGTATACAGTCATCGAAAACATCAGCAATGCCGACATGGGCAAAGCAAACGTCAAGTTCTGTATCTACTATCAAGGCAACACCACCAATACTAACGGATGGTACTTCGATGATTTCGAAATCGTGACAATAGAAAACAACGACGCTAAGGTTGAAAGCATCGATATGCACGACATCTTGCCTTCAGGAAAAATAGACATCGACTTCTCAGTACAAAACACAGGCGCCAACGACATCACTTCTTTCGAAGCGAAATATGAAGTAGGCGGCATCACCGTCACCGAATCATTCGATGCTAACATTGCTAAGTTCGACATCCAAAAATTCTCTTTCGAAGAAAAGGTTTATCTCCAACCAGCATCATACACAGTGAAAGTCACCATCACTTCTGTCAATGGCACAGACGATGAAAACACCACAAACAACACCTTGACCAAGGCACTCGACATCGCTGTCGGCGGCACACAGAGAATCCCAATGTTCGAACAGTTCTCAAGTTCAACATGCGCTAACTGCGGATTGCTCAACGGCAACATGAAGACTTTGACCGACAACAACCCTGGCAAATTCACTTATACCAAATATGCCATGAACTTCCCTGGCACAGGCGACGATTACTACACAGCAGAAGCAGGTGCAAGAAAGAACTACTACGGCGTAGGTTACGTTCCACAATTGTTCTTCGACGGCAAAGACAATGAATATTTTGCTGTTACACAAGAAGAATTAGACGCAAGATATACAACACCAGCATTCGTCAACATCAAAGGCGCTTTCGATATCGAAGGCAGCGTCATCAACGTCAAGTTGGATGTCATGTCATATATCGACTTAAATGACGTAAGATTATTCGTCAACGCCAATGAAAAGAGAACTGTGGAAAACGTTGAATATCATGAGACAGAATTCTTCCATATCATGATGAAGATGTTAAGCGGAACAGCTGGCGAGACAATCAGCCTCAACGAATATGAAGTGAAACACTTCGAATATTCTTACGATATGGCACAAACCAATGTCGAAGAATTGAGCGACCTCGAAGTTGCAGTATGGGTTCAAGACTATCAGACAAGAGAAGTATTCAACAGCAGCTTCATGTATGAATACACCGACCACGCTTATCCAGCACAAAACCTCAAATTAGAAAAAGGCGACAAGATCAATGTTTCATGGGAAGCACCAGCACAAGGCAGCCCTCGCGCTTACCGACTCATCGTCAATGGCGATATCGTTAAAGAAGACAACGACATGACATACGTCCTCGACGACGCCGACGGATATTACGCTGTTGAAGTAGTTGCTTTATACGAAGACGGAAAAGAATCAGTAGGACTTTTCAAAACTATCGGTCAGACTTCAATTTCAGTAGAAGAAAACGAAATAAGCTTCGGCATCTACCCTAACCCTGTCGATGACTATCTCTACATCAGCACTAATGAAGATGTTAGAGAAATTAACATATACAATATGTTAGGAATGAGAGTATATCAGACTACACAATACAACGGCAACTCTATCAACGTAAGCGAGCTCAACAACGGAATGTATTTGATGAAAGTCACAACAGAAAACGGCGAATCAGTTAAGAGATTTATTAAGAAATGAAAAAGATATCATTATTAGCAATCGCATTATTGTTCTCAGTAGCAATCTTTGCACAAGACCCATTCACTCACGTCATCAACGAATCGTTCGACGCTGCCACTATGCCAGAAGGCTGGACCACCATGGGACCTGACGGCGAGCCATCAGGCAACTGGAGCATCAGTGCTACCAACTATGCAGGAGGCGACGCCAACGAATTAAGACTCAACTGGAGTCCTCAGTTCTCGGGATGCAACCGCATCATATCAGCGCCAGTCGACTTGACAGGCATCCAGAACCTCGTTGTCAAGATGGACCACTATTTCGAAAACTACAGCGGAGCGGTGAGCACCATAGGCATCGCCACATCAACAACAAACGGTTACACATGGAATACAGTATGGTCACAGTCATACAACCAGTCAGGTCAATATAGCATCGAGAAAAAGATAACAACACCTGACATGGGTTACGAAGGCGTGCTCTTCTGCATCTACTTCGATGGTTCATCATCAAACTTCTACAACTGGTACTTCGACAACTTCGAAGTCAAGATACAAGAAGACCTCGACATACAACTCAGCAGCATCAACATCGATGAGAGAATAGGATCAGGTCCGCTTAATGTCAACTTCACCGTACAAAATATGGGAAGCACCGCCATCCAGTCGTTCGAAGCGACATACCAGATCGGCAATCAAGAAGCAGTTACAGAGACATTCTCTGTCTATATGACTTCATTCGAAGAAAACACACTCTCTTTCGAAAAAATAGAGACATTGCTCCCAGGATCATACGACATCAACATGAACATCACAAAAGTCAACGGATGGGACGAAGACTCAAATCTTGATAACAACAGCATCACCAACGACTTCAGCGTCGCCATCGCCACAACACAGAGAATCCCTATGATAGAACACTTCTCCAGTTCTACCTGCGCTCCTTGTGTGTTGTTGAACTCATTGATGAACAACTTATGCAACAACAACCCAGGCAAGTTCACCTATACAAAATATGTAGTCAACTGGCCAGGCAGCGGCGACCCTTACTTCATCAACGAAAGCTACGACAGATGTCTGTTCTATAACGTATCGTCAGTGCCACAAATATTCCTCGACTCAGAACTCCAAGTGACAAACGGCACACCTCAGCCTGTCACCAATAGCAAACTGTCACAGAGATATGCAGTGCCTGCTTTCGCAGATGTCAGAGGCGCTTTCAATGTTGAAGGCAACGTCATCACCTTGACAGCAGACGTCATGTCATACGTAGATCTCAACAACGTCAAGACTTACATCACCGTCAATGAAAAGACCACTACAGAAAATGTCGGAACTAACGGCGAGACAGAATTCCATCATGTCATCATGAAGATGTTCGGCGGTTCAGAAGGCAACGCAACAACTATCAAAGCTGGCGAATACCAACGCTTCGAATATTCATGCGATATGTCAGAAACCAATATGGAAGAGATGAGCGACCTCGAAGTGGCAGTATGGGTACAAGATCCTAGCACAAAAGAAATCTTCAACAGCCGTTTCCTCTACGAATACACCGAGCATCCTTATCCTGTACAAAACCTCAGCATCACCAACACTGGCAAGCTCGCCATCAGATGGACTGCTGCAGAATCATCAAACCCAACAGGATATAACGTATACGTAAACAACGACATAGTAGCAAGCAACATAACAGATCTCAACTACACAATAGAAAACAACCTCGACTTCTACACCATTGAAGTTGAAGCATTATATGGCGAAAAGAGTTCTGTGAAGGCAGTGAAACTTCTCTCTAATGACTTCGCGACACCACAAGCTTTCTCAGCGACTTTAAACGGACACGTTGTTGAAATGTCATGGACAGGCATAGAAGGCGCTGACAAATACAACATTTACCGCAACGGCATCTTGATTGCTACAGCAGACGAAGCAGAATTTGTCGACAATACATTAACAGTCAACGATATGTACTGCTATCAAGTTTCTGCTGTCTACGGCAGTTACGAATCAGCATTGACATTACCATCATGCATAACATATAATGGAGAAAACATCCACGAACTTGAATCATCATTCATGGTAATGCCAAACCCAGTCAACGATTATGTCACAATCAGCGGCAACAACATCAACGACATTACAATATATAATAATATAGGTGTTATGGTCGACAGATTCGATGTTGAAGGCAACAGCATTAAAGTTGACATGAAACATTACAACAGCGGACTATACCTCATCACGATCAATTCAGAAGAAGGAAACGTTGTCAAGAAGATCATTAAGAAATAAAACTCAGAAACTCAAATTTTAATTCAAAAATGTAACTATAAATTAAACTATCACAAATGAAAAAAATTCAAAAACTACTTATCGTATGTCTCTTGTTATTCAGTGGAGGCAAAATCTTAAAAGCTCAAGAAATTATTGCGAGCGGCTATTGCGGTGCGGAAGGAACCGATGGTGACAACATCTATTGGTCTTTAAACGACAATTATGATCTTACCATCTCCGGCTATGGCGCAATGGCTGACTATAAACTCAGCAAAAACATGCAGAATTTTACAATATATAGCACTGCTCCTTGGTACCAATACGCTGCTTCATTGAAATCATTGACATTTGAAGGCGACATCACATATATTGGCGAATATGCTTTTTATGCTTGTAAGTTCAGCAACACTTTGACATTGCCTAGCACAGTCACTAATATAGGTGCTTCTGCATTCTACTTATGCGGAAGATTGTCCGGTTCTTTGATAATACCTGAAGGCGTCACTTCTATAGGAAGAGAAGCATTTAACTATTGTGACAACTTCACCGACGTCTATTCTTTAGCTGAGACAACACCAGAATTAGGCAACAATGTTTTCTCATGTGCTGATGCAACATTACACTATACTGCTACAGCTACAGGCTATGATGAAAACGGATGGGAATACTTTGAAAAGAGAGATAATAACACTGACACCGGCGACCATGAAGATTACTATCCTATCGTCGCTGTAGCCGCTGAAGTCAACGAAGAAAATAATGTTGACGTTACATGGAGCTGGAGCCCTATCATCCCTAAAATGATCGTCGTAGACTTCGAGAGTGGCAGCATCAACCAGGCCAACTTCGACAACAACGGCAACGCTCCATGGGAAATCACAAACGACGCTTACGAAGGCAACTATGCTATCAAGTCAACATGTGAAGGCCTCGACAACGGCAAGTCAGAAATCACAATCACCCTCGATGTTCCTTTCGACGGCATCATGAGCTTCTACCATAAGGTGTCATGCGAACAGTTCTTCGACAACGGTTATTTCTATATCGACGGAGTTCAGAAAGCTGTCGCTACAGGTACAGCAGACTGGAGCTACAGAGAATATAAGGTCAAGAAAGGTACTCATACTTATAAATGGTCATACCAAAAAGACATAGCCGACTCAGCAGGCGACGACGCTTATTATGTAGACAACATTGTTTTATACCAAGAGATACCTCCATTTGAAGGCGGCTGGATCCACTACGACGAAGGCGAATATGCTAACGCTGTCGGTTCTCAGACAGGCGCTATCTACTGGGGCATCAGCTTCCCTGACACAGAAGAATATGCAGGATACTCATTGACAAAGGTATCTTACTTCGACCAAGATCCTTTCAATATCACAGCTAATATCTATTTAGGCGGAACAGAAGGTCCTGAAACTTTGGTGTCGTCACAGAACTTCACAACAACAGGTTCTAAGAGCGTCATCGAAGTGGAACTCGACAACCCTGTGCTCCTCGACGGCACACAGCCATTATGGATCACATTCTATTCAACAGGCGACTTCCCTGCAACAGGATGCTATCACGTAGGCGACTCTAACAGCGACTGGATCTCATTCAACGGAACAACATGGGGACACACAGTAGATTATGGCGTGATCTACTCATGGCTCGTGAGAGGTTATCTCGAAAACGTCAATGGCGATAAAGCAACATTAGCTAAGGCAGAATTCAAAGGCGAGACATCAACAGGTCCTGCTATCGCTAAGGCTGACGCTAAACCTTTCGAAATTGGCGTTCCTGAAAGAAATACAAACAAGAGCGTTTTCCAAAACATCTATAACGTTTATAGAAAGAACATTCTCACAGGCGAAAAAGTGACACTCGCTCAAAACGTCAGCGACACAACTCTCGTCGACACTCAATGGTCTGAGTTGGAAGACGGCGCATACAAATGGGGCGTCGGTGCTATCTACGCAGACAATAAAGGCGAATCTGAAATAACATGGTCAAATACCTTAGACATGGGCGAAATGTTCACTAAGGTTCTCGTACAAGTCAACACTAACGGCAGCAACAACGCTGAAGGCGCAAAGATCAAATTCAAGAATATTGAAGAACCAGGAATGGGCTACGACTACAAAGGCGTCATGAACGAATCTGGCGAGTACAGCTTCGAAAGCTTCCGTAAAGGTAACTATTCTTACGTCCTTACAATGAAAGGCTACGATACCATTTATGTAGACCACGTTCAGATCTGGGACGAAACTAACTTAGTCATCGACCTTGAAGAAGTCATCGCTCCAGTAGAGAACTTGTTCGTCTCTGCAACAGGTTGGGCTATGTGGGAAAACAAGAACTTCAGCAATGGCGGCGGCGAGTTCGCTTTCGACTTCGACAACGGAACAATCGACGGATGGCAGACTATCGACGCTGACGGCGACGGCTTCAACTGGCGCATAACAACCGACATCTTAGGTCCAGGCAACGGCCATAACGGAAGTAGATACTGCGTCGTATCTCAGTCATTCGACAACGATAGCGACAGCGCTCTCACACCTGACAACTATTTCGTCACAACAGAGAAATATCTCATCAAAGACGGTTCACAACTCTCATTCTACGTATGCGCTCAAGACGCTACATGGTCGGCAGAACATTACGGCATCGCTGTCTCAACAACAGGCAACACCAACCCTGAAGACTTCACCATGATCTGGGAAGAGACATTGTCAGCTAAGAGCGGTGAGGGAATGCGCAACGACGCAAAACAAGGCGCATGGTACCTCAAGAAAATCGACCTCAGCAAATTCGCAGAACAAGAAGTATATATCGCATTCCGTCACTTCAACTGTACAGACCAGTTCTATGTCAACATCGACGACATCGTCTTGGTCAACGAGTCAAAGAACGCTAAGTCAGTCGTTTCTTACGACGTATATCTCGATGACGTTCTCGAAGCAACAGTGACAACTCCATATTTCCAACATGATATAGAGTCAGAAGAGTTCTGGAATGCTGGTCCATTACATTTCACTAAAGTCGTTGCCAACTACGTCTCTGGCTCAAGTGAAGCCGCTGAATACTGGTGGATGGCAAATCCTTGCGATTCATACGAAGGAGCAACAGACTTCACAGCAGAATGCTTCGACGGCAGAACTGTATTGAACTGGTATCTCCCAGGACAAGAAATCCCAGAAATCAGCGATTCATTCTTCTTCGACTTTGAAGACGAGACATTAAACGGTTGGAACACCATCGATGCTGACGGCGACTTGATAACATGGAGGTCATCTGCTAACTATATGGAACCTGGTTACGGCAACAACGGCAGTCAGCATTATGCTTTGTCAGAGTCATTCAGCGCTCAATACACACAGATACTCACTCCTGACAACTATCTCGTCACATCAGAGAAATATGCTATCAAAGAAGGTTCTAAACTCACTTTCTTCGTATGCGCTCAAGACCCATCATTCGCTGCTGAACATTACGGCATCGCTATCTCTATCGCAGGCAACAGCGACCCATCAGACTTCACCATGATCTGGGAAGAGACATTGTCAGCAAAAGGTGAACGCGGAACACGCGGCGACCGTCAGACAGAATGGACAAAGAAATGCGTAGACCTCAGCGAATTCGCTGGTCGTGACATCTATATCGCTTTCCGTCACTTCAACTGCACTGACCAATATATGCTCAACATCGATGACATCACTTTGACAACAAACAACAAAGGCAGAGAGACAGGCATCTTCAGACCACTCGGCGTGATGGTATTCCGCGATGGCGAACTCCTCACTCCAGAACCAATAATGGCAAACTCTTTCACAGAAGTATTCCCTGACAAAGAAACACATGAATACTGCATCAGAGTTGTCTATGAACATTATCCAGATTCTGAGACAGAAGAACCTGGCGACGCATATTCACACTTCGCAATGTCATGTCCTCAATGTGAAGAAGTAGAATATGTAATGCCATGCAACGCTCCACAAAATCTCGCAGCAGAAGCAATATACTATTCTGGCAATTATGGAGTGAAACTCACATGGGCAACTAAATATGCTGCAGATCACTATAACATCTTCAGAAGCACCGACGACATTAACTATGAATTGATAGCAGAGGTATCAGTAAAAACATACACTGAAGAAATAGATGTAAATGGTACTTATTACTATCAAGTGACAGCAGTTTACGTTGATGGCGATGAAGAATGTGAATCTATGCCTGCCAAAACTTCTGTATTGGTACCTGTAAGCGTGGATGAAAACATGCTCGACGACATGATGATTTATCCTAACCCAACAAGAGGAACATTGAACATCAAGGCAGAAGGCATCACACACATCACCATCAGCAACACATTAGGACAAGTTGTCTACGACGTCAACGCCAACAGCAATGAAGAAATAGTCGATATGTCACAATATGAAGCTGGCATTTATATGGTAAGAGTCATGACAGAAAACGGCGTTTCAACAAGAAGAATCACCGTAGTGAAATAAGAAATTCAAAAACTCAGAATCTCAAAAACTCAGATTTTTTCAATGTTCTGAAGTTCTGAGATTCTGAGTTTCTTATATTTTTATTATCTTTGCAGACTTTAATTTAATTCATTAAAAACTTAAAACAAATGAAAAAAGCTTTACATTTATTATTCACATTACTACTCTCATTTGCTATTCATGCTGAAGTTTTAGCATGCGATGCTCCAACAAACTTAAGATCCCAAGTTGAACAAGACGTTCCTGGTTATGGCTACAAATACAAAGTCACTTTAAGCTGGGATGCTGTTGAAGGCGCAGATTTCTATTCAATTTATTTTTATTCAGCCAACTATCCAGAAGGTATGTGGTTAGGTGACAGCGACGGTCTCTATTACATCGCAGGTGCTAACACAGAATCTACTTTCCAATTCGCAGTATTGACACATTGCAGCGACGGCAGTTCTTCAGAGCAATCAGAAAAATGCACTGTCGTTATTGAAGAAGGCGCAACACCATGCCTCACTCCATCAAACCTCCAAGCTACTGTTGAAGAAGACGTTCCAGGTTTCGGCGATAAATATAAAGTCACTATCACATGGGACGAAGTCGCAAGCGCAGAAAAATATCAAATCTACCTCAACTACGATGAGTTCGTTAAGACAACAGAAAACGAATACGTAATCGGTATCGCTTTCCCAACAACACTTTACATCGCTGTTGCTTCAATCTGTGCAGAAGGCGAATCACCAAAATCACCTTACTTGATGGTTAAAATAGACCCATGTATGGCTCCAACAAACCTTCAAGCTACTGTTGAAGAAGACGTTCCAGGTTATGCTTACAAATATAAAGTAACTCTCACATGGGATGCTTTCGACAACGCTTCATCATACACAGTATATGAAAACGGTAACTGGAGAGGCTATTCAAGCACAACATCATTCGAATTAGGCTACAACACTCCAACAACAGTATTCTATAACGTCACATCATCATGCGAAGACGGCGAATCTGACATGACAGACCCTGTCCATGTAGTGATAGGCGGCAACGACGGTCCATGCTTGGCTCCAACAAACCTCGGCGCTACAATTGAAAAAGACGTTCCTGATTACTCATTCGTTTATAGAGTCACCTTGACATGGGACGCTGTAGAAGGCGCTCAAGCTTACTACGTCTACGTTAACGGACAAGAATTCGGATTGTCATCATCAAACTATTACATCGCAGGTTCAGACGCTGAAACCACATTCACTTATCAAGTATATACAGTCTGTGCTAACGGCGAATCAGAATTATCAGAACCTTGCACTGTTGTCGTCACAGACGAGTCATTAGAAGAATATGCTAACAGATTCGAGATCTATCCTAACCCTGCTAACAACTACCTCAACATCGACACTAACGAAAACATCAACGAAGTTAATATCTACAACGTTGTCGGCGTTATGGTATACAGCGAACAAAACTTCAACGGATCTATCGATTTGAGCAACTTCAACAATGGCGTCTACTTCATCAGAATCAGCACTGACAAAGGCGACATCACAAAGAGATTCATCAAACAATAAAAAAATAAAAAGTTTGTAAATATTAAAGCAGTAAAGTATTAACTTTGCTGCTTTAATTGTTTATATCCAACACATGAAGAAATTATTATCATTCACTATCGCATTGTTATTCTCAGCAATGCTTTTCGCGCAGAACAACATCATCCTACAAGAAAGTTTCAACGGCAGCACACTCCCTGTTGGATGGCAAGAAGCAGGCAACACAACAAGCAACTGGTCAGTATCTGCCAGCAGCAACGCCGGCGGCAACGCCAACGAATTGAAGTTAAACTGCCAGCCTTCATTCAGCGGAATGTCAAGAATGAAGACAGCAGCTGTCGACTTGACCAACGTGCCAGGCGTGATTGTTTCTTTCAAGATGTATTTCGACAACTTCGCCACAACGACAAACTACATCTACATCGCCACATCATCCGACAACGGCAACACCTGGAACCAAGGATGGTCGAAAGGTTACAGCACAACCGGAAAATATACCGAAGAAATCAACATCGTCACTCCCGACATGGGAAAATCCAATGTGATGTTCAGCATTTACTATAGTGGCGAATGGTACGACTTCGACGCTTGGTATTTCGACGACATCGTCATCACAGCACAAGAAAGCACCGACCTTAAAATGGTTAGCGTCGACGTGCCTAATATGCTCGGCGCCGGCAACACAGAGATACCTTTCACAGTGAAAAACCTCGGATGCAACAAAGTAGAAAGCTTCACTGCATCATACGAAATAGAAGGATTCGAAAAGATAACAGAGACATTCAACACCTCATTGAACTCTTTCGATCAAGCTGAATTCACTTTCCAGGTACCTACATTCCTCATCCCTGGAACTTATAAGGTTGAAGTCAATATCATCGATGTCAATGGCATCAGCGATAACAGCAGCAACAACACAATGGAAAAGGATTTAGTCATCGCTTTGGGACAGGCACAGAGAATACCTATGATTGAACACTTCTCCAGTTCAACATGCGCTCCTTGCGTCAACGTGAACCAACACATGGCAGATTTCACTGCTAACAACCCTGGAAAATACACCTACACAAAATATCCTGTCGACTTCCCTGGAATGGGCGACCCTTATGCTAACGACGACAGCAAGACAAGAGAAAACTACTATGGCGTCTTCGGCGTGCCTGACATCTACCTCGATGGAAGACAGACAGCAACGATGATGACACAGGCGACTTTAGACGAAAGATACAACGCTCCTGCTTTCGCCGACATCAGAGGATCGTTCACCACAAGCGGAAAAGTCATCACGATAACAGCAGACGTCACTTCTTACGTAAACCTCAGCAACGCAAGACTTTTCGTCTCTGTCAACGAGAAGATAACAACAGAAAACGCTAGCAGCAACGGTGAAGAAGAGTTCCGTCATATCATGATGAAGATGCTCGACAGCGCAGAAGGCAACACCTTCACAATAGCAGCAGGTCAGACTAAAAACTTCGAATATACTTACAACCTCTTCAACTCAAATGTCGAACAGATGAGCGACCTCGAAGTGGCGATGTGGATACAAGACTACGACACCAAGGAAGTCTTCAACAGTCATTATCTCTACGAATACACCACACACCCTCATCCTGTAAGCGACATCATCGCTGAACAAAACGGCGACGAGATGACAATCAGATGGACAGCGCCACAGCAAGCAGAACCATCAGGTTATCATTTATATGTCAACGGCGAGTTGTTGTTGGAAAAGACAAGCGAGACATCACACAGCATCGCCATCACAGAAAATCTGTATATCATTGAAGTCGTTGCCATCTACGGCGACAAGACATCAGTGGCAAAAATATATAAAGTCAACACCGACATCGATGCTCCGGAGAGTTTACAAGTTAACGCTTTGGAGACAAGCTTCAAGATTAATTGGAGCGCCGTGGATGGTGCGACAGCATATCACTTATACCGCAGAGGCGAGTTCTTGTTAGAGACAACATCAACATCATACAACGACGGATGCATTCAATTAGGAATGGAATTCTGCTACAGAGTAAGAACAATAAAAGGAGACAAAATCTCAGCATTCACTCCAGAAGAATGCGCCATCATCGAAGTTGACGACCCTTGTTTCGCACCTACAGTACTCGGCGCCACAATAGAACAAGACGCGGAAGGTTTCGACCATAACTTCAAAGTCACAATGACTTGGGACGCTGTCGACAATGCTCAAGAATATTCTATCTATTTAGATGGTAATAAATTAGAAACAACAACAGAAACATCATACGTCATAGGATTCGATGAAGAAGGCAGTCACTATTTCACAGTAGTGACACATTGCGAAGTCGGAGAGTCATTGCCATCAGCACCTTACGAATTTGAAATAAAAGGCGAAGCGATAGAAGAGATGAAAAACACATTCGAGATATATCCAAATCCAGTCGATGATGTCTTGTATATAAAACTTAATGAAGACGTTAAGGAAATTAACATTTACAATATTTATGGAATTAAAATGTCAACAGTCAACGGACAACATTCAACAGTAAATGTTGATATGAGCGCTTTTAATCCAGGAATATATTTTGTTGAAATTGAAGGAAACGTATATAGAATAATTAGGAATTAAGAATGTAGAGACGTCACCCCGTGGCGTCTCCTCTAATCCCTCTTCACCCTCTAAACCCCAAAGCATGAAAACAAAAGCATTAACATTAATTGCTACATTAGCAATATTGCTTAGTTCTTTCTCTTCATTCGCACAAATATTAGGCAATTACAAACAAGAATTACCGAAATCGATGCTTAAAATTGGAGCACAAGTTCCAGTATATGAAAAAGTCAAAATACATTCCATCTACGACTTAAACGTGCTTAAATCGTCATCATATCCATCAACAGGTATAGATGTGGCATATTACCAGCACATCTACAAAGGTTTCGGATTGAACGTAGGTTTCGGAGTAACAACATTCTCTACAAAAATAGCAGACGAAGAAATATTCTATGTCCCTTATTACACAATGCCTATCACAATTGAAAAAGTCTTTCAATCGCTTAAGTCAAAAAGAGGTTTTATGCCAAACATCGAACTAGGCGTCAAATTGACCCGTAATTTCTCAGAATACAATTATGGTCTTGTAATATATGACGGATTGAATTTTGAAATGAACTCAGAACGTAAATTGAGATGTTATGCCAACGCCAAAATCGGTTTGACTAAATATCAAAACAACAAGAATATGATTCGCATCAACTGTTTTGTAAATTTCAATCCTGCCATTGTATCACAAGGCACTTACACATTGTTGTACTTTAATGGAGAAGTTGATGCAGGCACACTTGAACAGACCATGAACTGCATCGGATTTGAATTCATTTACGGATTCAGTTTCAGATAAAACATCATAAATATAGAATTCTAGAGTTTAAAAAAAATCTTGTCTAACAACAAGATTTTTTTTATCTTTGTCGATTCGTTAATCATTTGATAAATCAAAACATTAAAAAGATGAATCGTACAAAAACTACAGTTTTATTAGCATTGGCATTTATCCTTTCATTACCAATGTCTCTCTTTGCTCAAGAACGCGTTTATGAAATAACAGACGACGTTGTTGTTCCTCACACATCAGTCAAAAACCAATCACAATCAGGCACTTGCTGGTGCTTCGCAGGTCTTGCTATGGTTGAAGCAGAAATCTTGAGAGAATACGAAACAGAAATCGACCTTTCAGAAATGTACCTCGTACGTTGGGCATACGCCAACAAATTCGAGAAATACATCCGCATGCAAGGCGTATGTAACTTCAGTCCTGGCGGCGAAGTATTCGATGTTTTATACGCCATCAACGAAAGCGGCATGATGACAGACGAAGCTTACAACGGACTCGTTTTAGGTGAAGGCATACACCAACATGGCGAACTTCACACAGTCCTCGCTGAATACGGCAAGATCGTCAACAAACAACATAACGGAAAGATCAGCAAGGCATGGCCAAACATGGTTCAAGAAATCTTGAATGTTTATCTCGGTGAAACACCTGCAACATTCACTTTCGAAGGCAACGAATACAATGCAAAATCATTTGCTGAAAAATATCCTATCAATATCAACGACTACGTACAAATCGGTGCTTTCACAAACCACGCCAACTACAAACCCTACATCATGCCTATCCAAGACAACTGGGCAAACACAATGACATACAACATGCCTTTAGACGAATTGATGGCAGAACTCGACAACGCTTTGAACAGCGGCTACACTGTAGGTTGGGCTCAAGATGTCAGCGACAAAGGATTCAGCCGTAACGCAGGCGTTGGTGTCGTCCTCGAAGACAATGTTGAAAAGATCAGACAATCAGACGTCAAGAAATACAAGAAGATGAGCGACGCTGAAATCAGCGCTTCATTATACAAATTCGAAAGCGTAATGCCTGAAAAAGAAGTCACAGAAGAAATGCACCAAGAAGCATACGAAAACGGTCAGACAACCGACGACCACAGCATGCTCATCGTTGGCATCGCTTACGACCAAAACGGAACCAAATACTACAAAGTCAAGAACTCATGGAGTGAAAAATACGGTTATGACGGCTATTGGTACTGCTCAGAACCTTACGTAAGACTTCACACTATGTTCTTCACCCTCAACAAAGGTGGCATGACAAGCGAAATGAAAACTAAACTTGGATTATAATATTTATTAACACATTTAAATTAAAAACTATGAACTTCAAAAAATTCTTAGCAGCAACAGCATTAGCATTCGTTATGCCATGCTTAGCAAATGCACAAGAAGCTGAACAAGCTCCAAAAGAAGAAGGTTGGATCTTCTCAAACGAAGTAAGACTTCCAATCACATCAATTAAAAACCAAAACGCAGCTGGTACATGCTGGTGCTATTCATCATTAGCATTCGTTGAAGCTGAATTGTTACGTATGGGCAAAGGCGAATACGACTTCTCAGAAATGTTCATCGTATGGAACACTTACATGGACCGCGCTCAAGCTACAGTTCGTACACACGGTGACATCTCTTTCTCACAAGGTGGTTCATTCTACGATGTACTTTACGGTATCAAACATTACGGTTTAGTTCCAGATTCAGAATTGCCAGCAGGTGTTAAACACGGTGACGTTCTTTCTGACTTCTCAGAATTCTCTTCAGTTTGCGACCCATTCGTAGCAGGCATCACAAAGAACAGAAAACTCCAAACAAACACAGAAGGCACTCCACTTTGGAGAGAAGCTATGGCAGGTATTCTCGATGCTTACATCGGTGAACGTCCAGAAACATTCGTTTACAACGGCAAAGAATACACTCCAAAATCATTCGCTGAATCAACAGGCTTCAACGCTGATGACTATGTAAACTTAGCATCATTCACACACCACCCATTCTACGAACAATTCGTTATCGAAGTTCAAGATAACTGGAGATGGGGTACAGCTTACAACCTCCCAATCGACGAATTCATGGAAGTCATGAACTACGCTATCGACAACGGTTACACAATCGCTTGGGGTTCAGACGTAAGTGAAAAAGGTTGGTTAAGAGGCGACAAAGCTGGTATCGCTGTCCTTCCTGACCTCGAAGCTAAAGCTAACAACGACGCTGGCACAGACATGGCACGTTGGATCGGTTTAAGCGCATCAGACAGAGCTAAAGAAGCTTACAAGCAACCAACTCCACAACGCATCGTTAGCCAAGAAGACCGTCAAATCGCTTACGACAACTACGAAACAGGCGACGACCACGGTATGCTCATCTACGGTAAAGCACAAGACCAACTCGGCAACAACTACTTCATCGTTAAGAACTCATGGGGCGACTACGGACAATACGAAGGTTCATTATATGCTTCAGAAGCTTTCGTACGTTACAAAACTATGAACATCGTTGTTCATAAAGACGCTCTTCCAAAACATATCAAGAAAGCTCTCGGTATCAAATAAAAAAAAAGCGGTCGAATGACCGCTTTTTTTATGAAATCCAGAATCTCAAAACCTCAGAATCTCAGATTTTTTTGAAGTTCTGAGGTTTTGAATTTCTTAAATATAATACTACTTCTTCATCATCTCAAATCCTTTTCCATAAACTCCCATAACAGTATTGACTGAAACGAAAGCCGCTGGATCCAATTGCTTAACTATTCTGATAACACGTTGTGATTCGGTTTTACGAACTACTACCATAACAATCTCTGATTCCTTCTTAGAATACCATCCAGTGCCCTTGATTATTGTAACACCACGATGAACCTCCTCACCTACCCTATCTGCTATTTCATGAGGCTGTGATGAGAAGATAAACATCTGGACTGACTGTTTACTACCGTTCATTGTCAAATCGACAGTATAGCTTGTTACCATAAGACCAACATAACTGTAAATCAAAAGTTCCAAGTCCTTAAACACAAAATAAGAACATGAAATAACGACTACATTAATAAACAAGGAGAGTCGGCCTATAGTGACGTTACGATATTTGTTTATCATCACAGCGATAACGTCGGTGCCTCCGGTGCTGCTGCCTTCAAGGAATATAATGCCGCATGCGACGCCATTCAATGCTGAACCCAACAAAGCAGCAAGCAATCTGTCATCGCTCAGAGGAATGCTTCCGAAATGCTCTTGTATGAGAGTTACAAAATATTCTTGCATCAAATAGAACACAACAGAAGTGACAACGACGGAATAAATCGTACTGATTGCGAATCTTTTTCCCAAGGATTTAAAAGAGATGAAAATCAGAATAGCATTAAAAACAAAAATCATAACACCTGTCGGGATGCCAGTCAACCAATAAATGATGGTAGAAAGACCGGTAACACCGCCACCAAGCATCTGATTAGGAATAAGGAAAACACACCAGCCTATTGCTGAAAGAATAATAGCCAATGTAATGATAATGTGGCTCTTTATTTCATGCCAGATTGAAATTTTATTTTTCATAAGATATAGATTATTTTGCTGCAAAATTATAAAATTGACGGATGTCATTTTGTTTTTTAAGAAGAAAAATTTTCATTGCCATTTTAAAGTGGATTTTAGGATAAAAAAACGGATTATTTCATATCAATTTTCATCTGAAAAATTGAGCCTATTTTGTTTTTTGTGATATTTTCAGGTTTAAAATCTGCTTTTTAATAGCAAAAATATCATATTTAAAAGAGTTTTATAAGTATTTTTTATCAAAATTACCTTTATAAATATATGATTATCAATCAATGAAAAAATATTTTAAAAAAAGTTTAAAAAGTACTTGCGCCGAATGATATTTTGCGTATCTTTGCACCATCAAACAACAACGCGGAAATAGCTCAGTTGGTAGAGCACGACCTTGCCAAGGTCGGGGTCGCGAGTTCGAGTCTCGTTTTCCGCTCTAGTCCCGACAAAATCGGGATTTTTTTTGACAGGATAAGTG
>JAFZDU010000045.1 GCA_017561025.1 Bacteroidales bacterium | reverse complement strand
TCTGTATATTGCAAAGTTATAGCAAACAAAATGAAACGTCAAGGATTCACCACGAGAATTTTATCTCTAATTTTCATTTTTTACGTTTTAATGGAATTTATTAAGAAATGATGTTAATGTTTGTTAACCATTGACCATTAACCATTGACCATTGACCGTTGACCGTTGACCATTGACCGTATGAGCGGAATAATATAAAAGTGCTGAAGGCACGACAGAATTCTATCGTGCCTTCAGCACTCTGATTTTGTGGCAATTCATTTTTGCAGGCATTCCGCACTATCGTGCTCCATACCTGCCTGGGAACTGCCGCTCCTTCGGAGCTAACTGCTGAACGCTAACCGCCAACTTTCTGTTTTATCACTAGACGACCGCACGGCTCTTAAATGCCGTGCGGAAATAAATTAAATGAATCAAATAAATTGAATCCGCTTCGCTTTTATTCTATAACAGGACGCACACTAGGACCGTAGTAGCGGCTGTTGCTGTCCATGTACTGACTACTACTATTGAAGCGGAGGAAGTACGCGCCGTAGCTACTGCCCTCGTAAGGCGTAGAACTCCAAAAGTAACCGTAGCCTCCAGCGTGGTAGAGCGATGACCCGTAGCGATAACCAGCAGCAGGAAGGAAGATGTAATTGCCGTTTGTCTTAGATGTCACTTTATAGCCGTTAACGCCGTTCTGTGTCGTCCAAATCCAGGTACATTTATCTATGAGCTCTCGCATTTCCGACTTTGTCGGCATTCTCCAGCTTCCGCCCCAGTTAGCTCGCGCTGCATCATATTGTGCGTTACCCGAAATGTTGCTCATTTGCTTACCAGATGTTTTGCAGTTGTCCGAACTATAATTTGTTTTTGTAGTTATCTCTCCCCAAGCGTAATAGTTGCCGTAATCTTCTGGAGAAGACGCTCCAACATTGCATGTAGCCCATTTTACGCTCAAGCCTAAGTCAACGTATTCATAACCATTTGCCGGATCTAATGTAAAGTTTACATCCTTGCCGTAGCCCGCAACACCATTTGCATTTACAGCAAATGCTCTTACGTAATATTTAGTATTGTAATCAAGTCCTGTGATTTCGGCCGCAAAGCTTCCTAATCCGCATTCTGTATCTTTTACACAGAAATCTAAAACTGTAGGTTTTCCTTCTGTATTCCAACAAAATCCTCTTTCTACAATAGTAGCACCACCACCGTCTGACACACCACCTCCGCATACCGCTGAGCTCGATGTTATTTCTGTAACCCTTATCGTCACAACTTTAGGCACTTCTGGCTTACATGATATTAATATCATCGCAAGCGCAATTAAGAATAATGATAGCTTTTTCATAATGTGTATACTTTAAAGATTAGATTTCTTTTGCTGTGGGCTTTAAGCTATGGGCTTTGTGTTTCCGGCTGTTTTGCTCATATCTCACTGCTCATAGCAAAAAGCTCTTAGCTCAATGGCCAATAGCCAACAGCCAACCACGCCATCAATCCCATTCCTATTTCAAGAGCGTCTTCGTCGATATCGAAAGTCGGGGTATGTTGCTTTGATACGATGCCTTTTTCCACATTGGAGGTTCCTATCCTAAACATGCAGGCTTTTGTCTTATGCGAATACCAAGCGAAATCTTCCGCTGTCATCAACTGAGGAATCTCTTTTACATTATTATCGCCCAAGAAACTTTTTGCACTATTTCTCAAGGATTCTGTGAGCCCTACATTATTTATCAAGACTGGATAACCTTCTTCGATAAAAACATCTGCATCAACATTGAAGTCCAAAGCAATCTCGGAACTTAACTCATTGATCTTGTTCTTAATGTTTTTCCTGTCGCCTTCATTGAAGGTACGCATCGTGCCTTTGAGTGTGACTTCATTAGGAATAACGTTATACGTTCCGTCGGCGATGAAGCTGCCGAAAGCTATTATTATAGGATTTTTTCTTTCTTCTTTATTAAACTCAGAGCTGAGTTCTGATATGGCGCACAAGAGTTTAGCAGCTGCCACCGTAGTGTTGGAGCGCTCGTTGATCTTGGCGGCATGACCGCCTTTACCTTTTATCGTGATATTTATCTCATCGCAGGAAGCCATGAACTCACCGGCATGAAAACCGACTTCGCCACACGGAAGGTCAGGATATACATGCTGCGCAATGATTGCATCGACGTCTTTAAGCACTCCGTTTTCTATCATCAATGACGCTCCTCCTGGCAGTTTCTCTTCTCCCGGCTGAAATATAAGTTTTATGGTCCCCTCAAATTCGTCTTTAAGCTGATCGATAATCTTCGCAGCACCGAGCAGCATGGCCGTATGCGCATCATGTCCGCAGGCATGCATCACTCCATCGACAGCTGATTTATATGTGCACTCGTTTTTCTCTTGTATCGGAAGGGCATCGATATCAGCTCTAAGAGCAATGGTTTTTGACTCCGGATTTCTACCTTTTATCGTAGCAACAACTCCCGTTTCGGTCAATGATTTATATTCGATATTCCATGATGTCAACAAGCTATGAATATAAGCCGCAGTCTCATACTCCTCAAAACTCAATCCAGGAAATTGATGGATATGGCGTCTGATGTCAACGACATCATTTTTCATTTCTTTAGCAAGTGACTTTATCTTATTTATCATACCGAAAGTTGTTTATGCAAAGATAGGAATAATTAGAAATGAGGTATTATGAATGAGTAATTATTTTTTAAGCCTTTGAACTTTAAACTCTGAACCATTGAACTTAGAATTGTACATTGTCTTTGGGTTTATTCGGACAAACTTTGCGCTCCTCAGCGTCTTTGCGAGAGAATGCCGAGAACAAATAACGGGAGTTATATAAAACGAAAAAGTCCCTCATTTCTGAGAGACTATCTTGCGGTGCTGACGAGACTCGAACTCGCGACCTCCTGCGTGACAGGCAGGCATTCTAACCAAACTGAACTACAGCACCTGCTTTTTTTTATTTTTTTGGCAACCATTTGCCTTTTTGATTACGAATGAAAAAGTCCCTCATTTCTGAGAGACTCTTGCGGTGCTGACGAGACTCGAACTCGCGACCTCCTGCGTGACAGGCAGGCATTCTAACCAAACTGAACTACAGCACCTGCTTTTTTCGTAACCTTTTGTGTTATTGATTACGGGTGCAAAGATACGACCTTTTTTCATATCTGCAAGCTTTTTTAAAAAAAAAATTCACTTTTTTAAAATATTTTTTTATTCGATTGATTTTCACGAAAATAAAATTAAAAAAATTATTTTATCAAAAATGCTCCTTTTTCTCTAATCGAATGATATTTTATACCTAATTTCTCAGATTCTTCTATCATTTCCGAAGCTAAATAAGCCGGAACGCTTTGGTCAATTATCAGATAATCAAAATTATATACATTCAACAAAGAAGTCACCGTTTGTCTCTTCCTACCATAGACAAGCATAAAATCTACAGGAATTTTATACGAAAGAGAATCACTCAAAAAATCACTCCCATCAGACATTCCAAGCACTTTTTCACCAAAAATGACGACACTTTTTCGCTTTTTCAGAAAAAAGCCGTTAAAATTATCACAAAACATCAGCGTTTTTCCTCCCCAAAAAACGCCTTTTTTGACTAAAAAATTTTCAATATTGTAAGAAAACGCCGATTTATCCTCAAAAAAAGTGCTATCTGACAAAAGAAAATGCTCTCTTCCGATGATAAAATCCACCGCTGTTGCTCCATTTATCGAATAAATCACTATTTCTTTTTGCTTTTTTTGCTCTAAAACATTACAAAAATTTACAATCAGGAAAGATAAAACCAACATCATTGAATAAAAAATAAATCTTTTTTTCCTTAACTCCACAAATAAAAGGATAAAAAGCAGCAAAAACATCAAAATCACAAATTGAATCTCATCTATATAAATCCCCTTTATTATAGAAAAAGGCAATGTCTCTATAAATTCAACACCTTTATTCATTACAAAAATCATCTTCGAGACTAAAAACGCTACCATTATATTGATATAAGGAATAAAAGAAAGCAGCAACATCAGCATTCCTGCTGTTATAACAACAGAAGAAGCAGGTGTCATAAAAAGATTGCTCAGCCAAAAATACGTTGGAAACTGATGTAAGTAATAAATAGTAAAAGGAGCTGTAGCAATCTGAGCAGCTATTGTAACAGAAGTTATCTCCCAAATTTTATTCACCATTTTATACTTAGAATAAATCAACTTGGAAATAGGCTTTTGAAGAATCACTATACCGACTACTGCAACATAAGATAACATGAATCCTATATCGAAAAGATTTGCCGGATTTACACACAGCAATATCATGGCTGAAGCCGCAAGCGAATTCAATAGGACTCCTTTTCTATTAATAATATCACCTATCACCACAAAAGAAAGCATTATCGTCGCTCTCAATATAGATGGTGCCAGTCCTGCCAGAAGCGCATAAAACCAAATCAGGAAAAGCAGAACAATATATTTCAGCAGTCTCTGCATTTTCTTCTTCTCATCAAGAAATGCCAAAAGATACGAGAACACCATAAACACCAGCCCGACATGAAGTCCTGATACACATAATATATGCATCGCGCCAGCAGCCACATATTTCTGCCTCAATTCCATTGGCATACTATCGTCATAACCAAGCAGAATAGCTGCAGCCACTGCATATTCCTCATTGTCAACACCAAGCATCTGCATCCTCGACAGAAGACAATCTCTTACAAAATACGAAAACCTATATATGGGATTAGACCTATTATAACTCAAATCAATCCATTTGTCCGATTTAAGATAAACCTGATGAGTCACACCTTTTCTATATAGATAAGACTTATAATCGAACTGCTCTGGATTTGGAGTTTTTTTAACCTCTTCCGGATTGGTAACGAACGCTATACAATCGCCATAATTCAAAGACAACGACTCTTCATTTTTCTCGAAATATGCAATTGTCTTAGCTTTAAACTTATGACGTACTGACGATTCGCCTCCTATTTCAAGTATTTCCACCATTACCTTGACAGAATTTTCCTTGACCACAGGATATTCCGACAAACGTGCCACATAATATTCAGGAGAAAAAGACAAATCTGACAGATCATTGACTTTCAGCTTATAATCATTACCCTTGACAAGAGAAAAAGCCAATATCAGCAAGAATACATTTAAAGTTATTGAAAAGACATACCTATAACGATAGTTCTTTATAAATACCGAGATAAGTATAAGAGATGTTAATAAAATCGTAATAATTATTAACAAAAAATCGACAAGTTTTTCAGATACATAATGGTTTTCATCAACATAAGCAAGCCAAATCCCAATAGAAAAAGGAATCAAGAGCCTGACAAACGGATATTTAGACCAACATATCATCACACAGCACATATCTATTCACAGTGCTGCAATATAAAAATAATTTCATTACATAAAACAATGAATTACAATATTTTATGTTAAAAATTATTAAGAATCACCTTTAAAAATCAACTATTGGTTTTTCAAATCAGAAACAATAACAGATGCCGCATTATCAGAAGCGCCTGCATTACCCAACAAATATCTCAGTTCTTCATAATCTTCCAACAACGCAAGCTGTCTATTAGAATCAGAGAGTATCTGCTTCAGCTCATTAGATATGTTTTCTGGAGTCAGGTCATCTTGTATCAGTTCCTTGACCACAGGCTTGTCCATGATAAGGTTAACCAGACATATATACTTGACTTTGATGAGATTCTTCGCTATTATATATGAAATAGGATTACCTCTATAGCAAACGACCTCTGGCACATAAAGCAATGCAGTCTCAAGAGTTGCAGTTCCAGATGTCACAATAGCAGCGCTTGAGGCCTGAAGCAGCTGATATGTCTTGTTAAACACTAAATTCACCTCAGCATCACCTACTATCTCTCTGTAATAATCTTCAGGGAGAGAGGGCGCACAGCCAATAACAAATTGATAGTCTGGAAACATCTTAATAGTTTCAAGCATCACCTTCAACATCCTCGACACTTCCTGCTTACGGCTTCCAGGCAGCAATGCGATAATCTCCTTTTTAGGATCTAGATTATTCTGCTTTGCAAAAACCTTTTTATTGACATTCTTAACCTTCGACAGTTCATCAAGAAGAGGATGTCCTACAAAATGAGCATCTACATCATATTCATTATAGAATTCCTTTTCGAAAGGCAAGATTACCAACATCTTATCCACGACTTTCTTCAAGGTATAGACACGACGTTTTTTCCATGCCCACACTTGAGGAGAAATGTAATAATATACCTTAATACCTAATTTATGAGCAAATTTTGCAATCTTGATATTAAAGCCAGGATAGTCGATAAGGATAATAGCATCAGGAGCGAACTTCTTTATATCCTTCTTGCAGAAACTAATGTTCTTCAATATTGTCTTCAGATGAAGAAGCACTTCCACAAATCCCATAAAAGCAAGATCACGATAATGTTTCACCAATGTCGCGCCCTGTTTTTTCATCAAATCGCCGCCCCAAGCACGTATCTTTGCTCGCGGATCTTTTTTCTTGATCGAGTCTATCAGATTAGCTCCATGAAGATCGCCTGAAGCCTCACCTGCTATAATATAATATTTCATTTTAAAACTATATACATTGTTAACAATATACCTATCAATGAGATGAACATCATCCCTCTTCCTGTTTTTTCCATATTCCAGCTAACGAGCATAAATCTCGACAAAAGAACATTTGGAATTATCGAGATCATATAAACCCATAATGAATCACGATTTTGGGAGAAATAAGGAAAGCCTGTGAACAAATTTACAAAGCTATATATGACAAAGAATATCACTATAGCAGCTATCAATCCAATAAAAAAGTTGTCTTTTTTCAACATATTATAAATTCAATTTTTAAGGATTCTTATCCATTTACATTTTCTCAAAAACGTTTCAAAATCTGATACAACTTCTGAGTCGGGAGTCCCATCACATTGAAATACGAACCTTCTACGCTATTTACGCCAACATAACCAATCCATTCCTGAATTCCGTAAGAACCAGCCTTGTCATAAGGCCTGTAAGTTTCAACATAATATTTTATCTCCTCTTCATCAAGAGTCTCGAACGAAACCTTTGAAGTCGCAGAAAATGTCTTGGTCTTCTCCTTAGTATGCACAGTGACGCCTGTCACCACAGAATGTTTCTTCCCGGAAATAAGACGCAGCATATTACAAGCGTCTTCATAATCTTTTGGCTTGCCTAATATAGCATCGCCAACTATAACAACAGTATCTGCTGTTATAACCATATAGTTTTCAGGAAGTTCTTTATCTTCAAAAGCCTTAGCTTTTTTATAGCTCAAAAATGGAGCCACATCAAAGACTGGCATGTCTGAAGAATAGGATTCATCAACATCCTTTGTCATGACAGAAAAAGGCAGACCTATTCCCTTCAAAAGCTCTTGTCGCCTAGGCGATTTAGAAGCCAGTATTATATTATATCTGTTTAAATTTTCTAACATACGAATACCATTGTTAAAATTCCAATCAACATAAAGAGTTTAAGATATGTTGAAACATTATGAAAATCAGAACATTCTTTTGCCTTGATGAGATTCACAACAGAAACAAGCAAAATACAATCAGCCATAACAAGGACACACATCGCTACGTTCGATCCCATTTGATTCAGCATGATATGAAAATAAATCAAAACAGCATACAGCAATGATGCCATGGCGCATATTACAAGCTTTGTCGCTTTCATCCCGCACACTACTGGAACGGTACGACAATTTGTAACCGCGTCACCCTTAAGGTCCTCAGCATCCTTTACTATCTCCCTCATCAGTGTCGACAAAAAAGCGAATGCAGTGTAAACCAATACCAATGGCAACACCTTCATCATTATCTCCATACCCACAAACATCATCAGCTCATTATATGAAAGATACAATATCTCAAACAGCCAAGGCAAGAAAACCGCAAAAGCCACCGACAATGAGACTATCACATTTCCAGCAAGAAATTTCTTCTTGTATGTAGAGGAATAGGAATGCAGCACTCCGCAAAGAAGCAGCAATATTGCAAATAAAGTAAGAAAATGCGTTTTCAGAACCATCACACTTGAAGCCAATCCCGACAACAGTCCGATGAATGTCAGGAACCTATAATAGAACTTAGCCTCCTTGTCAGAAAATATATTTCCTACTATAAGTTTATCCGGCTTATTGAGCCTATCAATTTCAATGTCGTAATAATCATTGATGACATATCCGCCGGACACTATGAATATCATCGAGACAAGAAGCAAGAGAAAAGCCGGCGGTGATGGCATTATGCCCATGATACCAGAAGCCGACAATGGCGACATCAAGCAATAATACACAAGCAGCATCATTATTGCTATCATCAGCAGATTAGGCCAGCGAACCAGCTTGAAAAACGACTTTATCTTATCCATTACACTTTAATTACCAGACATAAAAAGTAAAATCCTTCATCCATTTGTCTTGCGCCTTAAGAACCTGTTCTACGATATCTCTCACAGCACCTTTTCCTCCGCCACAATGACTGATATACAAGCTGATGTCTTTTATTTCAGTGGCAGCATCAGCTGGGCATACAGGCAGGCCCACCATTTTCATAACAGGATAATCAGGAAGGTCATCACCCATATAAATAATTTCTTCAGGTTTTAAATTTTTGCTTTCCATATATCTTTGAAGCACCTCCACTTTACTTGCAGAGCGAACGAAAACATCTTTAATACCGAGCATTTCCATTCTCTTCTCGATAGAAACAGAATATCCGCCAGTGATGATTGCGATATTATATCCAAGACGAGCAGCAAGCTGAAGCGCAAAACCATCTTTAACATTTGTGCTGCGCAAAGGAACGCCATTAGCGTCAACCAGAACGTCGCCGCTTGTCATAACACCGTCATAGTCAAATACAAAAGTTGTAATATCTTTTAATTGTTCCTTATAGTTTTTCATATTATCTACATTTATTGATTATATAATTCGTTATCAATTCATATATTTCTTTTTCTTCAGGATTATCCTCCAGCAATCTCTTATGACGATTTATTGTCTCGACGTCTCCCCTTTTCGCCGGACCAGTAAGAGCATTTTTCGGACCCAAGGCAAAGGCTTTGCTAATCGTCTCCTTCACCAAGGATTCGAAAATTGAAACATCAAGTCCCTTTTTAGCAAGAAGCTTATCGCCCACTTGGAGCATGACATTCACGAAGTTGCAGACATATACTGCACTCAGGTGTATCATGCCTCTATCATCGTCATTGCATTCAAGCACCACATCCGACATCATATTGGCGAGAGCACGTAGCTTTTCAAGATAACAAGCTGATGATGCATTTATTAGCAGAGGAACTTTTTTGAAATCCACTTCAAAATCCTTTGTCAATGTCTGCAGCGGATAAAGCACACCATAATTATCTACATTATCCAAGGCCGAAGAAGGCTGGGTTCCGGACGTATGCACCAGCAATCCTTTATAGTTTTCAAGATTCAATGACACTTCATGTATCGCATCATCTTTAACTGCTATTATAATCAAGTCACAATCAATCAATTCATCAAAATCGGCAGTAGCCTTAAATCCGAATGTCCTTTCTATTTCCGGGATTCTCTCCGATGAACGAGTATATATGCGATACGGCATTATTCCATTCTCAATCAACGCCTTAGAATAAGCATAAGCCACATTTCCCGAACCTATCAAAGCAATTTTATCAAATGGAATCATCTTGAAATAATTTTGTACGAAAATACAAAAAATTTTGCAATAAAATATGAATCTTCAGAGATTTATATCAGCTTATATAAAATATGCGGCAAAACCTGATATTATAACCCAAAAACGCCCTAAAACTGCCTTATTCTTTCCCGTTAACTTGCGTTAATTTCCGTTAACTTATGTTAAAATACGTTAACTTTTTCATCTTTCCCGTTAACTTTCAGAATTTAACATTTATTTAACATTTGATAAGTATCAATAAATCAACCACATAACAAGAGCCGCCGCCAAACACCCTTTTTAGCCTATTGACAAAATCAAATTGCATATTATTTTTGCACCCACAACAACAAAAAACAACCAATTTATTAAACACAAAAACAACATTTATCATGACAACAATTGAGTTCAACAGCAGCCTCACTGCTCTTCAGAAAAACCTAGAAGCATTCGCCAGACAATTGACAGGAAACGAAGACGACGCTAAGGATCTCATGCAGGAAACATTCCTCAAAGCTCTTGTTTATAGAGACAAGTATGTCAACCACAACAACTTCAAAGCATGGGTATACACCATCATGAAGAACATTTTCATCAACAACTACCGCAGAATGAAAAAAGCCAATACTATCATAGACCAAAGTGAAGATCTTTATTATTTAAACATAAGCAACACAAACACCGACACCGACCCTCAGTCAATAATCAACTCCATTGAATTGGAAAGAGGAATAAAGATGCTGGACGAAGATTTCCGCCGCGCCTTCGACATGTACAACGACGGCTACAAATACAAAGAAATAGCCGACAGCCTGCACCTCACCATCGGCACCGTGAAAAGCAGAATCTTCTACAGCCGCAAAAAACTCATGAACCAGTTAAGCGAATTTTGCCCTAACTAATTATATTTGCGCGTCAAGGCAGGTCTCTTTTGTGATTTGCCTTGATTTTGCAAAAATGTTAACATTTACACAATAAATTTGACAAAATCTTGTTAATTTTGCACATATTAATAAATAATAAAAAAAGACATTATGATCGAGACAGATATTCGTGAATTAAACGAAAGAATCCAGAGGGAAAGTCAATTTATTGATCTTATCAATCTTGAAATGAGCAAAGTCATTGTCGGACAAAAACACATGACTGAAAGATTATTAATAGGTTTATTATCAAACGGACATATTCTTCTTGAGGGTGTTCCTGGATTGGCAAAGACACTTGCCATCAAGACATTGTCAAGCGTTATCGATGCTGACTTCAGCCGTATACAATTCACTCCTGACCTACTGCCTGCCGACTTGATCGGCACCATGATCTACAGCCAGAAGAACGAGGAGTTCATAGTCCGCAAAGGCCCTGTCTTCGCCAACTTCGTATTAGCTGACGAAATCAACCGTTCTCCTGCCAAGGTACAGAGCGCATTGCTTGAAGCCATGCAGGAACACCAAGTCACAATTGGCGAAAGCACTTTCAAGTTGCCAGACCCATTCCTCGTAATGGCTACTCAAAACCCTATTGAACAAGAAGGTACATATCCACTTCCAGAAGCTCAAGTCGACCGTTTCATGCTTAAGGTCATCATCGACTATCCTAAGAAAGAAGAAGAAAAGATAATCTTGCGCCAGAATATCAACAAAGACTATCCAGAAGTAAAACCTGTTACCTCAACAAAAGAAATCCTCAACGCAAGAAAAGTATGCCGTGAAGTATATCTCGACGAAAAGATAGAAAACTACATCACCGACATCGTATTTGCATCACGTTTCCCTAACGACTATAAACTTAAGAAATTCGCCAACCTCATCAGCTACGGCGGCTCACCTCGTGCCACTATCAACCTCGCTATGGCAGCAAAAGCATACGCTTTCATCAAACGCCGCGGATATGTCATTCCAGAAGACGTACGCGCTGTAGCTCCAGACGTAATGAGACACCGTATCGGTCTTACTTATGAGGCTGAAGCAGAAAACATCACAACAGAAGAAATTATCAACGAAATATTAAACATGGTAGAAGTGCCGTGATTTGTTGAGATATGGAAACAAACGAACTATTTAAAAAGGTTAGAAAAATCGAAATCAAGACACGTGGCTTGACCAACAACATTTTCTCAGGTCAGTACCACAGTGCCTTCAAGGGGCGTGGCATGACCTTCAGTGAAGTTCGTGAATATCAATACGGCGACGACATCCGTAACATCGACTGGAATGTGACTGCCAGATTCAACCGTCCTTTCGTCAAGATATTCGAAGAAGAACGAGAAATGACAGTGATGCTGCTTATTGATGTTTCAGGCTCCAACGACTTCGGTTCGGTAAACATGTCAAAAAGAGACCTCACCGCAGAACTGGCAGCTGTCTTGGCATTCTCGGCAATACAAAACAACGACAAGGTCGGGGTGATATTCTTCAGCGACCAGGTGGAAAAATTCATACCTCCTAAGAAGGGTTCTAGCCATATATTGCGCATCATCAGAGAAATAGTGACTTTCACGCCTCAACATAAAGGCACCGACATTGGTGAAGGCTTACGTTTCCTGACAAGCGCAATAAAGAAAAGAACAACGGCTTTCCTTATCTCCGACTTCATCACCAAAAAGCCTTTCGAACAGCAAATAAGAATCGCTGCCAACAAACACGACCTCGTATGCCTCAGAATCACCGACAAAAGAGAGCTCGTAATACCTAAAGTAGGTCTGGTGAAATTCAGAGATTCGGAAACTAACAAAGACGTATGGATCGACACTTCCATGAGCTCATGGAATGAAGCATATCAGAAACACATACAGTCTGAGTCTATAAAACTCAATAAAATTTTTGCTAACAACGGCATCGATAACACTCTGATATATACAGATATCGATTACGTCAAACCTTTGATGCAGTTATTTAAGAAAAGAGAATCAAGAAGATGAGAATCAAATTGCATTTATTAAAATCTATCTTTGCCCTGACAATGACACTCCTTGCCGGAATTCATTGTCATGCACAAAACATCTACGCCAACGGTAGCATCGACAAGGACAGCATACTCGCCGGACAGACTTTCAACTACAAATTGGATGTCAGAATGCCAAGCGAATATATAGTCGACTGGAGTGAGGTGAAAGACACTCTAAGCAAAAACATCGATGTAATAAAAAGAAGCGACATAACAAGAACACCTATTAATAATAGTAACGAGGTGATAATGTCGCAGCTTCTCACTTTGACAACCTTCGACACCGGTTATGTCGAGATTCCAAGAATCGGCTTGAAATATTCAAAATCAGCCGACGACACCATTAGCTCCACATGCTACACTCAGTGGATGGACATCTATGTAAAAGGCGTTTCGATAGACACCACCATGGCATACAAACCAATCAAGGCTCCTATCAAGCAAAACATCACTTTTGAAGAGACCGCTCCATACGCCGGAGGAGTAATAATACTTGCAGGATTGATTTTACTCGCAATATATCTCATCAGACGATCAAGCAAAAAACAGACAACTGAGGAAGTTGAGACAAAACCTCAAATCCCTGCTATCATTACAGCTCGCGAGAGATTATCTCAGCTTAAAGAATCTAACCTCTGGCAGTCAGGCAAGATGAAAGAATACTACACCGACCTGACTGATATCGCAAGAGAATATCTCGAAGGTCAGTTCAACATCGACGCCATAGAGATGACATCCGACGAAATACTCGAAGAGGTAAGAAATCTGCAGCTGGACAGCTCAACATACAGCAAGCTGCAAGACACTCTTACTACTGCCGACCTGGTAAAATTCGCCAAGGCCAACCCAAGCCCTTCTCAAAACGAAAACGCATTCAGCAATATCAACACTTTCATAGAAGACACTTACGTCTTCCATCAGGAAATGGAAAAGAGAAAAGCGGAAGAAGCCAAGGCAAAGAAATACGATATAGAAAAAGAAACAGCTGAAAACCAAGAAATGGAGGAAACAAAATGAGTTCAATAGAATTTGCATCTCCGCATTTCCTTTTCGGATTAATCATCATACCTCTTTTTATAGTATGGTATATTTTCAATTGCAACAAACAACAGGCTTACGTACGTTTCTCCGATACAGGATTTTTTGACGAACTGCCAAAATCATGGAAGTCATACCTAAGACACATCGTATTCGTCTTGGAAATGACTGCACTATCTTTGTTCATCATAGCACTGGCTCGCCCGCAAAGCAGCTCTAAAAACCAAAAGGTCAACATAGAAGGCATCGACATCGTCCTCGCCATGGACATCTCCAGCAGTATGCTCGCAGCCGACTTGAAACCCGACAGACTCGAAGCATCAAAGGCTGTCGCATCCGACTTTGTCATAGGACGCCCAGGCGACAGAATGGGACTTATCGTATTCAGCGGCGAGACATTCACTCAAGTGCCTCTCACCACCGACCACGGCATGATGCTCAATATGCTGAAAGACATGAAATGCGGCATGCTCGAAGACGGAACAGCAATAGGCGACGGCCTCGCCTCAGCAATAAGCAGACTGAAAGACAGCGAAGCAATATCTAAAGTGGTCATCCTTCTCACCGACGGCGACAACAACGCTGGCTCCATCGACCCTAACACTGCCGCCGAAATGGCAAAACTGTTCGGCATCAGAGTTTACACCATCGGTGCAGGAACAAGAGGAACAGCTCCTTATCCTGTACAAACACCTTTCGGAGGAGTGAAATACCAACAAGTTGAAGTAAACATCAACGACGCATTGCTGCAACAGATAGCCGATGCCACCGGTGGTAAATACTTCCGCGCTGAATCAAAGGAAAAACTGGAACAGATATACGACGAAATCGACAGAATGGAACGTTCCAAAATAGAAGTAAGCGAATACAAAAGACTTCACGAGGAATTCTATCCTTTCGTGATATGGGGACTCATACTGCTCGGTTTGGCTTTCATTTTAAAGAACACGATCTTCAAATCATTAACAGATTAATTTTTTATAAAGATGGAAACACATATTTTAAGATTTGAACATCCTGAATACCTATATTGGCTGCTGGCAATACCAGCTCTCATCGCCATATATATACTGATTCGCTTCTCAAACAAAAGACAGTTCAGAAAATTCGCCGACTCACAATTCGCAAGCTTCCTCGTGCCTCTGGCCTCCAAGTCAAGAAGCACGACAAAATTCATCCTGTTCCTCCTTGTCATAATATTAGGAATATTCGCAGCCGCCAATCTGCAGACAGGTTCCAAGATGGAAGAAGTCAAAAGAGAAGGCATCGACTTGTATTTCTGCATCGACATATCCAACTCAATGAATGCGGAAGACATAGCTCCTAACCGTCTCGAACGCTCTAAACAAGCCATCAACAACCTGATTAACAAACTCAAAGGAGACAGAATAGGCATCATCATATTCGCAGGAAACGCCTACGTACAACTGCCTATCACAACAGACTATGCCGCAGCAAAGATGTTCCTCTCGACAATCAACACCAGCCTCATACCTTCTCAAGGCACTGAGATTGGAGCCGCAATAAACCTCGCTGCCAAGTCATTCGGAACCAGCGAAAATGAAAAGGCAATAGTCATAATATCAGACGGAGAAGACCACGTCAACGGCGACGCCGTTAAAGCAGCTCAAGAAGCAGCAAAACTCGGAATCAAGATTTACACTATAGGAATGGGCCTCGAAGACGGCGCTCCTATCCCACTCTATAACCAATACGGAAAAAGAACAGGTTATAAAAAAGACAGAGAAGGAAATATAGTCATCACAAAACTCGACGACAGCCTCCTGCGACAGATTTCAGAAATAGGCAACGGCATCTACAGAAGAGCTAGCAACTCTAACGTGGGACTCGACGACATTTTCAATGAAATTAACAAATCCGAAAAATCCGAAATAGAATCTAAAGTGTTTACTGACTACGAAGACCAGTTCCAATGGTTCCTCGGTGCAGCTATATTACTTTTAATAATAGAAATCCTCATCTCTTCTGGAAAGAAAGACTGGGAGTCAAAATTCAACTTCTTTGAACCTAACGATGAAAACAATTAATATTAAAATAGGTGTAAGCATTTTATTTGCTTTTCTTTGTCTGACAGCTAACGCTCAGACTGATAAAGGTCATATCAGACTAGGCAACAGAGATTTTAAAAAAGGAAATTACTCAGATGCCGAAGTAAACTACAAGAAATCTCTCGAGAAAGAATACAGCCCTAAAGCTCAATTCAACCTGGGAGACGCTCTCTATGAACAAAAAAACTACGAAGATGCTGAAAAAAACTTCAGCGACGTAGCTCAAAGAAACATAGACGACAATATGGAGGCTGACGCATACTATAACCTCGGCAACACTCTCATGGCTCAGGAAAAATACGGAGAGGCTTTCGAGGCTTATAAAAACTCTCTGAAAATAAACCCTGATGACGAAGACGCCAGATACAACCTGGAATACGCACGATGGAAAATGATTCAACAGCAGCAGCAACAAAGCCAGGATCAGAATCAAAATCAGGATAAAGAAAATCAACAACAACAGCAAGATCAACAACAACAGCAAGATCAACAACAACAGCAAGATCAACAGCAG
>JAFZDU010000044.1 GCA_017561025.1 Bacteroidales bacterium | reverse complement strand
TATATTGAATGCTGTTGAGTTTTTTAGAATGCTTGTTTTGAGTATGCCTAAAGATCGCAATGCGAAGACAGGTGTTGTTCCTTTTCTTTTGGATGATACTTCCAGAAACGAAAGAACAAAGATGTCAATGACATTTTATATAGATCAACTGAAGTACATCCTTAGCTTCGAACTTGATTCAAAGCGAATTTATTCAGAATCTTTGGTGGTTTATGAATCAATTCGTCCTACCAAGTTATATAGTCGCAATTATGAGGAAAGCACAGATTCTTCAACAATTGAATTTGGAGCAAACCTAAAGCTTTCTAAAAAGGGACAAGATGCCATATTCGGTAATACTATTAATAATAGTAGTGTGTTGGCTGCATTCGGTAAGAGTAACGTTGAAAAAACAAAGTTGAATGACGTGTACGATTATTTCGCTATGCAGATCAAGGATGTATTGGCTCCTGGCATGTTGTTGTCGGGATATGTTAAGAAACATCTTGATAAGGACAAAGATGGTGAACTCAAGAAATTTATATTGAATTTCTTAAAAGCATCCGACTTTAATATCGAAGATGTGGCACTGCATGAAGAAGAGGAATTGATAACTCCAGAACTGGAGCAATTAATCCAAAAAGCACCTATTGATGATGATGCTAAAGCGGAAATGCTGAAGAAAGGAAAAATCACCAATACGGAATTGACTTTCACCCATAAAGCAGGAGAAAGGTTGTATGATTTGTCTGAAGAGTATGAGTCAAATGGTACAATGCGTTTCTTGGGAATGGCTGTAATCCTGAATTTCCTTTTGAAGAAGAATCAATTTGTTCCTATTGACGAGGTCGAGACAAGTATTCACTATGAATTGTTGGCATACTTCATTAAAGTATTCTTGGCTAATAGTGACGGGACATCTCAAATGCTGTTGACAACGCACGATATCAATCTTCTCAATGAAGAATTTATCCGTAGGGACACTATCTGGTTTACAGATAAAGACGAACAAGGTGAAACAAAGGTTTTTCGTCTTTCATCTCTTGGTTTACACAAGAACCTGTCACCATACAATGCTTACAAGCAAGGTAAGTTGGTTAAGTTACCATTCTTGGGTAGTCAATACTTCAACTTAAACGAATAATATATGGCAAGAGTAGTAAGTAAGAGTATAGCCATCATTGGTGAAGGGGAAACGGAATGGTTCTATTTTGATTCCCTACGTGTTGCTTGCCGTTTCCCATTCAAGGTGGCTCCGGACTTTCCGCAACATAGCGACATCCGGCATGTCTTAAAGTTGGTAGAATCATATATAGTCAAACAGTATGACTATATCGTCTGTCTGTTTGACATGGATAGGTTGTATCAATATCCTTCTGAGATGCAACAATACCAAATCGCAAAGAAGAAATATAGTACAAAGAAGTATGTTGGACGAGTCATGTTTATTGAGACAAATCCATGTACAGAATTTTGGTTCTTGTTGCACTTCTTGCCAAATGTGGTATGCAAACACTATGAAAGTTATGAGCAGCTACTTCCAGAATTACAGAAGTATATGCCAGGATACGAAAAAACTAAGCGTTATTTCATTCGCACCAATCTCTATAAGTATCTTACTGAGAATGGTGATTTGGAACGAGCTGTCCAAAATTCTGAGAAGTTATGTCAGTTGTGTAAGGAGACTCCAGAAGACTTGAAAGCGTACTCTGAGGTGTACAAGGTTATAACTTTACTAAACACAATATAAATATACGTAAGCAAATGGCAAAGAGCAAAAATTTCTCCATTTATCTTTTGAAGAATGGATTTGATGCACGAAATTCATTGAAGGAAGGTCATAATTTAATACTTCTTGAGGAAATGGACACCCATATACCCCAAGATGGAATAATGTATTATGGGCAAAATCCTACAAGAGCTCCATGGTGGAAAGAATATTGGGGAATCAGCCAAGAGCTGCATCAAACTTCAGTAAGTGCAATTGTGTTTTTACCTGTTAACGGCAGATGGTTTGCCATAGCATTTGGAACAAGTTACCATAACCTTAAAGAGAATTCTTATGAGTATGACTTTGGGCTTAGAACAACTTTAAATACATTAGACCCTGGAAAAATTAAATCCACAGATATATTAATGCCCGAAACAGCCAAAAGACAGCGAATTCAAATTCCTAATGCTTCTAGTTTGACTTATTTTGATTTTAACACAGATGAGTCTATTGTTAAACGATTAACAGGAACGGTCAAGGAAGAGTATAGAGACTTATTACGCAATGCTACAGGTTCAAGTAATCTTAGGTTTTCTACAGCATGTGAAGTTTTTGAATTGACTGAATTATGTTCTCGTTTGCTTGAAGTTTATTTACGAAACGACTATGAAGAATCTTTTCCTGACTTGCATAACATTACACCTATAAAAGATCCTGATATAATAAGTGCTCTTGAAACCAAATTATTGACGGCTTTTCAAGAGGAATCAATAAATCTCACATTATGCATACCTGATATAGTTGACTATTCAACAAATTTTAAGGTAAAATATCGTGGCGCAAACAAAATATCTAAAGAATATAATGATGTTTTTATAGGGAATTACAGGGAGTATCTCAATGAACGACAAGTAAACGTTGATAACATTTTATATTTTTCCAAACATTCGTTATGCATCTTAGATGAAAATGAGGCCATAATACAAGCGTTCTCGATTTATAAGTCTTTATTGTTCGATTGTACATACAATGATAAAACTTATCATCTCTGTGATGGATGCTGGTATGAAATAAATACAAATTTTATCGAAAGGCTCAGAACGGAGCTGAATCCTCTATTTGCAGAAACTCATAATGTACTATGTGAATGTAATGAAAAAAGAGAGGATGATTATAATCTAGATGCACAACGTAGTTCCCCAAGAGAATATAATGTTTATTGTCTTGATAAACGTTCTATTGCACCTCAAGGGCAACGAAATGTTGAGCCTTGTGATTTGATTGCTATAAAAAACAATGCGGTAGAACTGATACATAATAAAATTTCAACTCGATCAGCATCTTTAAGCCATTTGTTTAATCAAGGGGTTAATTCCGTTATACTTCTTCGACAAAATGATGAAGCAAAAGATAAATTGAAAGAATTAGTTGAACATAATCCATCCTTGGAAGAAAAAATCAATAATGATCAATATTGTGTAACGTATGGAATTATTTCAAATAAGAGCAGGGATTTGAAATCAGATGCTCTACCATTATTTTCTCGTATAAGTCTTCTCAGATGCGTTAAGACATTAAGATTAATGCAAATTATTACAACAGTATTTCTTATTAAAGATAATGTTGATAGAAAACGCTTAAATGAAGAGTAGTTTGGAAAAGCTCTGATACTTTGTATAAATAGTAAAATTTTAAATATGCGACAGAAGGCTATTGAACGCTTACTGATTTTTGTATAAAAGTTTATAGTAGGAAAGCAAATTAGTTCTATAATGGTGAAATTACCTACCAAAATATAACTGCAAAATAACTTTTGGATGGTGGTTAGTGGTGAGATAAAGTGCTTATTTTCGTAGAATGTGGAATGTGTGATGATAAAATATGGCTGGTAAAACGCTTAGTATGAAAAAAAATGGGTAATTTTGTACATATAATTTAAATGCAATAAAAACAATGGAAGGTGTAAGATACTCTAAGGGCGCAGCGTTAGTCATTGGAATTAATGAATATGAAAATGCAGTACAATTAACAAAAGCTGTTAATGATGCTAATTCGATAGCAGAAGCTTTCAATAAATTAAATTTTGATTTGCATTTAGTATTAGATGCAAACATTGATGAGTGTGATAGTGTAATTGAATCTTTTATTGCTGCATTAGACTCATATGATGTAGGAGTATTTTATTTCGCTGGTCATGGAGTAGAAATTGATGGTAAAAATTATTTGCTTGCTAAAAATACGCCTATTGAAAGTAAAGCAGGGTTACTACGATATTCAATAAATTTACAAGATATTGTTACAAATATACACAAAACAGGATGTTGTACAAATATATTTATCATTGATGCATGCAGAGACAATCCTTATCCAGACACAAGGACTATAGGTAGTACTAATTTAGCACCTATGTTTGCGCCAAAAGGAACTATTATAGCTTATTCAACATCACCCGGGGAACGAGCTAAAGATGGAGGTATGGGTAATAATAGTATATATACAGGTGCATTGTTAAAGTATATTCATGAGCCAGGATTACCTATTGAAGAATTCTTCAAAAGGGTTAGATCTTCAGTATATACTTTGTCAAAACAGCAACAGACAAGTTGGGAGCATACCTCATTAATAGGAAATTTTAGTTTTAATTCAGGACAATTGATTCATTCGTTAGGATTACCATATGACCCTACAGCTATTAAAGATAAAGATTTTGATTACTCAGACCCTATGGTAGGAGAGATTGTAAAAAAGTTCAAATCTTATAATTATTATACACAAAACTCGGCTTTAGATGATTTTAAAAGACTGCAAACTGCACCTTTGAGCGATAGTCAGATATTTGTGATAGGAAGGAATATACTTCAAGCTGCTGTTGGCGGTTGTTGGCAATGTCAAAGTTTTATTAGAAATAGAGAACTTTTAGAAAAATATAGTATTAGCGGTAATAATCACCTTCTGAATGGAATCTTGTTTGAAATATATTTTGATTCAGAAGGACATTTTAGATATAGAAATAAAAAAGGATATGATTTAATCGATAGTATAATTGAATATCATAATTGCGATAAACTTAAGAGTTCTTTTGCATTTATTAATAAGATTCTACTTCCTTTTTCAAACAGGTTACTCTTTCATCCGTCAGAGACTCCTTTATCTGTTTCAATAAATATATTAACACATATTAAGAAAGAAAAGGAAATGTGGGAAGATGCGGAGACTGATGTTTGTTATATAGAATCCATAAAATATAACAATGTAGATTTATTAGTTAATGATGAAGAAGATTGTGTAGAATATTATGTTCCTAAAACATATGATTCTGAGGATGAACTGAAAAATAAAATATGTGAGATATATACAATCCCATACAGATATCTGACATTAGCATTCGATGTAGCAGTTGGAGATAATCGTATTAAATTAGGAGGTAAATTTAGGTATTTATAATAATGTCTTTGCTTTATAGTTTCCAAGTTAATCTTACACTCCGTTTCGGTGTGCGACATTTTTTGCTCAACAGTTGAGATTTCCAAGTCGCGGAGAATGTGAGCAAAGACATTCTTAATGAATTTGAGGTATGGTCGCATTTATGTAGCACCATACATGATTTCTGTAAAATAAAGAATACGAGATTCGTAATGAATCTCGTATTCTCTTTTTAATGTCGTTAATTTTGTCATGGTTTGTATTACTATAGATTTTCTGGTAGATAAAACAAAAAATAATATGAACCTTATTTTGAAGTCGTTAATACAAAATCCACCATATTGAATCTTACTTTGCTGAAAAGCATTAAAGATTTTAAGCCTAAGTTACATTTGTATCCAAACGTACCGCCCATATTTTCTTTCAAAACAACTACCATTTCAGTTGCCTTTATTTCGTTATTTCCTAATTCAACAGATAGATTAGGAATGCGATAGCATTCTGATATATTTACTCCGCCAATTCCTGCGTTTCGAATAGTATCTAGTTTACAATTATTGGTAATATATTCTTTGTTGTTCTCAAAAAAACCTTTGCCTAATGAACCGTATGAAGCATCTCCAGTGTCGATATTCATTAACATTTTATTACCTTTTACAATACCTTTACCCAATAAATTCATTTGGGACGAAAAACACATATTGAGAGATACTTGGCTTTGTTTTGGAGCAACAGATGGAACTGTAATTTTATGATTGACAAAATCTATAGTCAAGTCTTGGAGTTGCAACATCAGTTCGCTACCAATAACAATACTAAAACAATCTATATATTGGTCTGCCTCTTCATTATTGGTGGTTATATTTATGACGTAAAAGGCGCATACGCTCCAGAACCTTAGCCCCAGCTCCCAATCAGTTGTTTGTTAATCCAACTCTCCAGTTGCTTCTTTAAGAAAACCAAGGAAATCATCATTCAAAGAAATGCCTTTGTTTTTGTATAAAGCTAAACTATATAATCTATAGAATTCGTATGGTTTATAAAATTCTTTTATCATCTCATCTTTAAGTCCGGCCATGATAATTTGATTTGACATATAGAAGCCTAGAGCATGACCGTTATATTTATATATTTCAAGAAGTTTGTCGATACAGGTTTCTTTATCTATTTGGCTCTTTGAATATTGTACTATAATATCTTGAAGATATTCTATATCTTTTTCGGCATTCTCATATAAGTTTATGAATTCGTCTTTGAGTTCTTGAGACCCTATCACAGTGGAATAATATTGCTCATAGTCCATATTATATTTATCAATCTGGTCAGCTATCCCCTCATTCGCTATCATATCAATCGCAAAGTTGATGTCATTTGCATAATTGAAATCGTGATGCTCAAAATGTGCCCTGTATACATGGAAGAACTCATGAGCTAGAAGATTGATTCTTTCCTCTTCAGTCATTTTATAAATCAAATTAAAATCAAGGACGATAGCATTATCCAACTCTTTTCCGTCTTGGCTTAAGAAGAAAAAATACACAGGCCTCCATTTTACAGATGCATCCAACTGTTCACATCCTAAAAAAGTTTGTAATCTGAATTTTGCATTTGAAATCAAGGATTCGAAATCATAATTATCACGGAATTTCCTTATTTCGGAGTAATTTTTCTTGATGTCTTCATAGTTTGCTCTAACGGATGTCTCAAACAAGCTGTTATTTTGGGTTTGTCCCTTGCTGTCAGAACATCCAAAAATATCCAGCATAACAGCCTTCACTATATTGAGAATAGTATTGTCTTGGGAATTTGAAAATAGAGAATATGCTGTAGAACTATCAAGCTGATTCCATTGTTCCATATTGACTTCCTCTCCATTTTTGAGAAGAGTTGTTATATTAAGAAATTCATCAACTGAAGACAAATCTACATTCTGTGCATTTGATGATATATTAAACGCAAGTAGAATCAATAAAAATGAAACTATTTTTTTATATAAATCCTTCATATTAAATGCAAAGTTAAGCAAAATATCCCCAATATGCTTTTGCACCGCCATAAAAGTGCGTTTTTGCGATATATAGTAATGGCGACCACCCATTTGGACAGTCGCCATTGTATAACTTTTGCTATACTAGTAGATAGATGCAATTATTCTGAGTTTTATTTCGATGTAGTTAATGCAAAATCTACCATATTAAAACGAACTTTGCTGAAAAGCATCAAAGATTTTAACCCTAAGTTACAATCATATCCAAACGTACCACCCATATTATCTTGCAAAACAACGACTATTTCAGGTGCTAATATTTGATTATTTCCTAATCCAATAGATAGATTAGGAATGCGATAGCATTCTGATATATTTACTCCACCAATTCCTGCGTTTCGAGGGACAAAAAAAGGACAAAAACACGTCCCTCGAGTGCCTGTGGCACAAACGAGGGACAAAATTGAATTTTAGCACTTTACTTATTCTAATTGCAAAACTATCCTATCCGGTTGTTATTCAACGCATTAGTAGATGATTTATACTTAAAATTATTGATTTGTATCAAATTTGCTAATGTATTGAATATCAATATATTAACCAATTGCTATTTTCCGATGCAGAAATTCCTAAAGATATTTCCCAAGACTTCATCAGTAGATATCTCTCCTACGATAGAGCCGAGGTGGTAGATGGCTTCTCTGATATCCTGGGCGGCGAGGTCAGTAGGGAGGCCGGCGGCGAGACCTTCGCGGACGCGGAGAAGGGAAGTGCGGGCGTCGGTGAGGGCCTGGACGTGGCGTTGGTTAGTGACCAGGGTGGTGTCGCTGTCGGCGAGGAGATCACGTTGTGATGCGGCTAGAACTGCTCTCAAATCATCGATTCCTGAGCCTGTTTTGGCTGATATTGGAATGATTTTAACTACTTCTGCCGAAGAATTGCTAATTCCCTTGTTTTCAAGCTCTGAAACAATATAGTTTAGAGTGCTAACATTTTTGTTAACATCAGAAATGTCGGTTTTGTTGAGTAAGATCACTAGTTTCTGTGCCTCGAAGTCAACCTTGTCGAGGATCGAGCGGACGGTCTCGCAAGTTGTCTCGAAATCTCGTGTAAGATCGACCATTCCAAGCACGATCGATGCCTCGGATATCTTCTTGAATGTCCTTTCAATTCCTATCTGTTCGACGAGTTCGGAGGTCTCGCGAAGACCGGCGGTGTCAATGAATCTGAACAGGACTCCATCAATGTTCAACGTCTCCTCGATTGTGTCGCGGGTGGTTCCATGGATGTCAGAAACGATTGCGCGGTCCTCACCTAACAGGGCGTTGAGAAGAGTGCTTTTTCCTGTGTTGGTTGCACCAGCTATTGCGACCGGAACCCCGCTCTTGATCGCGTTGCCGAGACGGAATGAATCTATAAGGCGTGACACATGAGCTATGATCTGCTCGAGCAGAGAATCAAGTCTTGATCTGTCTGCGAATTCCACCTCTTCCTCGCTGAAGTCAAGTTCAAGTTCCATGAGTGAAACCAGTTCCAGCAACTCTGAGCGCATGCCCTTGAGCTCAGCAGAAAAGCCTCCTTTCATCTGCTTGAATGCGATACGATGGGCAGCTGCATTCTGCGAAGCAATCACATCTGCAACAGCTTCTGCCTGAGCTAGGTCCATCTTCCCATTTAAATAAGCTCTTTGGGTAAATTCACCCGGTTCTGCTGCTCGTGCTCCTGCCTCATGAAGCTGGTTCATGATGGCGGAAACTATGTATGAAGATGCATGACATGAGAGTTCGATGGAGTTCTCTCCGGTATAAGAATGAGGGGCGCGGAAAACGCTGACAATGACCTCATCGATCACTTCTCCGGATGCGTCGTGGACTGTTGCGAATTTCAAAGTGTAACCTTTCGCTGATGTTATTGTACCGCGACGGCAGCGGATCACCTTGTCGGCGATCTCCAACGCGTCCTGTCCGCTGACCCTGATTACTGAAATGGCTCCGGTTCCCGGCACCGTTGCCGGTGCACAAATCGTATCTTCGTTTCTTATGTACATGTCATGTAAAATTCTCATGCAAAAATAGAAATTTATTTGCTGAAAAACGCAGAAATTTTCCTATCTTCGCAAAGATTTACTTCCGCCAACGGGAGTGATACTAACAAAATGTAAACGGAAAGCGCCATGTGTAAACGATCAACATCCGCTACATATCTGAGAATGAACGCATTACAATATAATGCACAGCCTTTCGTTTTCCCGTTCACTATTACTGTCGGCCATTTTCTCTAAACGAGAAGTGGTCTTTTTTTTATATATCCCGAGGGGTCGGAGATGATGAATGAAATATAAATTTAAACAAATTATAAAATGAAACTTAAAGCTACACTTCGTCTGGAGAACGGCATGGAATTCCATGGCTGGAGTTTCGGTAGCGCTGAGGCGGTAAGCGGTGAGGTTGTATTCAACACCTCAATGGTCGGTTACCCTGAGCAGCTGACCGATCCGGCTTACAGCGGCCAGATTCTTTGCCTTACTTATCCGCTTATCGGCAATTATGGTGTTCCTTCTGAGGAACTTATTGCAGAAAAACTATCAAAGAATCTTGAATCTGAAAAGATTCAGCCTAAAGGTCTCATTGCATTTGACGTATGCGAGGACTATAGCAATTGGGAAGCGGAAAAAGGACTCGAACAGTGGATGAAAGAGCAGAACCTCACCGGTATCTATGGCATAGATACCCGCGAGCTTACCAAGATTCTCAGAGACAATGGATCGGTTATAGGTGAGATTATTCCGGAAGGTGCAGCGAAGCCGGCCGCTCCGGTGAAACCGTCTCCTGCAGATGTTTGTTGCAGTGAGGTGATCACATACCCGGCACAGCCAGCGCAGGATGTTGAGAATATCAATGGCAGCAAGGCTGCAACGACAAATGGCAAGAAAGTCGTTGTTGTAGACCTTGGTGTGAAGCACAGCATCATAAGAGGACTTCTCAGCAGAGGAGCAGAAGTAATCAGAGTTCCATTCGACTACGACTTCACGAACCTCGAATATGATGGTGTATATTTGTCTAATGGTCCTGGATGCACATGCAACTGTGAGGCTGTAATCGCGGTGCTCAAGAAAGTTCTGGCTGGAAATAAGCCTGTATTTGCTCAGGGTATGGGCTATCATCTCATGGCTAAGGCCGTTGGCTGTGAGCTCATAAGACTTGCACATCCGCATAGAAGTGCAAACCAGCCGGTCCGCAAAGAGGGTACGAACCGCACATATATCTCATCACAGAATACCTATCGTGCAGTAAAGGCAAATACGATTCCTTCAGACTGGGAAGTGTACTTTACGAACCTCAATGACGGCGCTGTTGACGGCTTCCGCCACAAGACCAAGCCTTTCATCGGTCTGAACTTCGCTCCGGAAGTATGCGTAGGCCTGACTGAGAACGTTACACCACTCGATGAGTTCATATCTAAACTCTAAGATTATGATTGACAACAGCATAAAGAAAGTCCTCGTGCTCGGTTCGGGAGCACTCAAGATCGGTCAGGCCGGAGAGTTTGACTACTCAGGATCACAGGCCCTCAAGGCCCTTAAGGAGGAAGGCATCGAGACCATCCT
>JAFZDU010000043.1 GCA_017561025.1 Bacteroidales bacterium | reverse complement strand
TGTTTTTCTTGAAAGAACATAGCGAGCTATGTGATTGAAAGAAAGGCGAAAAGATTCCAAGAAAAAACATAAAGCATGCAAAAGTTTTAATTGTTACTGTCAAAAATTATTTAAACGGGGAATTTATAGAAGTCCCCTTAAGACAAATAAATAAAAAAATAGAGACGTGATCGCGTCTCTATTTTTTTTATCAAAACTCTTTTCTTCTGAGTTCGAAATTGGTTCCGAGATAGTGGCTTCTTACCACTTCGTCGTTGGCCAGCTCTTCAGGTGTTCCTGATTTGAGAACTTTTCCTTCGAACACCAGATAGGCTCTGTCGGTGATTGACAGTGTCTCGTTTGCGTTATGGTCGGTGATGAGTACTCCGATATTTTTGTTTTTCAGTTTGGCGACTATACGTTGGATGTCTTCTACTGCAATAGGGTCGACGCCGGCAAAAGGCTCGTCGAGGAGGATGAATTTAGGGTCGACGGCGAGAGCTCTTGCTATCTCGGTTCTGCGTCGTTCGCCGCCGGAGAGTTGTATGCCTTTGCTCTTTCTGATATGCTGCAATCCGAATTCGTCGAGTAGTGACTCCAGTTTCTCGGCTTGCTGTTCTTTTGTCATGTTTTTCTTGAACTGCATCACGGATGCGATGTTGTCTTCTACACTCAGCTGTCGGAACACAGAAGCCTCCTGTGCTAGATATCCTACTCCAAGCTGTGCTCTTTTATACATAGGGTATTGAGTTATGTCCTCGTCATCTAAAAAGACTTTCCCGGAAAACGGCTTGATAAGACCGACAGTCATATAAAAGGTTGTGGTCTTGCCAGCACCGTTAGGTCCGAGCAGGCCTACAATCTCACCTTGTTTCACTTCGACGCTAACGCCTTTTACTACAGTTCTGTTGTTGTATTTCTTGATTAAGTTGTCAGTCCTTAATATCATATGCAATATTTAATGTTTTTTTTACTTTTAAGTTCAACGGCCAGGCCAATGGCTTATAAAATACCTTCTTTTATAATATCGTGGATGTGAATCATTCCGACATATTTGCCGTCTTCCATCACAGGCAGCTGTGTTATTGATTTCTGCTGCATGAGTTCGAGGGCATTGACGACCAGGTCGTTTTTGTCTATTGTCTTAGGATTTTTCGTCATGATGTCGGCGGCTTTCACCTCTTCGATATTAGGGTGTTTCATCAGCATTCTTCTGAGGTCGCCGTCTGTTATGATTCCTGTCAGATTGTTGTCGTTCATGACGGCTGTTGCTCCGAGCAGCTTTTCTGAAATCTCTATTATCACCTTTGTCATGATGTCGGATTCATTTACCATAGGTGTTGCGTTTTTCACGCATACGTCGCCCACTCTGAGGTAAAGTCGTTTGCCCAATGCTCCACCAGGGTGGAATTTGGCGAAGTCTTGAGAACTGAATCCGCGGCATTTGAGGAGAGCGATGGCTAGAGCGTCGCCCATGACGAGCTGAGCTGTGGTGCTTGCGGTAGGAGCTAGGTTATTAGGACATGCTTCGAAAGGGACAGTGGTGTCGAGTACGTAGTCTGCCTCGGAAGCCAGATATGACCTGGTGTTTCCAACGATGGCCACGAGTTTGTTTTTCCTGATTTTTATCAATGGAGTGAGAACTTTTATCTCAGGAGTCTCTCCGCTTTTTGATATTATTATTACCACATCTTCGTCTCTGATGATGCCTAAATCGCCATGGATGGCGTCGGCAGCATGCATGAAAACGGCTGTAGTGCCTGTGGAATTTAAGGTCGCAACGATTTTTTGTGCGATATTTGCACTCTTTCCAATGCCCGAAACTATCACATTACCCTTAGAATTCAAGATTAATTCTACGACTTCGTTGAAACTATCTGTTAAAAGCTCTTTTAATCCTAAGATAGAATTAGCTTCAGTGTCAATTACTTGAATTGCGATGTCCTTGATGTTTTCCATATTTTTTAAAAAAAGTTATTTTTTTCTTGCTTCTTTAAAATTAAAAGTCATAACTTTGTCAAAGAGACGAATTATGAATTTTGTATTGAACAAAACTTTGCAAATATAAATAAAATTTCATTGAAGAGATTATGGCAAAAAATAATGAAAATAGTTTGCACGATTTATTGAAAAACGTTTTTGGTTTTGAACAATTCAAAGGAAACCAAGAAGCTATTATAAAAAGTATCCTCGCCGGCAATAATACTTTTGTTCTTATGCCTACAGGTGGCGGTAAATCTTTATGTTATCAGTTGCCTGCTTTGATGAGTGAAGGTACTACCATAGTTGTTTCACCTTTGATAGCCTTGATGAAGAATCAAGTTGATATGATTCGTAACTTCGGAGCTGACAGCGGAATAGCTCATGTTATGAACTCATCGCTTTCAAAGGCAGAGTTGCTTCAAGTTAAAGAAGATCTCACAAGCGGAAAGACTAAATTGCTTTATGTGGCTCCTGAGTCACTTACCAAAGAAGAGACAGTGGAATTCCTTCGCGGATTGAAGATCTCATTCTTCGCTATCGACGAAGCTCACTGTATCTCAGAATGGGGTCACGACTTCCGCCCTGAATATAGACGCCTTAGACCTATTATAAACGCCATATGCCCTAAATTGCCTGTGATAGCTCTCACTGCTACAGCTACGGTGAAGGTGCAGAAGGATATTATGAAAAACCTTGAAATCCTCGACGCTAAAGTCTTTAAATCTTCTTTCGACAGATCTAACCTTTATTATGAGGTAAGACCTAAGACCAAAGATGTCGTTAAAGACATTATAAAATATATCAAGAGCAACCCTGGCAAATCAGGTATTGTATACTGCTTGAGCCGTAAGAAAGTTGAAGAACTCGCAGAAGTGCTCGTGGCAAACGGAATCAGAGCATTGCCTTATCACGCAGGCCTCGATAGCCAGACACGTCGCGACAACCAGGATAAATTCCTTATGGAAGAAGCTGATATCATTGTGGCGACAATAGCATTCGGAATGGGCATAGACAAGCCAGACATCCGCTTCGTTATTCACCACGATATCCCTAAGAGCCTCGAAGGCTATTATCAGGAAACAGGTAGAGCTGGCCGCGATGGTGGCGAAGGTAAGTGTATAGCATTCTACGACTACGAAGATATCCATAAACTGGAAAAATTCAACAAAGGCAAAGACGTAGCAGAACAAGAAATCGCTAGAGAACTCCTTAACGAGACAGTTACTTATGCTGAATCATCAGTATGTCGCCATAAACTTTTATTACACTATTTCGGTGAATCTTATGATAAAGAAAACTGCGGAGCTTGCGACAACTGCGTCAATCCTAAGGTGCGCTTCGACGGTAAAGAAGACGTTAAACTCGTTATAGAAGCTATCATTTCAACAAAGCAGCTGTTCAAGACAAAACATATAGCCGAGCTTCTTGCAGGCAAGGCAACAGGCGACATAATCACAGCAAAACATGATAGCAACGAATTCTTCGGAGCAGGTGATGATAATGATGAAAAATACTGGACATCAATCATACGTCAGGCTATAGTCAACGGATTGCTGTCAAAAGATATTGAAGAATACGGAGTGCTGAAAGTCACTAAAGAAGGTAAGGAATTCGTAAAGAAACCTTATCCTGTCATGGTGGCTAAAGATCACGACTACGACAATCCTGAAGATGAGGAATTCGATGAAGAAAGAATAGCTTTCGGAAAAGACAGCGGAACAGACAAGACTTTGTTCGCTATGCTGAAAGACCTTCGTAAGACAATGGCTAAGAAGATGAACCTTCCTCCTTTCGTCATCTTCCAAGATCCTTCTCTCGAAGACATGACAATTCAGTATCCTATTACAATGGATGAACTTACTCAGATTGTCGGTGTCGGTCAGGGCAAGGCTCAGAAATTCGGCCAGCCATTCCTCGATCTTATCAAGGAATATGTTGAAGAAAATGAAATCACCCGTCCTAACGACATGGTGATTAAGTCATCAGTCAACAGATCTGCATTGAAGATAAGCATTATCCAGAATATTGACAGAAAGATTCCTCTCGAAGATATAGCTCATTCTAAAAACATGGGATTTGACGAACTCCTTACAGAGATAGAAAGCATTGTAGCTAGCGGTACACGCCTTGATATCAATTATTATATCGAAGAGAATATCGATGAATATCATCAAGAAGATATTATGGAATATTTCCGTGAAGCCGACTCCGACACTGTTGAGGATGCTCTCGATGCTCTCGGCGTCAATGACTATGAAGAAGAAGAGGTACGTTTGATGAGAATTAAATTCTTCTCTGAAGTTGGTAACTAAGAATATGAAAATATTGGCACTTTCGGTGTTGTTACTTCTGATGTCGTGCGGCGGCAGAAAGACAGAGGTGACAGCACCGACTGTTTTATTGTCAGAGACAGAAATGGTTGATGTCATGACAGATGTTTATATAATGGAAAACGCTATCAATCATAGACGAGGAAAGAGTATGAAGATATCTAATCTGAAGACGAGAGGCTTTGACGCAGTGTTTACTCATTATGGCATCAACGATTCTATCTTTAGAGAAAACATTGACTACTATAACGGAACACCTGTAGTTATGAAAAGAATAATGGATTCTGTCCACGCCAATTTTAAGAACATACAGCAGAAGATGAAGGAGGAGTAGGAAGACAACAAGGTCATAATACAACAAGTTATAAGCAACAAGGCACCAAAATATAATCTCGGTGCCTTGTTTTTTTTATTCTACTTGTAGTCTTTTAGACTTATTTCGGGAAGTTCATTACTACATTGATTTTACATTCGCTGCTTAATGTCTTCTTGACAGGACATGTCTCTGCTGATTTCTGCAGTAACATCTTTTCTTTGTCAGTGTATACCTGGGTGAAGTTTACTATCACATTGATTTCTCCGATTCTGCGTGGAGCGTCAGCCATGACTTTATCTACTTCTATGCTTAAGCCTTCGAGATTGATGCCTTTGCTTTCTGCTGTATATCCCATCATTGCTAACATACATGCTGCCAATGAAGTAGCTGCTAAATCGACAGGTGAGAATCCTTCTCCATGTCCGTTGACGCTTATTTTAGCACCTGATAAATTGTGTGTGAATTCACTGCATAAGTTTCCTAAGTATTTTCCTGAGATTGTTGCCATAATAGTTTTTTTTAGTTGTTAATTATATTAGTTATGTTTGTACCCGTTTCATTACAAATATTGTGCAATTTTATCACGATTGTGTAATTTTTATATCAAAAAAATATATTATTTTTACGCATTGAAAAAATATCTAAAAAATGGCATATATGAAAAGACTTATCGCAAAACTTAGCTTTATAATTGTAGCATTTATGGCAGTGACATTCATGTCATGTGGCAGTGAATATCCTAATGAAGGTTATTTTACAGTAGGTGAGACCACATACACTGTCAATGATGCAAAACTAGAAGATCTTGGCTTCGAAAATGGATATTATCAGTTGCGTTTAGTTTTAGATAATACAGAGAATAATGACTCTCATTCTATCAATTTCTTGGTCTATTCTGAAGTTAATACCTATCTTCCAAGTGGTCTATATGTACCTTATATGTATGATGATCAATATAATCATAAAATAAAACGCGCTGCTTGGGTGGTAGGAGATGAAATAGAAGGCGTGATATGGGCTGGATTTATGAGAGTTTCAAAATCAGATGAGATTTACACAATTCGTTTTGATTGCCAAGACATGAACGATAATGATATAACCGGATATTACAATGGGGAGATGCGTGTTATGATATAATCTCAGTTCCTTCCAGAATCTTTTATCATTTTACTTATAGAATCATTGAAGTCTTGTCTCTCGTTAAGGGATTCAAGACTTTGATGCATTTTATAGCACCAATGATGATGAGGGTCGGCTGGTATGTTGATTTGTTCTCTTTGTGTTGAGTCCCATCTGAACTCTCCGTCAATAGCGATATAATCCTGGATTGGAAGTATTGTCAGCATTGACGATGAATGTAGATGCTGTTCTAATATTTCCTTGCAAATGTAGGGCTCTGCGAAATAAGGAGCGCCATCATGATGGCCCAGCATCTCTCTGTAAAAACGGTTTGTCAGTTCGCCGTTTTCTTCCCACCAACCTCTTAATGTTGAAGTGTCGTGTGTTGATGTAGTGCTGACACTTAAGTATGGATTGTTCTTAGGGTTGACAAATGTCTCATTTGGGTTTTTAGGCATTCTCTGTACTTCCAGACTTAATATATTGAGTTGCTGCATCACCTCAGGCACGCATGCGGGCACCATGCCGAGGTCTTCACCGCATACCAGCATGTCGCTTGATTCAATTATCTTAGGTAGTTTCTTCAGTGCTTCTTCTTTCCAGAATTCGTTGTTTCTATGGTAATAATATTCATCGTACAACTTGTTAATCTCGTCTTTCTGGCAGCTGTCGAGTTCGTTGTAAGAATGTGTGAACTGAAGTGCGATGCGAGGATGAATGATGTCTTCCTTATTTTTGTCTGTCATGAACAGAACTTCTGCTGCCAGGGAGAGAAGCCCGTTCCGTATTGTATGTTCTTTTTCTGAGATGACGGTGTAATTGTTAGAGAAATAATCGCTGATCTTTCTTTGTGTGTCGAATTCTGGCTTTAGTTCGAAATAGCTGAATGAAGTCTCGTTGAGGTATTTTTCTCTTACTTCTGTAGTGAAGTCGCCGAAATATTCATGAAGGAAATGTCCTCTGATGTAAGGCTTTGTCAATCTTTCTTTGTCTATTGACATCAGTCTGCATATATCCTGTTGTCTGTAACCTATAGCAGGGCTGAAATGTCCGAGCAGTCCTTGTGTAGATTCGTAAGGTATCTCCCATATACGGAAGAATCCCAATATGTGGTCGATGCGGTATGCGTCGAAGTATCTGCTCATCTGAGTAAGACGTTCACGCCACCATTTGTAGTTGTCTTGTGCCATAGCTTCCCAGTTGTATGTAGGAAAGCCCCAGTTCTGTCCTTCTGCAGCGAAGCTGTCGGGCGGAGCTCCGGCCTGTGAGTCGATGTTGAAAAGGTGTGGTGATGTCCATGCTTCTACGCTATGACGTCCGATGCCGATTGGGATGTCGCCTTTCAAAATGATTCCTTTCTGATGCATATATTCTACAGCATCCATAAGCTGTTTGTCGAGATGATATTGCAGGAAGTAATATAATTCATGCTGTCGGCTGTTGGCTGCTGGCTGTTGGCTGCAAAAATAGGCGTAAGGAACAAGCCATTCTTTGTTGTTCTCAAAAAAGATGTTATAGTCGTTGCTGTTGCTGACTTTGTCCCAAGTCTGTGAGAAAATCTTCTTGAAAAACTTGTCTTTGATTTTCATTACTTCGGGATAATCTACGAAGTCTTTGGCATTCAGCAAGTCTTTCTGTCTTTTGAAATAATCCATATCGTTTTCATCTTCAAGCCTGCCCATCATATGAAGGTTAAGATAGATAGGATGCAATGCTTTTGTTGATATGGCTTTATATGGATATGAGTTGTCCCATGAATTGTCGGTGCGGGTATCGTTGATAGGCAGTATTTGTATTATTTTAATGCCTACTTTGTGGCACCAGTCGCTCAGGTGTTTTAAGTCGTTGAAATCTCCTATTCCGAAGCTGTCGTTGCTTTTTAACGAAAAAACCGGCACGGCTACACCTGCGAATTTAGGGTTGCAGCCGATGCCGTTTTTATCTTTTAACAACACCTTAAAGGCCTTTGTATTGGAGAGATCTTGACGACTCATTTTAATGTAATGCATGATTCATAATTGATTATGCATTGAGCATTACGCATTATGAATTGAATTAATTGTTTTGCAGAGGTCTTCAAAGATATCTTCTATAGTGCCGACGCCGTTGATAGGGTGTAGGCATTTCCTGTCTTCATAGAAATGGAGGACAGGTTTTGTCTTGTTTTCGTATTCGACGAATCTGAAGTGTATAGATTCGATGTTATCGTCGGCGCGTCCGCTGGTCTTGCCGCGTTCGAGCATGCGTTCTATGAGGAGTTCTTCTGGCACTTCGAGGCTGAGCACGCCGTTGAGTTCCATATTATATTTCTTGAATAATTCTTCTAGAATCTCAGCTTGTTTTACTGTGCGAGGGAATCCGTCGAAGAGGAATCCGTTGCTATCGGAGTGGTTGAGGATGAATTTCTCTATTATCTCAGTGACGATCTCGTCTGATGCGAGGCCTCCATGTTCGATGATGTCTTTCACCTTTAAACCTATTTCTGTACCTGCTGCCATTTCAGCACGAAGCACTTGTCCTGTTGATATATAAGTAAGGTTGTACTTTTCCTTTATATGTTCAGATTGAGTACCTTTACCTGCGCCTGGAGGTCCGAAGATTATTATATTTAACATGATAAATTTATTTTAGCATTGTAATGATTTAATTATTCCACGACTTTATATATTGAGCCGTAGTTTCTTCCGTGTTCATTGTAGTCGAGTCCGTATCCGACAATGAATTCGTTGTCTATGTTAAATCCGATGTAGTCTATTTTGTAGTCGAATTTGAAAGCGTTAGGTTTGAAGAGCATTGTTGCGATTTTAACGCTTGACACTTTCATGTCTTTAAGTTTCTGGATGATGCATTTCATTGTGTATCCGGAATCGATGATGTCTTCGATAATGACGACATCGCGGCCTTCGAGGGAGGATTTCAGTCCTATGAGTTCCTTTACCTCACATGTGCGTTGGGTTCCGTCATAAGAAGCATATTTCACGAAAGATGTCTCACAGTCGATGGTGAGTTCTTTGAAAAGCTGAGATGCAAACATAAAGGCGCCGTTGAGCATGACTAAGAACAGAGGGCTTCTGTCTTTATATTCTTCATTGATTTGATTAGCGATGTCTTTAATGACAGTTTCTATCTCCTCTTGTTTTATGTATAGCTTGAATTCCTTGTCAAGCACCTTTATTGTATTCATATTCAATTTAGTTGATAAATATCAAAAATTCTCGTTTGCAAATATACAAAATAACCCATTACTTTCCAAAATTTATTTGTAATTTAATTAGTGATGATGGTTGAATATGATGCAGACTTGTTTGTGGTGATTTTTTATGAATATTGATTGTTTTAAAACATTTTCCTGATTCTGTTGTTTCAGTGGGAAAATATAATGCTTATGGATTCAAATCAAACAAAGAATGTTGCTAAGTTAAGTGTCTTCACTATAGCAATCATGAATGTTACGGCGGTTGTCTCCTTGCGTGGGCTTCCGGCCGAGGCCGAATATGGACTTAGTTCGGCTTTCTATTATCTCTTTGCGGCTCTTGTCTTCCTCATCCCGACATCATTGGTTGCGGCTGAGCTGGCTTCTATGTTTTCTAACAAAGAAGGCGGTGTATTCCGTTGGGTCGGAGAGGCCTTCGGCAAGCGTCTGGGTTTCTTGGCCATCTGGCTTCAATGGTTCCAGAACACAATCTGGTATCCTACTGTTCTTACCTTCGGTGCTGTGTCACTTGCCTTCATAGGCATGAATCCGACACACGATATGGCATTGGCTGACAATAAGATTTACACTCTCATCGTGGTGCTCGTAATCTATTGGCTTGCGACTTTCATCTCTTTGAAAGGTCTCGGCTGGGTTGGTAAGGTATCAAAGATAGGTGGTCTTGTCGGTACTATCATTCCTGCTGCCTTGCTCATCATCTTTGGTATCTATTATTGGGCTTCCGGAGGTCAGATACAGATGAACTTAAGCGGCAGTTTCTGGCCTGACCTTGCCAAGTTAGACAATCTCGTCCTTGCATCAAGTATCTTCCTTTTCTATGCTGGTATGGAGATGACTGGTGTCCACGTCAAGGAGATGGACAATCCTGCCAAAAGTTATCCTAAGGCAGTGTTCATCGGTGCTTTCATCACTGTGATAATCTTTGTTCTTGGCACCTATTCACTTGGCTTCATCATCCCTCAAGACAATATCAACTTGACACAAAGTCTTTTGATAGGTTTCGACAATTATCTTAAATACCTCCATCTCTCATGGCTTTCACCTGTCTTCGCCATCGCCCTTGCTTTCGGTGTGCTTGCCGGAGTATTGACATGGGTGTCAGGTCCATCAAAAGGTTTGCTCGTCGTGGGAAAGGCTGGCTATCTTCCTCCATTCTTCCAAAAGACCAACAAGCTCGGAGTGCAAAGCAATATCTTGATAATTCAAGGCTGCATAGTGACTATATTAAGCCTTCTCTTTGTTGTAATGCCTTCAGTGCAAAGTTTCTACCAGATATTGTCACAGATGACTGTGTTGTTGTATCTGATAATGTATCTCTTGATGTTTGCTGCAGCCATCTATCTGCGTTATATCATGAAAGACGCTCCTCGTGATTTTCGTATCGGTAAGAAAGGCAATTTCTTGATGTGGATAATCGCTGGTGTAGGTTTCTTAGGCTCATTGTTGGCTTTCGTGTTGAGCTTCATACCTCCAGGACAGATCGCTACTGGCAGCAATGCCGTATGGTATGGTGTCATGTTCGGCGGATGTATAATATTTGTGGCAGTACCATTTATTATATATGCCTTGAGAAAACCATCATGGCAAGATCCTAATTCACAGATACAACCTTTCCATTGGGAAAAATGATTAGGCTCAGTCTGTTGAACTAATGCCCTTGAACTAAAGTCGTGGAGATGATTTTTCTTCACGACTTTTTTTATGAAAAATACTTTTTGCCATAATAAATAAAATCATATCTTTGAGGCGATTAATTTTGTCTCATAAATTATTATAATATGAAAAAGATCAGTTTTTTACTATTCTTATCAATGATAAGTCTATTAGTGTCAGCTCAAACAATAGAGCATACTTATCATTTTGAAAATCCTGTAGTTAACAAAATTCAAGATTATAGTCAGCTTCAGTTTAAAGGATGTATGCAGACTGCAGTAGAGGGTAATCCTTCGTTGCCATATAAGTCTGTGAGTCTCATGCTTCCGTATGGTGCAGAGGCTGAGTCTGTGGAAGTCATCCTTTCTGATTTTGAAGAGATAACATTAGATAGCCAGCTTTTCCCATATCAGGCATCTCGTCCATATTCAAAGCCAGAACGTAAGGCTTTCGTGAAAAATGAAGAACTCTATTCATCAAAAGGCATTTATCCAAAAGAAAATCATGGAGTGTTGACAACACAATATCTCAACGGACATGCTTTTGCATTCACCTCCTTCACTCCGGTACAATACGAGCCATCATCAGGAAAGGTGTTGTATGCAAAGACAGCAACAGTAAAAGTCACCATTACTTCAGCAAAGAATGATAATTCAGTGATGATATGGAACACACCTTATATTAATGACAGAGTCAAGTCATTGGCCGACAATCCTGAAATGATTGAAACATATAAGACAAGAGGCAGAAACCTTAGCGCATACGATATGCTGATTATCACAGGTGAGGCTTATGTGGAGGGCTTCAAGGAATATATGGAATATTATGAGAGCATAGGCGTACGCAACAGAATTGTTACAATAGATCAGATTTACTCATCAGCTCAAGGTGTCGACAACCAGGAAAAGATACGTAATTATATCATTCAGGAATATAGTGAAAACGGTATCATTATGGTGTTGATTGGCGGCGATGTCAATATCGTTCCTTACCGCGGATTGTATGCGACAGTTCAGAGCAGCAGCGTTTATACCGACAGCAACATTCCCGCTGACTTGTATTTCAGCGCTCTCGACGGAACATGGAACGACAACAACAATACCAAATGGGGCGAAATCGGTGAAGACGACCTTCTCCCTGAAATAGGCATAGCACGTATGTCGTTCGATAATGCTTCTAAGCAGGCCAATATGATTAACAAGACTTTGAAATATCAACGTGAACCTGTACTGGGCGAGTTCAGAACAGTAGCGATGGGAGGCGAATGGCTCTACGAAAATCCGGAAACTTACGGCAGCGACTATCTCGAACTTCTTATCGGAGAACACGACGACAACGGCTACACAACAATAGGTATTCCTGAAGACTATAACTTTATCCGTCATTATGCTGAAGATGGCAATTGGGGACCAACAAAATTAAGAAACACTATCAACGAAGGTGTTCAATATGTTCAACACGTAGGACATGCTAATACAAATACCGTTGCTGAATGGTATAACAGCGATATCACCGACTCTAACTTCAGCGGTGCTAACGGCGTTGACCACAATTATACCTTCTTCCACTCTCATGGCTGTGTATGCGGTTCTTTTGAAGACGACTGCATCATGGAGAGAATGGTTTCAATACAGAACTTCGCAGTAGCTGCAATAGGTAACTCCCGTTACGGATGGTTCAATGAAGGCCAGACAGAAGGACCTGCAGCTCACCTCCATAGAGAAATGGTAGACGCTCAATATAACGACCGTATCCCATTCCTCGGAATGCAATTCTCAGATGCTAAATGTCAGACAGCTCCTTTCGTCAACGCTCCCGGCCAATGGGAAGAAGGCGCTCTCCGATGGAATTTCTACGACTTGAACGTCTTGGGCGACGTGGCAGTAAGACCATGGCTCGATGAACCTTACGAAGCTAACATCCAATATCCAAGTGAAATATTATTAGGTTCTTCTTCAATGGAAGTCGTCGTTAAAGACAATAACGGCAAAGTGCAAAAAGGTTTCCGCTGCAGCATAGTGTTCGATGACGAAGTAATTGGTTTTGCTGCGACAGACGAAAACGGTGTGGCAGAAATAACATTCGAAGGCGGACTTAATATGGTGGGAGATATGAAACTTTATGTCTTGGGCCTTAACGCTTATCCAGCAGTCTTGGATGTAGCCGCTCTTCCTAACAATGCGGCATACGTTGTCTATAATGAATATGTATTGAACGACGACAACAACCAAATCGATTATAATGAGGCAATGACAATGAATATGACATTTGCTAATGTCGGTACTGTTAATGCAGAAAACGTAACGGCAACATTGTCAACCGACAAACCTGAATACATTGAAATTACAAACGCAAGCGCAAACATCGGAAATGTCAATGCTAATTCAAACATCACGATAGAAGACGCATTCTCATTCAAGGTGAGCGACAATGTCCCTAACAATACTGATGTTAGATTTGTCATCACATGTAGCGACGGCAATGAAACATGGACAAGCAAATTCAATACAAAGATTTATGCGCCAGAATTGGAAATCTTGAATCCATCAGCAACTGAAGTAAATCCAGGCGAGACCGCAACAATTCAGTTCAACGTGGTCAACAAAGGCAACAGCGCTGCTGCTAACACTGTGTTCAGAGTGTTCTGCTCATTCCCTGAGACAACAGTGGAAGAAGATATATTCTATATCAATACCCTGGATGCAGGTGCAAACTCCTCAGTCGATTTCACCTTCGCAGTAAAGGATGATGCAGAAATAGGAGTAGCATACGAAATGATAATAGCGGCTTATTCTGGAAATTACATCACAACAAGTTCTTATCCATTCACCATCGGCAGCATTACAGAAGGTTTTGAAACAGGCGACTTCTCTGCCTACAACTGGGAATTTGAGGGTGATGCAGACTGGACCATAGCTACAGACCAGGTTTATGAAGGACAATATTCTGTCAAGTCGGGAGATATCGGCGGCAGTAGCACTACAAGATTGAAAATAGTTGTTGACGTAAAACAAGACTCAGAGATAACATTCTACAAAAAAGTGTCAACTGAATTGAGTTACGACTTCTTTAACTTCTATGTCAATAATAGCAAGAAAGGCTCATGGTCGGGCGAACTCGGATGGTCAAAAGAGACATATACATTGACAGCTGGAACACATACTTTAAGATGGGAATATGAAAAAGACTATGGATATGATGAAGGCGAAGACTGTGTTTGGATCGACAATATCAAATTCCCTCCAACAGCAGTTATCGTCAGTGTAGAGACTGAGGTAGAGCAAAACTTGGCAATTTATCCTAACCCTAACAAAGGTGTGTTTAACATTGAACTTGGCAATAGGGAAAGCGAAGTGACAGTATACAACGCTATGGGACAAGTGGTCTATCGCAATGCAGGCTTAAGCGACAAGACTGAGATAAGACTCGACAACATCAATTCAGGATTATACTTCGTTAACATCAAGAATTCTGAAATGAATATCACTGAAAAAGTCATTGTCAAATAAGAGATAATGCCAATAAAAAAAACGGCGGTCGTTTCAATATGAGACACCGCCGTTTTTGTTTTGTCGTAAACTTTTTATCTGATCACTATCTTTTCAGTGTGGTCAATCTCTGAGTTTTTAATATTGATGAAATATAATGATGGAGTCATATCACCAAGATTTATTTCTATGTCGTTTGTAAGGTCTGACTTCTGATATACAATCTGTCCCATTGTATTATAGATTGTGACACTGCTGTTCAAGTCGTTGAGCATGACATTAAAGATGCCATGACTTGGATTAGGATATATCTCGATTTTCTTTTCTTCGAGAGCTTCAACATCTACGATTGTGGATACAGGAGGCAGTTTGATGTTATCCACCCATGCGCAGTCTTGTCCGCTATTATAAGAAACATCTTTAGTATAAACCCATTTCAAAGTGTGCATACCTTTATTTAAAGAATATTTTTCTAAAGACCAATCCACTTCTCCCGACCATGCATTTGTTATCTGATCATCGATATAGAATTCAAGGAAGTCGTAGTTTGATTCAGATGATACCTTCTTGTAAAAACTGATTTCAGTATCCACTCTTGCATCAATGGTGATTTTAAGAGCAGAAGATGACTGATCGCTAATGCTCATCGATCTGGCGCAATATTGACCTTCGTATGCCTCGTTTGCGACTACGTTCCATGATGTGATGTTGGTCTTCCAATCGAATTTGGAGAAGTCGCCGGTCTCGAAGTCTTCAGTAACAACGCCTATAGCAACAGCATAGCTGTCTCTTGTGATATATTTTCCGGAATAGACTGCCGTTGGCATTTCATATGCTATACCATATAAAGCGTCTTCAGAAACTGTTAATGTCAATTCTATTGTCGTTTCTTCTCCGGCTGCCATGCTTGGTATGTTGAATACCTTCTGGTCTATCTCTATTTCATCTGGAGGGAATATCGAGAAGACTATGTTATTGGCGTCGCTGCCGCCTTTATTGACGACTGTAAATTCTAATGTAGCTACATCTCCAGGATTAAGTTCCATGCCATTAGGGTTGACAATTTCCAATTCTGGCGCGCTGATGACGACATCGAACTTGCTTTCCCAGGTGTCGGTTCCATCATTGCATGTGACAAAGAATCTCGCTTTTGTGTTGTCAGGAACGCTGTCGCATACTGTGAAGGCGAAGGCGTTTTCTATGTCGACTATATTATTCAAATCAACATTGCCTATGCTGACGTTTGCATTAGTGATGTTGATATATTCTGTTTTGTCGCAAGTGAGAGTCGCATTTATGCTGTTGGCATTGTTGTCGCCAACATTTTTGAAAGACATGTTCATAATATGGTTCTCTGAATAGTCAATCTGTCCGTCGTTGTCGTTGATGGAATAGCTGTCCATTATGACGAAAGGAGTGTCGGCGTGATAAACTATCAGCTCTTTTGTATTAGGGAATGCGTTAGGTCCTGTGACTATAAGCTGTGCGTGGCCGGATTCAGACAATGCTGATTCGAATGTTATCTCTGCATTTCCGTCTTTGTCGGTTACTGCGATGCCGACAAGTTTGTTGTCGTTTGAAAAATAGCTGCAGCGGAATCCTTCCATTGGTTTTCCCGATTCGTCGGTCACTGTCACTTTCAGGCTTTCAGTGCCAGATATGATATACGATTCACATTCTATGTTTGTCATGAAAGGTTCGTCGAGCCATAAAGGAGCTGCGCCGTCGCCGAGCACGTTGAGGTCGTATACGTTCCATCGTGTAGCGTCGAAGTTGCCTACTATTGGAGCTGTCTGTATCTTGGATTCTCTGAGTGACATGGCGAGATTGTTAAGCTTGTCGGTATATTGAGCGTCGACGAGTTCTCTGTGAAGATGCACTGCCGGACCATCCCAGCCGCCAGGGCAGTACCATCCATATCGTGAGTTGCCAGAGGCGGCAACGCAGAAGTTTTCAATCTTGACCATTCTTTCTATGATGCAGTCAACGTCGAAGGAACCGCAAATGCATCCGTGAGAGTGGAAGAATGTGTAGTTGTGGTCTATGCCGTTGACGTCTTTAAAGTTGTCGTTAGTGATGTCTTTGAGATACCATCCTGCCACGAAATCGGAGTTGGCGTGGCCGGCATGATGGACATACTGAGTGCCTAAGTTGATGGCTTTTGCCAGGTTCTCTCCGCTCCATGTGTCGTGTTCTGCATATATGCGTGTGAAGTTGTAGTCTTCCGGTATGCCGATGGTTCCGTATCCATGTTCGTCGCATTTTCCGATGATAAGTTCAAGGAAGTCGCCTCCGTATGTCGGGGTGTCGTCCATGATTTCACTTCCTAAAACGATGTCGCGAAATTCACCCATGATAGGTTCTCTCTGATACGACAATGTCTTGTGAATCATGTTATGCTGTTCTGTAGCATTAGCGAAAGGAAGACGTGCTACTCCTATCTCAGGAAGCAGGTCCGACTCGAACCACTCGCCCCAATAGTCGTTGCCGTTATCGTTCCAGTTGCCGTCGAGACAGGCATAATACATATCAGCAGGAATTCCTTCGTCGATATAATCCTCACTTACCATACAATACAAACCACGATAAGGAACAACGTTTACGTCACCTCCAAGCATGACCATCATGATGCCATTAGTCTGATATTCGTCGATGATGTAGTTTCTTATCTGGTCTTGTTTGTCGACACCGCCAACTTGATTGTAGATATTTTCAAGAGTTGTGACTCTTGTGCGGTAGCCCATGCTGTTATAATGTTCAACATATTCATCGAAACCAGACAGATATTCTTCTGCGGTAATGACGAGAATCTCATAATTCGGCAAGCTGCTTTTTCTCGATTTATAAGAAGAAATCATCTCTGGATTTTGAGCCAGACTGTTGACACTTTGAGTTAAATAAGGAGTGTTCCATAACATTGAAGAACGGTCTTCTCTTTCATTAGCAGTTTTGATTCTTACCTTGACTTTCTGAGCATATTTTATTTTTCCTTCTGAAGGAATATATTGGATAGGGGTGAAGTTGAGGAAGGCGAATGAATATCCGTTGAGATAATGAGTAGTGACGTCGTTATGGCTTCTTGAAGGATATGTGCCTCTTGATGAATATATATGTTCGTTCTTTTCGAACTTGAACTTGTCGACTTTGGAATAAGGGACAGCTTGCTGGTATGGATAAAGAATGTAGCTGCCGTCTATTTCTGTATAGTCGAGGAACTCTAATTCCACCGACTCTGCTTCGCATCCCATCGGCAGCATAAGGCTTACCGCTTGATAAGGAAGGCTAGGGTGTCCTGCTTCAGCATATTGGTTGCTGCCTTGAAACTTGATCTGGTAGTAACCGTCGATATTGACGATTTCAGGTTCGCTGAAACTGTATGTCTTTTCAACTGTCTGGGCGTTGAGCTTTATGAAAAGCATTGAGAAAAATAATATGATAACAGACTTTTTCATATTGTAAATGATTATAAAATTATGATGACAAATATATGTTTTTTTTAGATATATCCTAAAGAAAAAAGGCTGTCTAACAAGTTTTAGACGGCCTCCTACAGATTTTTTGTCCCGCAAGATTTTGTAGGGACGCATCGAATGCGTCCAAAATAAAGAGGACGTTTAACAAAAAAAAGTGAAGTGAACCCCAAAGTTTGGACAAAAACTTTGGGGTTCACTTCACTTGTTAGACAACTCCGGACTTTTGTCATTATGGTTTTATTGATTAATAGTTGATTTCGTTGTGTATAGATTTAAGTCTGAATGCAGAAACGATTTCCGACAATCCGTATATGATGAACGATAGAGCGATGTAGATTGCCACTGTCATCATTCCTATTGTCACAGGGCGGAGTAGTATGAGTATGGCGAGGATGAGGAGTACAATTCCGCAGAAGAGTGTGAGTCCGTATCCTTTTACCTTGAAACCTTTGAGGTCGCCTGCATAGCTTATTATCATGAAGCTTTGGTAGAGCATCCACATGCCTAGGATGAGCGGTAATGTGAGTGCAGCGATGCCAGGGTTCGCAGCAAGAAGAATGCCTAATACGATGTTAAGTATGGCTCCGATGAGCACTGCTGCACGTGACACGAAAATATTCCTGCTGAAAAGACCTACTATAAGCTCGATGATACCGAAAACCATAAGGGCTAGGCCTAACAGCAGTGTCATCAATTCATAAGTGATGGTCGGACTTGTCAGCATGAACACTCCTAAAATAAAAGCCAATACGCCGATAATCAGATACATCCACCAATGTCTGACAGGCTCCATGGCGCGGTCGTATAAATCGTATGTTTTCATAAATGTTATTTTTGTTAGCTTAAACATAGACGGAAAACTAATGTTCATTGCAAATGCATTTTTAACAATTTTTAACTTTACATAAATCGATTTATGTGTTAAATTTGCAACTGGAATATATTATAAAAAAACGAAAGAGGACTTATGGAAATGCTGATATTAGTGTCTAAGATAACCAACAGATTATTCTATATTTTTGAACTGTTGCTTAAAGATGAGCTTGGTATAGATTTCAAATTCACTACTGAAGTGGATAAGTATTTGTCGTACCAAGGTCCGCGCCTGCATTATGACAAGTCTCCTCTTGAAGAAGAACCTGGTATATTCCAGCAAGCGGTGAAGCTTCTCTTTGAACGTGACATCGCAGATCAGGATGTGAAGATATGTAACTATAAAGATTCCAAGGCTATATATCCTGTGTTCAACGATAAGTCGCTTTTTCCTTTTGATGTATTCGCAGCTTCGTTCTATATCATAAGCCGTTATGAAGAATATCTTCCTCACGTAAGCGATCATTATAATAGATTCCAGCCACATGATTCCATATTGTATAAAATGGAAGTTATGGAGACCCCTATTATTAATGTATGGGCAAAGGAACTCGCCAAGGAGATAAAGGATTTATATCCTGAGATTCATATAAGGAAAAAGACATTCAAATTCGTCCCTACCTACGATATCGATGCAGCTTGGGCATATAAGAACAAGGGCCTTTTCAGGACATCATTGGCTTTTTTCAGAGACCTGCTCCGAATGGATAAAGAAGAGATAAAGGAAAGATGGGAGGTTTTGCGTAATAAGAGGATGGATCCTTTTGACACTTTCGACTATCAGATAGAATTGCAGAAAGAACTTAAACTTAAACCTTTGTATTTTATTCTTTGCGGCGATTATAATACCAACGACAAGAATATATCCATAAGAAACAAAAACTTCCAGCATCTTATCAAACATCTTGGAGATTATGCTCTCGTAGGGATACATCCTTCTTTTTCTTCATATCTGAAAAAAGATGTCATCAAGGAAGAGATAAGCCGATTGTCAGAAGTGCTCAATAGAGAAGTGACGATAAGCCGTCAGCATTTCCTGCGGCTGAGTCTGCCTTCCAGCTATCAGATTCTGCTTGAGCTGGATATCACCGACGACTATACCATGGGCTATGCGTCGCAGGCCGGATTCAGAGCTGGCTTTGCCGATACCTTCCATTTCTTCGACCTGGAAAACGACACCAAGACTAAACTCAAGATACATCCTTTCGCATTGATGGATGGAACAATGCGCGACTACCTCGACCTCGATGTCCGTGAGTCGTACGAGAAAGCCAAGAAACTCATCGATGAGGTGAAGAAAGTTAACGGAACATTTATTCTTTTATGGCATAATGAAACTTTATCGGGGGAAAAACGTTGGGAAGGATGGATTACTCTCTATAGAAAAATCCTTGACTATATTTTGAATTGATATGATAAAACATCTGACTCATGATATGATAGACAAAAGACGCTGGGACGACTGCATTGCCAAGTCGTTCAATGGCAGCGTCTATGCCTGGTCGTGGTATCTCGATATAGTGCATCCTCGCTGGGAAGCTCTGGTGGAAAACGATTACGAGAGAGTGATGCCGCTGACGCAAAGTTGCAAACTCGGACTGTCATATATGTTTCAGCCTTTTTTCGTGCAGCAGCTCGGAGTGTATTCACAATCGGTATTGACGGAAGATGATGTTCAGAGATTCGTGTTGTCTATCCCTAAGAAATACCATGTGGTGAGATACAGACTCAACGAATTCAACAAGGTGGATTATGAGTATGGAAAATATGTGCCGCATCGTAATGTGAAACTTGATTTGATATATAACTATCAATCTTTATATAATAATTATAACAGTAACACCAAACGTAATCTTGCAAAAGCATCGGCGGCACGTCTGGAAATAGACCGAGACATAAAGCCAGAGACAGTAATAAGTCTCTTTGCGGAAAACAGGGGCAAGAATGTGAGACACTGGAAAGAGAAAGAATATAAGCGCCTCCTCGATCTGATTGACACTGCCATATATCATGAGTGCTGTTTCGTTTGTGGCGTTAATGATGTCGATGGCACGACCATAGGCGGTGGTGTGTTCATGTGCAGCCACGACAGGATAATATTTCTTTTTTCCGGTGTCGATGAGACCCATAAGAACAAGCATGCTCTCACCTTCCTTTTGGATTACGTCATAAAGGAATTCAGCGAATCGAGTTATGTCTTCGACTTTGAAGGCTCCGACAACGAAGGACTCGCTCGTTTCTATAAAGGTTTCGGAGGTGCTGAGGTGTTCTATCCAGAAGTAAGATACAACAACATGAATGGAATATTTAAGATTGCATCAAAAATAATGGGGAAATAATTAAAGTAATAAAATATTATGAGTGAAAACAGAGATGGCTTTGGCTCTAAGTTAGGTGCCATTGCAGCAGCAGCCGGTTCGGCAATTGGTTTAGGTAACATCTATCGTTTCCCTTGTCTAGCAGGTGAAAACGGTGGAGGCGCATTCTTGCTTATTTATGTGGCAATAGTATTATGTCTCGGCATCCCTATCATGATGGCGGAGTTTTACATCGGACGCCGCGGAGGTAAAAACCCAGTAGGTTCAATAAAAACATTATCTCCAAAAACGCATTGGAATCTTATTGGTTACATTGGCATTCTGGCAGCTTTCGTAGTGCTCGCTTTCTATAGCACAGTGTCGGGTTGGACATTGGAATACATCTACAAAGCATCCACCAACTTCTTCGCAAACAAAGACATAGCGACAATAGAACAAGCATTCTCAGATTTCCATAACAATCCTTTCCGTCCATTCTTATGGCAGTTTTTGTTTATGGGATTGACAGCGTTCATCATCTTTAAAGGCATTAAAGACGGCGTTGAAAAATATACAAAGATATTGATGCCAGCATTGTTCGTGATACTTATCATCTTATGCGTCAAGTCATTGACGATGAGCGGGGCAGGAGAAGGATTGAGATTCTTGTTCAAACCTGATTTCTCTAAAGTTGACGGATCGGTATTACTCGCCGCTTTAGGTCAAGCATTCTTCTCCCTCAGCGTGGGCATGGGCGCTCTTATCACCTATGGTTCTTACATCAGCAAAAAAGATAATCTCTCAACAACATCATTGTCAGTCGTCGCTGCCGATACATTGGTAGCTATATTGGCCGGCGTCATCATTTTCCCAGCAGCATTCACTTTCGGCATTCAACCAGAAGCAGGCGCAGGATTGGCATTCAACACCTTGCCAATGATTTTCGATAAGATGGCAGGCGGTTATTTCTTCTGCATCATCTTCTTCGTGTTGCTCGCCATCGCAGCATTGACATCAACAATCTCATTGCTCGAAGTCATCGTAGCATTCTTGTCAGAAGAACATGGAATCAACCGTAACACCGCAACATGGATAGGAACATTGGTATCTTTATTCTTCGGAGTTTTCTGTACATTAAGTCTCAGAAACGGTTCTGTGTTCACATTCGGAGATATGACATTCTTCGACTTCATGGATAAGTTCTCAGCTAACTTCCTTCTTCCAATAGGTGCCTTGTTCATCGTTATCTTCGTGGCATGGAAGATGGGAAAAGAAAGCTTCTACGATGAAATTACAAACCAGAATACATTGAAAGTCAGTGTTAAGAAATTTATATATTTCATTATAAAATTCGTCGCTCCAATAGTTATATTGGCGATATTTATTAATCAATTGATTTAATATAGAAATTCAGAATCTCAGAATCTCAGAAACTCAAAAAAAAAATTAAGTTCTGAGGTTTTGAGGTTCTGATTTTTTGAGATTCAAAATATGAGTGATTTGTTGACGTTCACTAAGGGTGAACGAATAGCGATAATAGTTTTAGCAGCGGTGATTTTTCTCCTCATCGCTGCTAATTTTTTTGTCATAAAACATAAGCCAAATGTTAATGAAAATTTACTTGATATAGACTCTATAATGGCATTGCATGAAACTGCCGTAGAAGAGATGCTGGCAAGAAAGTCCGCTGAGCTGCTTGAAAAAGAGCTGCTTGCCCAAAAGGCTAAAGAGGAAAAAGAAAGGAGAAAAACTCATGAGGCAAGAAGACCTGAATTTAAGAAAGAACAGAATATCGCTGAAAATATAGCTCAGAAGAAAGAGATAATAATGCTTGATATCAATACTGCCGATACTTTAGGCCTTATGAATCTTCCTGAAATAGGACCTTATTTTGCAAGAAAAATTATAGAATATAGAGAAAAACTGGGAGGTTTCATTAAGGAAGAGCAGCTGCTCGAAATATATGGATTCGACTCCGTAAGATATGAAATCATTTCACATTATATAATATTAGACAGCGTAGCAGTAAGGAAAGTGAAAGTAAACCATGACAGTTTCAAGACATTGCTGCGGCATCCATATATAAAATATGAAGATGTTAAGAAGATTGTCAACCACAGAGAAAGCAAAGGCATGATAACAAACTGGGAGCAATATAAAAAGATTGTAAAACGAGATGATATTGACGAGAGATTAATGCTGTATTTGGAGTTTTGATATTTTAATTAATGAGGGAAAATATGAACATAAAAGGAATACCAACAGGTAACAGCAAAGAAGATATTAAGGTAAGAGAGAAAATAATAATGAATTTTTATCAAGAATGGAAAAGAAACAATCCGTCACAAAGATTGTATAATTTTGATTTAGATGATTATATTAATATACGTTATATCTCTATTGTAGAAACTGTTGAGCATAGTTCCAAAAATTATCTCTCAACATTAGCAGTGTTACAGCTTGATTGTATTTTGAAATTAGCAAAAAAAGTTCGTGTTGTTGGTACTAAGCAAGGTGATAAAAATCAAAATCAATTTGAAAAAATGATAAAGATGGAATATGAACTTGTTGGTATCGGCAAAGTGTCTTTAGTTGTAGGAATTAAAAGGACCAATAAGGAAAAGGTTCAATATTGCATAACTGTAATTAAAACATAAAATCCTATTGGATATTAGAATCGAATAAATCTTTTCTTTCCAATAGGATTATTTTGCCTCAGAATGCGATGTTTGTGTTTCCATTGTAGGCTACTCCGGCGAGGACTTCGCACCGCGGAAATAGCACAAAACATCGACTTAATTTCCATTGCAAAGATACGATTTTATTAGATGTTTTTTTTAGTTGCAAGAAAAAAAATATGGAATAATTTCATCTTTTAAAATGATATTTCACAGTAAGCTCATCCTTGTCAGGTTCAGGCACGTCCCAATATGGATTTTCACCATCATTGTTTTCATCGTCATCGTCTTCATCATCTTCCCATACGTGTTCTTCGCGTTGTGGCCCTTCGTTTTTGTAAAATATAGCAAGTACAATTCCCATGACAAAACCGCTGAGATGTCCTTCCCAGGAGATGTTGTTTTTTATGGCGTATTTAGGATATAATCCCCAGACGAGACTGCCGTAGAGAAATATAACAATCAATGATATAATGATGAGTTTTCTGTCGCGTCGTATGAAGCCGCTGAGCATAAGGAAGAAGGTAAGTCCATATACCAAGCCGCTGGCTCCGATATGAGTGCCGCTGCGCGCTCCGCACCAGGTCAGCAGTCCTGTGGTAAAAATGAGTATGAGTAAAATCTTATTCGCTATCGGACGATAGAAATAATATAATGCCGAACCTAGGACAAGTATCGGCAATGTGTTGGCGATGAGATGCTGCCAGTCGCCATGTATGAAGTGAAATAAAAATATTCCCGGCAGTCCTTCTATGGATAATGGCTTTATTCCTAGAAAAGAAAAATCAAGATGAAAAAACACTTCTATCATCTTTACGAGCCACATCATCACGACTAATATAGTCGGGACGACGGTGCTTACAAGCAGAAGCTTTTTATCATCTTGATTTTCCATATCTGGTCAACAGACAAATGTTTAGTTTGTCTTGAACTTATATTTTATCTCTTTAAGGTCTTCGTTTGCCTTAGCGATTTTTTTCTTGAGACCTTCTTTGTAATCAACTACTTTTTGAGCTATCTCAGTGTCGGCTGTTGCTAAGATTTGTGCTGCGAGAATTGCTGCGTTGAGAGAAGCGTTGATACCAACTGTTGCTACAGGGATTCCTGGAGGCATTTGTACTATTGAGAAGAGAGCGTCCATTTCCATATTGGTCTTGACAGGGATGCCGATGACTGGTATTGGAGTCATAGCAGCGATGACGCCTGGAAGGTGAGCTGCCATGCCAGCAGCAGCGATGATGACTTTGATGCCGCGTGCTTGTGCGCCGCGAGCGAATTCTTCAACCAACTCAGGAGTGCGGTGTGCGCTCAAAGCGTTCATTTCAAAAGGAATGCCCATCTCGTCTAAGAACTTGATGCCAGCTTCTAATACAGGAAGATCTGAAGTGCTTCCCATGATGATACTTACTATTGGATTCATATTGTTATTCGTTTTTTGCAAAGATAAGAAAAATGGCTAATGGCTAAATGTTAAAGTCTAAAGTTTTTTTACTAAGGTTGTTGAACCATCTCAATTAAAAAAGTCGTGAAGAAAAATCTCCACGACTTTAGTTCAATAGCCTTGGGTCAAAAGCCAATAGCTTATTTTATTTTCTTCTCTGTTACTTGAAGAACTTCTTTAGTATCGCTGTTAGCTACGTAAGCGATGATATAGCATTGATCAGCGTTGTAAGCTTCATTCAATGTTGTAGTGTAAGACTTGACTATCTCATCATTTGGAGCTATAGCTGTAGTGTTGATATTTTCACCCCAAGTACCGTTCATAGTTCCGCGGAACACGTGACGGTGTACATAGTCTTTAACTATACCTTCTGGAGTTTGTTGAATACCTACGAGGCTGTCTTCCATGATACAAACTGTAAGGCTGTATGTGTCTGGTAATTCAGCAATGAACTTAGATTTGATATCAACTTTCAATTCACGTGTTGTTTCGTTATATTGGATAGAAGGTGTCATTTCAAGAGCTGCTTCTTCTTGAAGAACTTCTGCTACAGCATCAGCCCACATAGGAGTATCATAAGCATAGCCGCCATTGACCATCTTACGGTTGATAGCACCAGTTGGGTTTTGTTGGAAAGCGAGGAATTTCCACCATTCATCACCTTCTGTTGTTGTAAGGTCGAAAAGTGGGAATTCAGCTAAATCACCAGCGTGGACGCTAAGAACGACAACTTGATGATGATATTGCTCTTGAAGTTGGAGCGCTAATTCACCAGCTGCAGGACAGTTAACACATTTAACACCTGTATAGTCTTCCAAAAGAACGTATTTTTTAACTGTTGGTTCTTCTCCTGGTTGATTGCCGCCACCGTTATTTTCTTTGAAATATGGTTCTTCTATTATATCACATGCAACCATTCCTACCATGAAGAATGCCATTGCCAATATGAACATTAATTTTTTCATTTCTTTAACTTATTTAGAATGATGTTGTAATTGATAATGAAACACCGCTTGAAGCAGGAACAACGCGGCAAACGCCACCAACACAAACCATACCCTCACTTTGACGACCGCCAGTGAGAGTTATTCTAGTTGATTCCTTGATGTAACCAACTGATGCTGTGTAGTAATGGTCGCGGTTGTCAGCGATAGGGTTGCCGTAGTTGTATTTGTCGGCTACAGAAACGAACCATTTAGGAGCGATAGAGTATTCAACTAAAGCTGCTGCCCAGTTGCCTCTCTTCTTGTAAACATCTTTATGGTCTTCTGCTATAGAAGCTTCTGCTGTATTGTTTTTGTTGATATTATCCCATAAGTGTTGTAACTCGAAACGGATGCTTTGTTTGCTTGAGATTCTATAAGTTACGTCGACGAAGCCGATGTTGGCTTTAACGGTTTCTGCACCTGGGTGGTTTTCGATGGTTTCCATATCGTAATACAAGTTGATGTATTGAGCGATAAGTTTCCATTTCTTGTTCAAACGTCTTTCGAGTTCGATGTTGAAGTCGTGGTAGAACTTACGGTCGCCAACAGCGAAGAATGGCGATGTGTAACCGAGTGTGCCGTTATGGCCAGAGATGTGTGTAGGTTGGCTTTGGCCTTCACCTATGATATAATTTCTCTTGATGTCGTTTACTTGGCTGAAGTCGAGGGTGACTTTTGTTCCGTATTTACCGCCGATGATGGTGTTCTTAGGGATTGTGTAGTTGACTTGCAACTGCATAGCCATTTCACCGAGAGGTTGTGTGGCATATGAATAAATTGCTGGGAGGCTATGAGTGTGTGTGTAGTTGATTGGAGGGATGAAGTTGATGTCCAAATCGTTTTTCACACCTTGATAGTCTGACTTGAAGCTCATGTTGTCAACGCGTTTAACTTGTACGATAACGCCGAATCCTTTTTGAGAATATGACAATGATGAGAGGATAGCTTGACCTTCATGATAAGTGTAGTTGTTGAATGCAGAAGGGTCATTGATCTTATAAGCGTATTCTGTTGTGAATGCAAAACGACCGTAGCCTAAGTTGAGGCGACCGTCGAAGGCACCAACGTTTTCAGGGATGTTGTAAGTTGTGTTGGTGTTCTTTTGGTATTTGCTTACGAAGCTACCGCCTAATGATGCTCTGAATTTTGTGTCGTTCAATGCGCTGAAGCTTTGGTTGAGGTCCCATTCACCGTCGATACCGCGAACGATACCTCTTTTTTCTGTAGCAGCATATGAACTCCAGTAGAATCTTTGTTTACCGTAGACAGCTTTCAAAGTTACGCCTGCCGCTGGACGATAGATGACTCTCATACCACGGAGTGAGTTGTCGAAACCTAATGCCCATTCTTCGTATGTTCTGAAGATGAAGCCATTGCCGAATTGGTCGTAGATGTCGCCTAAAGTGACAGCTATAGTTCCATTGTCGTATGATGCATAGTAGTTGGCGATGCCGCAGCCTTGCAATCTTGTGTCGAAACCTGACATTGGAGGTAAGTATGCTTCATAACGAAGACCTGCTGTGAAATTGCCCAATGAGTAGTTGATCTTACCGAAACCATTAGTGCCGAATTGTTTGCCGTCGATAGATTCTTTTGTGATTCCGATAGCTTCGTCAACTTTGTAATATTGACCGTCTATTTGGAAACTTCCATTGACTTGTGACTCGTTAATGGATTGAGCAAATAAACCTGTGGAGCATAAGAATAGTGCTGCCGATAATAAAAATCTTTTCATTTCCTTAAAGTTAAAGAAAATTATTTGCTAATTTTTAAAATTTCTTCATAGAGTTCATCTTCAGCACCTTCGAAGTAACCAGTGTGTTGGTAAACCATTTTGCCGTTACCATCGAACAAGAATGTGTGAGGAGGATTGCTTACGTTCATAGCTCTTGCTAAGTCTTTGTTAATGTCTAACAAAACGTCGAATTCCCAACCTTTACCTTCTACGAAAGGTTTGATACGTGGTGTTGAACGTGAGTCGTCGATAGAAACTGCGAAGATCTTAACGCCTGTTTCATCTTGCCAATCTTGATAAACTTCGCTTAAAGCGTTATGTTCTTTAACGCATGGTCCGCACCATGTAGCCCAGAATGTCATTACGAATGGTTTGCCATCGTTGTTTAATTCTGTGATGTTGATTGTTTCGCCATCTAAGTTTTTCAATGTTACGTTTGGCAAATCTGATTGAGCTTTAGCGCCTAAGAAAAGAACGCTTAAGAACAATAATACTAATGTCTTTTTCATAGTTTAATTTGATTTAGTTATACAATATATACTTCTAATAATTTGCATTCTTCGTTAGCGATGATGTCGACCTTGTTGATTACGTTAGGTACCAAGATACATTCTCCTGCCTTGACGAGCTCTGTACCTCCTTCGTATGACAAGATGAAGCTGCCTGACACACTCATGAGAATCACGAATGAATCCAGTTCTGAATAGTCTTTCTTAAGGGATGACTGTGCATCTAAGTTGATTACGTTTGTTGTGAAATAAGGACAGCTTACTAAGTTTACAGTAGAGTTTTTTACTTTCTTGTCGTATTTGACCTTGCCACTGTCTTCTTTCTTGAAGTTGATTGTTGCGAGAGCTTCGTCAATGTGCAGCTGGCGCTGCATTCCGAAACGGTCTATTCTGTCCCAGTCGTAAACACGATATGAAGTGTCGCTAGTCTGTTGAATCTCTGCTACCATGCAGCCTGCTCCGAGAGCGTGTATCTTCCTTGCAGGAATGAAGAATACATCGTCGTTCTGTACATTCTCATAGTTGAGCATGCCTTCAATGTTCTTCTCTTTTATGGCTTGTTCGAATTCCTCTGGCGTTACCTCTCTGTTGAAACCGGAAACGAGTTTGGCTCCCTTTTCGGCATTCATGACATACCACATCTCTGTCTTTCCATTGTAGAGGTCAATCTGCTGAGCGAGTTCGTCGTCAGGATGAACCTGGATGGATAAGTTATCCAAAGGGTCTATTACCTTAATTAATAATGGGAAACGTTCTCCGTATCTGTTGAAGATCTCATCACCGACGAGGTCGCCCATGAAGGTCTCTATCAAATCGTTAAGTTCGTCACCGGCAAAATCGCCATTGCAGACAATACTGTTCTGACCTTCAAGACCTGATAATAACCAAGCCTCGCCGCAATTCATTAAATCACCATAATCTTGGTGTAACACTGTTTTAATATGTTGTCCACCCCATATTTTTTCAAAATATGCAGGAGTAAACTTTAAAGGATATAAAACACTCATTGACGTCAATTTGAGGTACAAAGATAATACTTTTCTTTTTTCCAGAAATATTATAATTGTGAAAAAATTATTTTTACTTTTGAAATGACTTGAATAAGCTCAAGGATTAAGGTTTAAAGATAAAGCTCATAATATGAAAATACTTGAATCACTAAGACATAAGTTAAACAAAAATGCAGAATTGTCAGGGCAAGAGAAAAAGACCAACAAGATTATAAATGCCTTTTTGGAAAAGACTAATCCCGATGTTCATTTGAGAAATGTTGGAGGTTACGGTATCATGGCAATTTATAAAGGTAAGGAAAAAGGTAAAAATGTCTTGTTGCGTGCCGATATCGATGGACTTAATATTCCGTTGTATGGATGTCTAAAGACAAATGACCAAAGTCAAAAGCCGGAATGTAAAGTTCAAAGTTCGGAGCTTAAAGTTCAAAACAACTATTCTCATCGTTGTGGTCATGATGGTCATGCAGCCATATTATGCGGTCTGGCAATGCGCTACGGTAAAAAGCGTCCTGAAAAAGGCGATGTGATTCTTCTTTTCCAGCCTGCAGAAGAGACAGGCGAAGGCGCAGCAGCGGTAATCAACGATGAGCAATTCAAGAACATAAAAATCGATGCAGCTTTTGCGTTGCATAATCTTCCTGGATATGCCAGACATCAGATTGTCATAAAGAAAGGATGTTTTGCCTCTGCTTCTTTAGGATTGAAACTTGTTTTTGAAGGAGCGACATCGCACGCCTCGCAACCAGAGAAAGGCAACAATCCGCAGATTGTCGTCACGACTCTTCTCGACGCTTTTCAGAAGAAATATGAAAATCTTAAAAAAGATAAATACAATACGATTTTGACTGTCACTCATGTGTCAATAGGGGAGAAGACTTTCGGCGTCACTCCAGGCTATGCTGAGATATGGCTTACTTTGAGAAGTCAGGATGACGAAGCTTTGAAACGTTTGACAGAAAGCACTGTCGCTCTGTCGGAATATGTGGCAAAAGAGTTCAAGCTGAAATTCACTCACAACATACACGAGGCTTTTTCTGCTACCATGAATTCTGGAGCTGAGACCGATGCCGTTGAGAAGGCTGCACAGGAACTTAAGCTGTCTGTCAAAAAGATAAACAATCCGTTTCCATGGTCGGAGGACTTCGGCCGATTTGGAAACATAATACCTGCCTGCCTCTTTGGCCTTGGCTGCGGCTTGGAACACGAACCTCTTCATAGTCCGAATTACGAATTTGAAGACGAAATAATTGACACCGGCATCGAGGTCTTTGAGAAGATTGTGGAACGATTAGGAATTGAGGAATTGAGGAACTGAGGAATTGAGAAGTTGGGGAGTGAATGTGTTTTTTTCAATGATTACTGAAGAATAAACAAACATTGAAGCGTCTAAAAATTATGAATAAGTGTGTTATTATGGACTTTTGAGTAAAAAATCTTTTGTCTTTAGTCATTAGACATTAGTCATTTTTTTATATTTGCGAATCAAATTTGTAATAATGAAAGTATGTGTTTTTTGCGGAAGCAGCATGGGTAACGACCCGAGATACCAAGAGGCAGCTGCTCAGTTGGGCGAGGTTCTTGCTCAAAACGACTGCACTTTATACTACGGCGGCGCTAATGTCGGTCTTATGAAAATCATCGCCGACAAGATGCTTGAGAGAGGCAAACGCGTCGTTGGCATAATCCCGAAACTTATCACAGATATGGAAATAGCTCACGAAGGTGTGACGGAAATGATAGAAGTAGACACTATGTCGGAACGTAAACTGATGCTTATCAGCGAATCTGACGCCTTCATCGCTATGCCTGGCGGATTCGGCACTCTTGACGAAATATTTGAGATAACAGTGCAGAACCAACTTCGTATCTCTGACAAACCTGTTGCTCTTTACAACACATTGAATTATTATGACAGTATGATTCAGTTCATCGATCATGCCGTAAGTCAGGGCTTCATCCGTAAGGAACATCGCGACAATATTGTCGTCAGCGACAATCCAGAGACATTATTCAAAGAATTAAGCAGACATAAATCCATCGACATCGATCAATGGATTCAAGATATTAAGGAAGAAAGCAAATAATATGAATATAATAGGAATCACAGGAACATTAGGTGCAGGCAAAGGCACTATCGTCGATTATCTCGTTAAAGAAAAAGGTTACGTACATTATTCAGTGCGTGCATTCCTCGCAGAAGAAGTGCAAAGAAGAGGTCTTGAAGTCAACCGCGACACTCTCACTGAGGTCGGCAACGACTTAAGAGCAAAACATTCACCTAGTTACATTGCGACACAACTTTATGAAAGAGCATTCGCAACAGGAAAAAACGCTATCATTGAGAGTGTACGCGCTATGGGCGAAGTGAACGCTCTTCGTTCAAAAGGCAACTTCTATCTCTTTGCCGTCGACGCTGACCAAGAGGTCCGTTATCAACGTATTCGCGAGAGAAACTCTGAGACCGACTCTGTTAGTTTCGAGACATTCGTCGCTAACGAAGAACGTGAAATGACATCCGACGATCCTAACAAACAGAACATCGCGGCATGCATCAAAGAAGCAAACTATCTGTTCCTCAACAATGGAACTATCGCCGAATTACACAAACAAGTTGAAGAGGTCTTGCAAAAGATCGGCGAACAAGAATACAAACGTCCTACATGGGATGAGTATTTCATGAATCTTGCCGACACCGTGGCTGAACGTGCTACATGTAACAGAGGCAGAAGCGGTTGCGTCATCGTTAAAGACCGCCAGATTCTGGTCACAGGTTATGTAGGCGCTCCGACAGGTCTCCCTCATTGCGATGAGGTCGGTCACCTTTTCAAGAAGATGATTCATGAAGACGGACATATCACACAACATTGCGTTAGAACAGTACACGCTGAACAAAATGCCATCGCTCAGGCAGCGAAAAGAGGCATCGCTTTGGAAGGCAGCACCTTATACTGCAGAATGACACCTTGCAGAACATGTGCGATGTTGATAATAAACTGCGGCATTGTCAGAGTGGTCTGCCAAAGAAAATACCACGATTGCGCCGAATCAGAAAACATGTTCAAGATGGCAGGAATACAGCTGGAATATATCTATGAAGAAGTACAGCAATATGATAAACAATAAAAGAGGGTTATGACCCTCTTTTTTTATCTCTTCTTCTCAAAAAAACCTTTTAATGTCTTCAGACATTCTTCTTGCAAGACGCCTGTCTGTATTTTAGTCTTAGGATGAAGAAGATTTCCGTATTTGCTGAAACCGTTTTTCTTATCATCACACGCCCATACCACTCTGCTTATGTGAGAATGCGCCAATGCTCCTGCGCACATCACGCAAGGTTCCAATGTAACATATAAGGTACAGTCTTCCAAATACTTAGCGCCCATAGCATTGAATGCTGCAGTCAAAGCAAGCATCTCGGCATGCGCCGTCACATCGTTAAGTTGCTCAACCTGATTATGTGCTCTAGAGATAATCTTGTCATTGCAAACAACAACAGCGCCCACTGGCACCTCGTCATTTTCCTCTGCGAGATGCGCCTCATTAAGTGCTTGCTGCATATAATATTCGTCAGAAAAAACGCTTAACTTCATCTTAAATCTCTGTTGACTTCTTTTTCGAGTTTTCCGTTTTCATCGTAGAACTTCCAGACTCCGCATTCCTTGCCGTTCTTGTATAAGCCTTGGTATTTTACCTTTCCGTTCTCGTAATAAGTATATGCTTCGCCTTCTCTTATTCCGTTTACGAATGTGCCTTTGCTCATTATCTTTCCAGATTTGTAATATGTCTCGAAGACTCCGTTTCTCTTGTTGTCAAATATAGGGCCGTCGAGATATTTCATTCCTTCCATATAATACAAGGTCTCTCTTACGCATGTGAGGCTGCCGTCTTTGTTTTCTTTGAAGTAACGGACTTCTTTTTTGCTTCCGTTTTCATGTGTCGACATCACATCTTCAATGAGTGTCTTGTTGGTGCATGAGCATAATGCAGCTGATATTAAAATGAGATATAATATTCTTTTCATGATTATCTGTTAAATGTCAATCGTTTGCCTCTATAGTCTTCTTTGAAAATACCTTTGTTATAAACCAGCTCGCCGTTGATGAAGGTGTGTGTCACGCTGCATCTCAGTTCTATTCCAGAGTAAGCTGTCCATCCGCATTTGTAGTGAATGCTTTCGTTGGTTATGGTCTGAGCCTTGTTAGGGTCGATGAGCACCAGGTCGGCGAAGTAGCCTTCTCTGATGAATCCGCGTTTGTTGATTCTGAATAATATTGCTGGATTATGCGATAGGAGTTCCACGGCTTTCTCTTTTGAGAGTATGCCTTTCAATGCTAGGTCGAAGGCTCCGATGAGCAGATGCTGCACCGATGTTCCTCCTGATGGTGCAGAGAAGTAAGGCTTGTTCTTTTCTTCTAAGGTGTGAGGAGCGTGGTCTGTAGCCAGAATGTCGATGTGGTTGTCCATACATCCTTTTATGATGGCCATTCTGTCGTTTTCTGTCTTGACGGCAGGGTTACATTTCAAGAAGTTTCCTTTTCTTTCATAGTCTCTGTCGTCGAAGAGAAGATAATGCAGACATGTCTCAGCTGTTATCTTCTTGTCTTTAAGAGGTATGTCGTTTCTGAAAAGTTCTATCTCTTTTGCTGTAGATAGGTGGAGTATGTGAAGCTGGGTGCCATGTTTTGCTGCTAGTTCTGCTGCGAAAGAAGATGTCTTGTAACATGCTTCCGCGCTGCGTACCAGAGGATGTATATTAGCAGGTGCGTCGTCGCCATATTTCTCTTTGAATAGTTCCATGTTTCTGCGTACTATAGCTTCGTCTTCACAGTGTGTTGCGATGAGACATGGTGCTTCTTTGAAGAGTCTTTCCAGAGTCGATTCGTTGTTGACAAGCATATTGCCGGTGCTGGATCCCATGAATGCCTTGATGCCGCAGACGTTTTTAGGATCTGTCTTCAATACCTCGTCGATGTTGTCGTTAGACACTCCCATATAGAACGAATAGTTGGCCATTGATTTCTCGGCGGCTATGTCGTATTTGTCTTGCAAGAGCTCTTGTGTCAGAGTGTTTGGGACAGTGTTTGGCATATCCATGAATGAGGTGACGCCACCAGCTACAGCGGCGCGGCTCTCTGTTGCGATGTCGCCTTTGTGAGTTAATCCCGGGTCTCTGAAATGAACCTGGTCGTCGATGGCGCCTGGCACGAGATAAAGTCCTTCGGCTTCAATTGTCTGATAAGAACTCCATTGTTCGAAGTCGTTTTCTTCGTTAGGAAGTATAATCTTCTCTATGATATCTCCTGAAATGACAACACTTGCCAAGAAGGTCTTTCCTTCGTTGACAAGTGTTGCGTTTTTAATTATATAATTCATGATTTTTTCGCTTTAATTTTTCCAATCATACCTCTCCATCTTAAATTGATAACACCGAAGATGGCTTCTTTGAAAATGCCTTTTGACATTTTTGATGTGCCTTCAGCTCTATCGGTGAATATGATAGGCACTTCTTTTATGTTGAATCCTAGTTTCCACGCAGTATATTTCATCTCGATCTGGAAAGCGTAGCCTATGAATTTCACTTTGTCTAGATTGATGGTCTCTAATACTCTTCTGGTGTAGCATACGAAACCTGCGGTGGTGTCGCGAGTCTTCATTCTTGTGACGAATCTCACGTATGCTGAAGCGTAATATGACATCAGCACTCTGCCCATAGGCCAGTTTACCACGTTGACACCTGTGATGTAACGTGAACCTACTGAAAGGTCAGCGCCGTTTGCACATGCGTCGTGAAGTTTGATAAGGTCGTCAGGATTGTGTGAGAAGTCGGCATCCATTTCAAAGATATATTGATAATGACGTGCCAAAGCCCATTTGAATCCATGGATGTAGGCAGTTCCAAGTCCTAGCTTGCCTTTTCTTTCTTCTATGAAAAGTCTGTCAGGAAATTCTTGCATCAATCTTTTGACAATGTCTGCAGTTCCGTCAGGACTGTTGTCTTCGATAATAAGAATGTCGAATGACATAGGCATCTGAAAAACGTATCTGATAATCTTCTCGATGTTTTCCTTTTCGTTGTATGTCGGTATTATTACAAGGTTTTCTGACATATAATATGTTTTTACTATGTTTTAAACAATATAAAGTTAAGGCTACAAAGTTATAAATTTATCGGTAAATTCACCATTGTTTTGGAAATAAATTTTAATGACTCATCGATGTGTCTGTTTATAAAAAACATTGATGCGTCTTTACTCTTTTTATGACATTATTCTTGGAAATAAATCCTCTTTACCCTATGAGAGATGCTTGTCAATATTTCGTATGGTATGGTGTCGCAGGCTTCTGCAATTCTATCTATAGGATATTCGTCGTTGAACAGAATGGCAGTGTCGTTTTCTTTGCAGTCTATTCCTGTAAGGTCTATCATGCACATGTCCATGCAGATGTTGCCTATTATAGGAGCGGCTTTTCTGTTTACGAAGAAACATGCTGCGCCGTTGCCTAGCTTACGGTTGAGTCCGTCGGCATAGCCTATAGGTACGACCCCTATTCTTGACCTTCTTCCTATGACACCTTTTCTGCTGTATCCTATTGTTTCGCCAATCTCGTATTCTTTTATTTGTACTATAGTGGTTTTTAATGAGATGACGTTCTTAAGCTTGCCTTTGTCTTCTTCGCATGGAGCTGCGCCGTATATTCCGATGCCGAGTCTGACCATATCGTATTGATAATCGGTGAAACGGCTGATGCCTGCGCTGTTTAAGACGTGGCGTAATATCTTATAAGGTAATGCTGCAACGATTTTAGAGCTCATCACCTCGAATGTGTTTATCTGCTGTAAAGTGAAGTCGTTGAAGTCTTTGCTGTCGCTGCCTGCCAGATGTGAGAAGACGCTCTTGACAACGATATTCTTGTTTTTCTTCAGACGTGACAGAAGTTCGTCTATATCGTCGGGAAGAAATCCCAGACGATGCATTCCGGTGTCGAGTTTGATGTGAATGCCGATCTGTGCGTCGGAAGGCAGTCCCGACTCCATGATGGCGTCCTCTAAAAGCGACAGGCTTCTGAAGCTGTATATGTCTGGTTCAAGATTGTTCTTGATGATGCTTTCGAAGGTGTTTATCTCTGGCGTCATTACCATGATAGGCAGTGTGATGCCTTTGCGTCTCAGTTCAATGCCTTCATCGGCATATGCTACTGTGAGATAGTCGGCGCGATGGAATTCGAGGGCGTTGGATACTTCAAAGGTACCGCTTCCGTATGCATAAGCCTTTACCATCACCATTAGTTTTGTGTCTCTCTTCAACTTGGAACGGTAATAGTTCATGTTCTTCACGAGATTGTTGAGATTGATCTCGAGAATTGTCTCGTGAGCTTTTTCCTGCAGTATGCGGCTTATCTTCTCAAAGCCAAAGTCGCGGGCTCCTTTGATGAGAATCAGCTGGTTGTGGAATGATTCTATAGGATAGTCAGAAAGGAATTCTGTGGTATCTTTATAAAATGTTTTCCTGATGTCGAATCTGTCATGTTGACGAGATATTGATTCTCCGATACCTATGATGAAGTCGACGCCTTTGTTTTTCATGAGCTGAGCGATCTTGTCATATAGGTCTTCTTCTTTCAGTTCGCTTTGAAGTATGTCTGATATGATGACGACTTTTTCCTTATGATGATGTTGCTGGTTCATGAAGTCGAGCGCAATGGTCAGCGCGTTGAAGTCGGAGTTGTAGCTGTCGTCTATTATCTCACAGTTGTTAACTCCCGACTTGAGTTCCATGCGCATGGCTACAGGGCATAAGTGTCTCATCTTTTGCTCTATGACATCATGGCTTATCTTTAGCTTCATCGCTGCGAGCCAGCAGTGTATGGCGTTTTCAATTGAAGCGTCGTCGGTAAATGGGATGACGATGGCCGATTCTGACTGTTGGCTTTTGGCAAGAGCTTTTATTGTGGTGTAGTTATCTTCTTTTTCTATTGAATATATTTTAACATCAGCGTCATTGTTGTCGTTTTTGCTCCATGTGAAAGTGCTTATGCTGAGTTTTCTTATGCTGTCGTCTATTTCTTTATGGTCGAGGCAGTATATCAATGTGTCTACATCGGTGAATAGCTTGAGTTTCTCTTCTATTTTGCTATTCATGTTCTCGAAGTTCTTTCCGTGTGCCTGTCCGATATTGGTAAAAATTCCTATGTTAGGCCTGATTATCTCTTTCAGGTTCTGCATCTCGTTGGGGCGAGATATTCCTGCTTCGAATATGGCTATATCTTGAATGTCGTTCAGTTGCCATACGGAGAGAGGTACGCCTATCTGTGAGTTGTAGCTTTTCGGGCTTCTTGTCACAGAGATCTCTGGGCTTAATATCTGATAAAGCCATTCTTTTACGATGGTTTTTCCGTTGCTGCCAGTGATGCCTATAATAGGGATGTTGAAGTTGTCGCGATGGAACGATGCAGTCTTCTGAAGAGCCTTGAGGGTGTTGTCGACTATGATGAAGGCTGCGTCGTTTTTATTTTCTATGATGTTGTGTATATGGTCGGAGTTTTCTATAACGAAAGCTCTGACGCCTTTGTCATAAAGTTCGTCTATGTATTTGTTGCCGTCGTTGCGATGGCTTTTCAAAGAGAAGAATAATGTAGTCTCAGGAGAGACAAGTAATCTGCTGTCAAAGAGTAAGTCTTTGATGATTATATCGTTGTTGGAGGCGTTTGTTGTTTCTCCTTCTATTATTGATGCTATTCTTTCTACAGTATAAATCATACTGCAAAGATATGAATTATTCTTTTGATGCTCTATTTTTCATCACGTCAATTGCGAGATAAATCGCATGTCGGAAAGAATCTGGATTGGCGATGTTTCTATTGGCTATATCGTATCCTGTTCCGTGGTCGGGTGCCGTTCTGATTACTGGAAGTCCTGCTGTGAAATTGACGCCGCCATCTACGGCGAGAGTCTTGAAAGGCACCATAGCCTGGTCGTGATACATGCAAAGTATGCCGTCGTATTTAACCCATGCTGCTGAACCGAAGAAACCGTCGGCTGAATAAGGTCCGAACACCAGCATGCCTTTGTCTCTGGCTTCTTTGATTGCTGGTATTATCATGTCTATCTCTTCTTTTCCGTATAGGCCTCCGTCGCCGTAGTGCGGGTTGAGTCCCATTATGGCGATGCGAGGATAGTCGATGCTGAAGTCGCGCTGCAATGTCTTGTTGAAGACTTCTACCTTGCTTAAGATGAGTTCCTTGCTTATGATATTAGGAACGTCTTTCAGAGATACGTGGTTGGTAACGCTGCCTACGCGTAATTTGTTGGACACCATCAGCATCAGAGGTGTATATTCGGGACAGAAAGAGCTGATGTATTTTTTCTGGCTGGAGAATTTGAAAATGTCTGATTGAATATTTCCTTTGTTGACAGGTGCAGTGACAAGGGCGTCGATATTATTTTTATACAAATCGTCTACAGCTATTTTGAGAGCGTCGAAGGATGCCTTGCCTGCTATTTCTGTCGATATGCCAGGTTCTATCTTAAGCTCTGAATCGGTGTGGTTGATGATGTTGATTCTTCCTGGCTGAGCTTGCCGTGCGTCTCTGATCAAGGTATAAGAAAGCTCTTCCATATTGAAGTTTTTCTTGTAATAAGAAAAGACTTTCGATTGTCCATAAACAATTGGTGTAAAAGAGTCTAGGATTCTGCTGTCGCACAAGGTTTTCAAAATGATTTCATAACCTATACCGTTAATGTCACCATGTGTTATTCCAATAACGGGCAATCTTTCGGAGTCTTTCTGTATCAGCATAATGCGTTAGTTTTGAGAGACTCCAAAGATATAATAAAAATATTAAAAAACAAATTTAAAAATAATTTTTTTAAAAAATTATAAACCTTTGTAAATCAATGTACTGATTTTATTTGTGTCGAATATTTCGTTGGCAACATCGATAATGTCTTCCGACTTTAGGTTCTTAATTTTAAGAATGGTTTCCGACAATGGCTCTATTTCGTCTTTAGAGAATGCGGCTCTTGCCATGGAGAGTAGTTCTCCGAGTCCGGATTCGCTGCTAAGTGCGAGCTGTCCAATCAGTTGGTTTTTGGCATTTGAGAGCTGTATGGTTCCTAGCTTGTTGCTCTTGAGTTTGTTTAGTTCCTTGAAGACCAAATCGACAGCCTTGTCCATGGAATGAGGGTCTACACCCATATAGATTGAGAAGTTGCCTGTATCTGAATAAGCGTTGTACTGTGATTCAATGGTGTAAGCGAATCCGTATTTCTCTCTGATGTTGAGGTTAAGCCTTGAGTTCATTCCTGGTCCTCCTAAGATATTGTTCAGCAGAATCATAGGCATTTTCTTCTCACTTTCGATATGATATGCCAATCCTCCTATGATACAATGTGAGAGGTGGCTGTTTCTTTCTTGTGTTATGTTGAAAGTGGATGGTGATGAGAATGTTTGTCTATGGTATTCTGTGCTGAACAGCTGATAGTCTCCGAAGAATTTTATGATTTTATTTTTGAAGTTCTCGAAAGAGATGTCGCCTATAGTCGCTATGACCATCTTGTCAGTGGAGTAGTTGTTCTTAAGGAAACGACATAGGTCTTTTCTAGTATAGTCATCGACCAGCTCTTTTGTGCCTAAGATGTTACGGCCCATCTCATGGCCTTTGTATAAGTTGATTTCAAAGTCGTCGTAAATTTCTTCAGCTGGGCTGTCGAGGTATGAGTTGATTTCGTCGAGTATTACCTCTTTCTCTTTCTCTATTTCGTTTTCCGGATATGTGCTGTTGAAAGCCACGTCAGAAATCAGTTCTATTGCTTTGTTGTAATATTCTTTAAGGAAAGAAGCGTGTATGCAGGTTTCTTCTTTTGTAGTATATGCGTTGAGTTCGCCTCCTACGTTTTCTAGGCAGCTAAGGACATGATAGGCCTTGCGTTTCTTGGTTCCTTTGAAAAGCATGTGTTCGATGAAGTGAGCCAAGCCGTTTTCATTGGCGTCCTCATCGCGCATGCCGGTATTTACCATCAGTGCCAGATGTGCTACTACACCGGATCTGTGTTTGTGTAAGATTTTGATACCGTTAGGTAATATGTATTCGGAGATGATACTTTCTTCAAGCATTGTTGTAATGAAAAATGAGTTGTGTTGTTAGTTCATCCACATTCTAAACAAATCGGCATTCGCTGACTTGCTGCCTTCGATGTCTCTCTTTGAAAGCCAGTTCTGAGCTTCTGCCAATCCGTCGTAGTCTTTTAATACACGGAATGTGTTTTTCTTAGGTAAGTTAGGGTGACCGCTGGTTTCAAGCAGAATGACAGCGGTGTGGAAGTCCTCTATGCCTTTGTCGCTTATCTTTCCGCTGAATATGAATGACTGTTTTGCATAGTATCCGTCAGGATAATCTTCGATTACATAATAGCAGGTGAAACAGTCGCTTTTGCCTGTTAGCTTCAAGTCATGTTGAACATATTCTTCAAAGATTCCAGCTTCTGTATTGTATTGTTTGCTATAGTAGTCAAGCTTTTTCTTGTTGTATATAAAGCCCAGATAAAGGTCGGAGAAATATTGAATGGAATTGTCGTTGTTGTCCGACTGATAGATGAGTGCGTGAGGTGTTGAGATGTATTCTCCATTTATCTCAGGAGGGTTTTCTCCTGAATATACAGGGATGTAGTCTGTAACTTGTTCGTATATTGCTTGTGGCAGTATGTCTTCAGGTATTACTGGCACGAGAGTTTTGTTTCTGTCGCATGAGGTAATAACTAATAATATTGCTAGTAGTGCTGTGATTTTTAATGTGTTTGCGAATTGTTGTTTCATAATGAATCTATTTTGTGCAAAAATATGAATTATTTTTTTATCATATCTTGTTTTAACAATAATTAACATAATTTATTTAAGCCTAAAATAATGAATGCATGGAAACGTTTATTATCTTTGCAAAACAAAAATAATTGAGATGAAATTGAGACATTTTGCTTTAATGATATTTTTCATGTTGCCTTTTATCGTTAAGGCGCAGAAAGATATAAAAAAGGAATGTATTTCCACCTCCATGTTCAGTGCTGCCTTCTCATATCAGTATCCTGGAGCCGACACTAAGGTGCTTTATGGCAATAACGCTACTATAGGTGCAGGTTTCCATTACAAGACTGACAAAAACTGGATGTGGTCGGCAAACGCTAACTTCATATCAAGCGATGATATCAAGGCGTCAAGAGAGGAGATAGTAGGAATCATATTAGATAAAGGCGGACAGCTTATCACAGGCGACGGCATCTACGGAAGCTTTGCCATGTTCGAAAGAGGCTACAACCTTCAAGCTAAGGTCGGTAAGGTCTTCGATGTATTGTCTCCTAACCCTAACTGCGGATTCTTTATCAATGGTGGCTTGGGTTATCTGCTCAACAGAGTGAGAATCGAGTTCTCCTCATCGGCCTCACCACCGCCAAATCTCGCCGATGACTATAGGTTTGGTTATGACAGAATGCGCGGAGGCTTCGCCTATTCTGGTGAGATTGGGTATCTCTTCATGAGCAACTCCAGGGTGTTCAACTTCTCCCTTTCATTAGAATTCATTCAGGCTCATACAAAGTCATTGCGACAATGGGACTTTAACTTGATGGCACCTGACCTTAACAAGTATCTGGATAGATATATGGGAATACGCTTCGCCGTCTATATCCCAACTTATAAGAGAATGCCTGACGAATATTATTTCTATTAATTATGAATCTGTTTTATTCAATAGCAATGAGAAGCTATAGCGGAATGGTCGCTATGGCTTCTCTCTTTGGTAATGATAAGGCCCGACTTTGGTGGAAGGGAAGAGAAAGACAATGGGAAAAACTGAGGTCCGAAAATAAAGACGATGAATGGATATGGGTTCATGTGTCGTCATTAGGCGAGTTCGAGCAAGGACTGCCAGTGATAGAGCGCCTGAAAGAAAAATATCCTCATTATAAGATACTGCTCACATTCTTCTCTCCCTCAGGATACGAGCCGAGAAAGAATTTCCCTTTGGCTGATATTGTGGCTTATATGCCATCCGACACTCTGAATAATGCAAGGAGACTCGTAAGGAACTTTAATATCAAAGCTGCTTTCTTCGTGAAGTACGACTTCTGGTTTAACTACATGAAGGTGCTGAAGAAAAACAATATACCTCTATATTATATATCAGCATTGCTGCATCCAAGCCATTACTTCTTTAAATTCTACTCCTCTTGGTTTAGAAAACAGCTCAAGAATGTCAGCCATTACTTCGTCCAGAATGAGGAAACGGAATCACTGCTGAAGTCAATAGGTATTGATGATTCGACTGTAACAGGCGACACCCGCTTCGACCGTGTGTTCGAAATAGCACGACAGTCGCAGTCTTTCCCCGAGATAGAAAAATTCATCGACGGACGTCATTGCATAATTGCCGGAAGCTCATGGCCTAGCGACGAGAAATTCCTTATACCTTATCTGAACAAGCTGCCCGACAACTATTGTCTTGTCATTGCACCTCACGATATCTCTGCTTCTCATATAAATCAGATAACATCACAGCTCGACGATTATCAGCTTTATACCGAACTGGATGCTGAAAAGAAAAGCAAGGTGCTTGTCATCAATACGATAGGAATCCTGAAGAAAATATACAAATACGCTCGTTTCGCTTATGTCGGAGGCGGCTTCATGAGCAGCATACATAACACTCAGGAGGCTTTGGTATTTGACTGCCCTGTAGTTGTCGGACCTAAATACCGTAAGTTCGTCGAAGCCGTGGATCTTGTTGAGTCAGGCGGCATGTTCTCCGTCAGCGACCAACAGGAATTCAATGCTGTCTTTGACAGACTTATAAATGACGAGGATTACTATAACAAGGCTTCTGGTATCTGTCACGATTATGTGCAGCTGAGCATAGGAGCAACGAATAAAATCATGGAATATCTGGAATCAAGACTATAATATGAATACAATAATAAAAACTACTTCAAGAAATGATTTCAAGGCAAAGGTGTATATACTCAATGCCATTGAACAAATTGACAATGTCAGTTTAAGTCAGGAGGAAATCAACTACATAAACGAATGTTATGAGTCTTCAAAAGGAAAGAAGACCATACATATAAACAGATTTACAGAACATCTGTATTTCTATATCATCTCGAAAGAAGAAGGCTGCCGTCGTTTGGAAGAGGCTCGTAGAAGCGGAGCATCCATGACGACACGCATCAACAAGCATAATATCGAAGAGGTGCTGGTTGCTGATGTGGCGCAATCTAATGCCGATGTGCTTTATGCTTATGCAGAAGGAATGGCTTTAGCTAACTATCAGTTCAACAAATACAAATCAGAGCCTAAAGACAATAGCCTCAAGACAGTTTGTTTTGAAGAAGGCTTCGATGAGGATATGATAGAAAGGCTTAACGTGACCATTGAGGCTACATTGATGGCCCGCGATCTCGTCAACGAGCCTGTCAATAATCTTAACGCAGTGCAGTTTGCTGATATAGTATCTGCCAGACTTCGTGAGGTAGGGGTTCATGTTGAGGTCTTCAACAAGAAAAAGATAGAAACTCTTAAAATGGGAGGACTGCTCGCTGTCAATGCCGGCAGTCTGGATGAGCCTACTTTCACCATAGCAGAATGGAAACCGGAAAACCATATCAATGAGAAGCCTTATGTCTTGGTAGGCAAGGGTGTCGTCTATGATACCGGAGGCTACAATCTTAAGACAGGTACTTATATGGCCGACATGAAACATGATATGGCTGGTGCTGCCACCGTGGCTGCTGCTCTCTATGGAATAGCCAAGACAAAATCTCCTTATCATGTGGTGGCTCTCATACCTGCTACCGACAACCGTATCGACGGCAATGCCCATGTGCCGGGTGATATAGTGACTATGTTCGATGGCACAACAGTGGAGATTGTAAATACTGATGCTGAAGGACGTATGATATTGGCAGATGCTCTTTCGTATGCTAAGAAATATGAGCCTGCTGCAGTGTTTGACTTCGCTACTCTGACAGGTGCTGCTTCTGTTGCTATAGGTCCTGTGGCTACAGTCGCAATGCATCATAATGCTGAAGATGCTTTCTGCCAACTTAAAGAAAAAGGCAATGAGGTTTATGAGCGTCTGGTGGAATTTCCTCTTTGGGAAGAATATGAGGAACTGATAAAATCAAGTGTGGCAGACATTAAGAATGTTGGCAGCAAATATGGTGGAGCTATAACAGCGGGCAAGTTCCTGGAGCATTTCGTCGATTATCCATGGATACACTTCGACATCGCCGGCACAGCATTCCTTGACGGCAGAGACAGCTACCGCACTCAGGGAGCTACTGGAGTCCATGTGAGACTTCTGATGAAGTATTTCGAAAAATGATAGAATCAATCTGATGATATAGGTGATTTCAAGTAATTTATAGAAATCACCTATAATTATTTTCTTACGAGATATTCGTTATGTCATTAATGACTTTCAGTGCTTCGTTGACGTTTCTGGTATTTTCTATGGTGAATATATTTTTGCCGTTCAATTCCTTTACTTTACAAGTCCTCTGATGTTCGGATGCATATCTGATGATTTTGATGAAGGTGTCGGTCTGGTAATATGCCGATTCCTGGTTAGATACTAGATGCGCTGTCATCACTTTGTTTTTCAACATAATTTTCTCGAATCCTAAATCGCGTCCCAGCCATCTCAGTCTCATGCTGTCGAGCAGGTCTTCTGTTTGCGGAGGCACTTGTCCGAAGCGGTCTGTGATGTTGTTGGTGAATCTTATGAGTCCTTCTTCGTTTTGTATGTGGCTGAGTTCTGTGTAGAGGCTGATACGTTCTGCCGAAGATTCGACATATTCGTTAGGTATCAAAATTTCAAGGTCTGACTCGAAGACGCATTCGCTGACGAACTTCTTGTCTTTAAGGTCGCTTTCGAATATGTCTTTGAACTCTGTCTCCTTGAGTTCCAGTATAGCTTCATCCAAGATCTTATGATAAGTCTCGAATCCTATGTCGTTGATGAATCCGCTCTGTTCTGCGCCCAGTAGGTTGCCGGCGCCGCGTATGTCGAGGTCGCGTAATGCGATATTGAATCCGCTGCCAAGGTCGGAGAAGTCTTCCAGTGCACGCAGTCTTTTTTGTGCCTCGTCTGGCAATGTTGATAGAGGTGGTGACAGCAGGTAACAGAAGGCTTTCTTGTTGGAGCGTCCCACTCTTCCACGCAGCTGATGCAGGTCGCTGAGACCGAAGTTTTGAGCCTCGTTGATGATGATGGTGTTGGCGTTAGGGATGTCGAGGCCGGCCTCGATGATGGTGGTAGATAGCAGCACATCATATTTCTCGTCGATGAAGTCGAGCATAATCTGTTCTAGCTTGTTTCCTTCCATCTGGCCATGAGCCACGCCCACTCTCACTCCCGGGACGCAGCTGCTTATCATATTGCTGATGTCTTGTATGTTGTTAACTCTGTTATGCACGAAGAACACCTGTCCGTCGCGAGCTAGCTCATATTGTATGGCGTCGCGTATTATCTCAGGGTTGAAAGAATGAAGCTCTGTCTCCACAGGCTGTCTGTTAGGAGGAGCGGTTCTTATGATGCTCATGTCGCGTGCGCCCATCATGGAGAACTGTAATGTTCTTGGGATAGGAGTCGCTGTGAGAGTGAGTGTGTCGACATTGGTCTGTATCTGCTTCAGTTTCTCTTTGGCAGAGACGCCGAACTTCTGTTCCTCGTCGATGATGAGCAGACCTAGGTCCTTAAATGCCACGTTCTTTCCTATGATGCTGTGAGTTCCTATCAATATGTCGATATGTCCGTTCTTCAGATTCTCTATGGTTTTCTTCTGTTCTTTGGCTGACTTGAAACGGTTGATATAATCGATGTTGACAGGGAATCCTTTGAGGCGTTTGCTGAAGGTCTGATAATGTTGAAGTGCGAGCACTGTTGTCGGTACAAGCACTGCAACCTGTTTGGAGTCGCATACGGCCTTGAATGCGGCGCGTATCGCTACCTCTGTCTTGCCGAAGCCTACGTCGCCGCAGATGAGTCGGTCCATAGGTGTCTCCGACTCCATGTCTCGTTTCACGTCGACGGTGGCCTTGAGCTGGTCGGCAGTGTCTTCATACATAAAAGACGCCTCGAGCTCGGTCTGCAGATAAGTGTCAGGCATGTACTGGAATCCCTTGCTGTTCTTGCGTTCTGCATACAGCTTTATCAATTCGCGGGCAATGTCCTTGACACGGCTTTTGGTCTTTTCCTTCAGTTTGTTCCATGAGCTTGAGCCTAACTTGCTGAGTGTAGGCTGTGTGCCGTCTTTGCTGGAGTATTTGGAGATGCGGTGCAGAGAGTGTATGCTTACATGAAGAAGGTCGCCGTTCTGATAGATGAGACGCATGGCTTCCTGCTGCTTGCCGTTGTTGACGATGGTCTCCAGTCCGTCGAAGCGTCCTATGCCATAGTTGATATGTGTTACATAGTCACCTGGCTTTAAATCGTACAGCTCCTTGATGGTGATGGCCTGGCTGCTCGCGAATCCTTCACGGAGACGGAAACGATGGTAACGCTCGAAGATCTGATGGTCGGTGTAACAGCATATCTTCAGATCCTTGTCGATGAATCCCGACTGCATGGAGTGCAGTATGGGAGTGAAGTTGCTGTGTTCTTCATCCAGATGCTGAAGGTCGTTGAGTATGCTTTGGATTCTCTCGAGCTGTTTCTTGCTCTCTGAGAAAAAGAAGATGGAATATTTGTTCGACTTAAGATCTTTGATGTCTTTGAGAAGCATATCGAAGTTCTTGCTGAAGGCAGGCTGTGCCGAGGTGTTAAACTCTACTGATGCCTTGCTGTTCTTGTCGATGAAATTGCCGAAGGTGATGGTCTTGAAGTCTTTCAGCTGTGACATTATCTCATCGCCTTTGGTAAATATAGTGTCGGGCTCGTCGATGAGGCCTTCCTTTTCATTGAAGATATTGACGGCCTTGTCGTATTCGTTGTTTACTCTCTCTTCGAGATATTGTTCGTCTTCAAGCCATATCACGGATTTGTTCTTGAGATATTGGAATATCGTCTCTCTCTCGTTGTCCGACTCATAGTCCTGAAGATTTGGAATCAATATGATGTCTCTAAGCTTTTCTATGGATAATTGGTCGATAGGGTTGAAGCTTCTTATGGAGTCGATCTCATCGCCGAAGAACTCTATACGATATGGATAGTCGTTGGAGAATGAGAAGACGTCGACGATGCCGCCACGTATGGCGAACTGTCCTGGCTCCACTACGAAGTCGGAATGCTCGAAGTTGAAGTTGACCAATGTCTCTGTCAGATCGTCCATTGAAATGGAATTGCCGACCGATAGTTTGAGGGTGTTGCTTGACATGAGCTTGCGCGTGACAACTTTCTCGCTCAATGCTTCAGGATATGATACGATTATGGTCTTTCGCTCGCTAGTGGATATACGTTGCAATACCTCGGTGCGTGACAATATATATGTGTTGTCGGCCTTCTCAGGCTGATATGGTCTCTTGTATGAAGTAGGGTAGAAGAGAACGCGTTTCTTGCTGTAGTCGTGGTCTTTCTCCCCAAAGATATTTTCAAGGTCGTTGTAGAAGTAGGCGGCCTTTTCCTTGTCGCTGCAAATTATGAAATTATGGCCTCCAATGGTCTCGGATGCCGCTGCCACTACGTATGACTTGGAGGAACCTATCAGTCCCAGACATGATATATGCGTATGTGACTCTAGCGATTGAAGTAGCTCCTTGACCTTGGTGTCGTTGAGATATAGCTGTTTTATCTGTTCTTTCACATCTTTAAAAATAAGACTGCGAATTTACTCTTTTTTTCAAATAGACAGAAGCAGAATTTTATGCGATTGCCATTTAAATTAAAAAAGGGAAAATAATTGTATGTGAAGTGGTATTTTCCTATATTTGCACAAAATTGAATCTAATGAGAAAACTAGTTATATTTGACCTTGACGGTACATTGCTCTATACTTTAGAGGACTTGATGAACAGCGTTAATTATGCGCTCGATAAGTTTGGTTATGAAACAAAGACACTGGAGGAGATAAATTCTTTTGTGGGTAATGGAGTGGAACATCTCATGCGCTGCGCGGCTCCTGATAATGTAAGTGAAGAGGACTTCAGAAACTGCTATGCTTGCTTCAAAGAACATTATTCTGAACATTGCTGTGAGATGACACGTCCTTACGACGGCATTATTGAGACATTGAAAATATTGAAGAACAGAGGAGTGAAAGTTGGCATCGTCTCCAACAAATTCCAAGAGGCTGCAGAAGATGTATGCGAACATTATTTCGAAGGACTTTACGATGCTGTCATGGGTGAGAGCGAAATATGCCGCCGTAAGCCTGCTCCTGACGGAATCAATATGATATGCGAGCAGTTTGGAGTTGAGAAAGACGAGGCTATTTTCTTCGGAGATTCTGAGGTCGATGTGAAGACTGCAGATAATGCAGGAGTTTACTGCGTATCGGTGTTGTGGGGATTCAGAGACAGAGAGTTCCTAGCTAACAACGGTGCTCATCTCTTCATAGAAAATCCTCTCGATATAGCAGACATGATTGATTGATTTATGATTGTAGAGCTAGGGATGCAGAACAGAATACTAGAGTTGTCTTATGATGTAAGGCAACTCTTTTTTATTCATGTAAATTCTGCTTTTTTTCTGTTTTTTCACTTGTTAACGACTTGAAAAAATCAGTATCTTTGTCCCAAATTTTTTAATTTGAGAAAAGTATGGAAACATTTCTTCCAATCGTTATTGTATTTATCTTCGTATTGGCAATATTAGGTATTGTCGCAGGTGTCAGCAACGACGCAACTAACTTCATGTCAGCCGCTGTCGGAACAAAATCAGCATCTTACAGAGCTGTCACAATCATCGCTTCATTCGGTATCATCTTCGGCTCGCTCATGAGCAACGGCATGATGGAAATAGCAAGAAACGGAGTCTTCTCCCCTCAATATTTCTTCGCCAACGAAATTGTATACATCTACCTGGCGGTGATGATTGCCAACCTCATCCTGCTCGACGTGTTCAACTCACTAGGTCTGCCAACCTCAACATCAGTGTCATTGGTGTTTGAATTGCTTGGCGCAACAGTGGCAATAGCCATGATCAAGATGAGCAGCGGCAGCCTTAATGGCGTAGGCCTTGCAGAACTCATCAACACCGATAAAGCCCTGACAATGATAGTCGGCATCTTCCTCTCTGTAGCAGTCGCCTTTATCTTCGGATTGATAGTACAATACATCACACGTCTCATTTTCTCATTCAACTTCGAAAAGAACCTCAAATGGAAGATTGGCATCTTCAGCGGAATAGCAACAACAGCATTGATTTATTTCATGCTTATCAAAGGCATGAAAGGCGCCGCCTTCATGACAGCAGATATAAAAGCATGGATTGACACTCATACATTACAACTCCTTGGAGCAAGTTTCGTGTTCTTCACAGTGCTGATGCAAATATTGTTCTTCCTTAAGGTCAACGTCCTTAAACTCGTCGTCCTCATCGGAACATTCGCCCTCGCGATGGCATTCGCCGGCAACGACCTCGTCAACTTCATCGGCGTGCCTCTCGCTGGCCTCGACACTTTCATCGACGTGAAACATAGCGGAGTGCCAATGGAAACACTCTCCATGAACTCACTCAACACCATGTCAGCAGCAAACACAATCTACATCATCATCGCAGGTCTCATTATGGTGGTAACATTGCTGACATCTAAAAAAGCAAAAATCGTTCTTCAGACTTCATTAGACTTATCAAAGCAAAACGGCGGCAACGAGTCATTCGGCTCTTCAGCCATCGCTCGTAGCCTGGTAAGATTCACAAATAATATGGTTAATGCCATCGACAGCATCCTTCCTGCCAAAGTAAAGGTGTGGATCGAAAAACGCTTCGATAACAGAGAGATGATACTCGAAGAAAACGCTGCCTTCGACCTCATCAGAGGTTCAGTAAGTATCGTGCTCGCTTCAATGCTCATCGCCCTCGGAACATCACTCAAACTTCCTTTGTCAACGACTTACGTCACATTCATGGTGACAATGGGCGCGTCATTATCAGACCGTGCATGGTCTAGAGAGAGCGCTGTATATCGCGTCACCGGCATGTTCTCAGTAATCGGCGGTTGGTTCATCACAGCAATAGTGGCATTCTTGATCTGCTTCCTCATCGCATTGTTGTTCTACTTCGGCGGCGTGGTAGCGATGATAGCAATGATTGGTCTCGCAGTATTCATCATCATCAAGAACAGAGCTAAGACAAACAAAAACGAAGACAACGACGAGTTGTTCGAAAAAGCATTGAGTTCAAACGAAAAAACTGTTATCTACGAATCATTCGTTCAACATAACAGAGAAAGCATGAACAGAATGCTTAACCTCATAAAAGACGTCTACACCAACATCGTCGACTCTTTCGTGAACGAAGACATCAAGACATTGAGAAAGGCATCCAACGACTGCCGCGAAGCAAAACAGATTATGAAACAACTCAAGAGAAAGGAAATCATGATAATGCGTCGCCTCGACGACAAGATGATGAACAAGAACACATGGTTCCACCTCTCTTACAACTGCATAGAACAGATGCTCTACTCTTTGAGAAGAATCTGCGACCCTTGCAAGGAATATGTCGATAACAGCTTCACTCCGTTAGACAAGAAATATCTCCCAGAAGTGGAAAGTCTTAAGGAGAAAGTGTTCTGGTCAATCGATGCTGCCGACATCACAATTTATTCTTCAGAATATAAAGATGTCGATGCTATCATGGAACGCATCAGAGTGAGAGAAGACGCAGTGACAGCGATGTCGCACGAACAGATGAACAGAATACAGAACAACAAGGAAAACATCGACTTGGGATTATTATACCTTAATATAATACAAGAGTCATCTGAAATCATCACAGAAATGCGTCACGTCTTAAGAAGTGAAGCTAAATTACACGAATAAGCCATGAGAAAGATATTACTACTCTCAATAATCTTGTTGTCTGTTATGATGACGGCATGTAAGCCAGATCCAATAAATAACGAAGGTGACGATAACAACGATACCATACAGGAAGAAGAACCGATAGTGAAGAAGTATTTAGTGAGGGAGTATATCATAGACAAAAATAAGCCAATATTTATTATAGATTGGAATGACGATTTTACAAGGATTGAGCATATAACGACAGACTCAGGAACATATAACCAGGTTGAATATGATTTTTATTATTACGCCGAAGATAGTATAAAGGTGTCTGTTTACAGTCCAGGTCATACTAGTAAGACAAATTATATCTGTCGCATGAAAGATGGGAAAATTGCTCAGATAGATTTTTATTATAAAGATGAATATAAACATTCTGTATATAGAGAATATGATGAAAAAGGCAGGATTCTCATTGAATCAAATAATACAAATAATTTAGAAAAAAGGTTCATTTGGCACGATGAAAATTTATATATGACATATGTATATCCCCAAGGAGATACAACTGTCTATGGTGATTTTGGAGAACATATTCATCCATATTATACTCAGCCACATTGGCTGCGAGGATATAGTGGTTCTGGTGGATACGGACAAGAATATATTACCCAACCATTTTGGAAGAATTTTGGTACATGCTCAGAAAGAGGTTGTTATGAACATGATGAAGATGGCTATGTAACTTATTCCTATCATATAACAGAAAATGGTGATTGTCAACCATTCCGTCATTATGAATATGATTATTAAATATATAGATTTTTTATGAAAAAGAAGATATTACTTTTAATACTATTATTACCATATATAAGTGCTTTAGCTCAATTCGGAGAAGGTAACCCTTATCATTTTTGCACATTAACTGGTGAACAATATAATCCTGGTAAGCATGGGAGTAGTTTTGAAATTGATGATAAATGGGTTGTTACTATAGATAGTAAAGATTATACAAGATATGAAAAAACATTCATTCAATGAGAATAGCATAAAATAAAAACAATTAAACAATATTATAAAATGAGAAAATTATCACTAGTGCTTTTTGCGATGTTATTAGTTGCTTTCAATAACATCGGGTTCTCTCAAGAATTTGTTCCATATAAAACCAATGTGATACGTTATAATGGATATTCATTCCCTGTCTATCCTAAAAGTAGTGCATGGAAAGATATGACTCATAGCCAAAGGCTTGAGTCTTTACAATTGCCGACAGACACTTTGGAAAACATCTCGACATCAAGACTTTTGGAAACATGTTTATATTATCCTTTTAATATAAATGTTTTTGTGAATGACAATGTTATTGATGGTTTTAAGAAAATAAAATCACAATTTAACGGATATGAAGAATTATTTGGTCGCAATGATTTTGCATCGGAACTCATAAATATGTATTCTTCGAGAGATGTTGATTTTATTAGGCAGATTAGCAACGATTATGATTGCGGACAATATTCTTTTGATTTTATGATTATGGAACTGATGATATATGATTTTTTGGATTCAGTCTCAAATATCAGATTAAATCAAATTGCAAATTTAGTTTCGG
>JAFZDU010000042.1 GCA_017561025.1 Bacteroidales bacterium | reverse complement strand
CTATAAGGACACATTCGATGTGTCCCTACAGGTTTTATTGTCCCGCATGATTTTGTAGGGACGCATCGAATGCGTCCAGGTACAGCGTCGAATGCTTTCAAAAGCTATAAGGACACATTCGATGTGTCCCTACAGGTTTTGTTGTCCCTACAGATTTTTTGTCCCACAAGATTTTGTAGGGACGCATCGAATGCGTCCAAAATAAAGAGGCCGTTTAACAAAAAAAGTGAAGTGAGCCACAAAGTTTGGACAAAAAACTTTGGGGCTCACTTCACTTGTTAGACAGCCTCTTTTTTTTATTACGGTATGCATTTTTTTAGTCGTTGGCAGCATCTGATTTTTTAGAGAGTCTTCTGCGTTAGGGATTGGAGCGGCATCCTTTGCGAGGAGGAGCTTGAGCGGAGACGAGCAAAGATATAGCGGAAAGCCCGACGGCGGAGCTGTAAGCGGAGACGGAACGCCCAAAATAGAAACTCAGAATTTCAGAACTTCAGAATCTCAGAAAAGTGTAGAGATTAAGGTTTAAAGTTTAAGGTTTAAGGTTCAGAGTTCAAAAGCCTTAGTTCAAAAAAATAATTCCTCATTCATAATACCTCATTCCTAATTTTTGTTATCTTTGTACGTTTTAATAAAATTTAACAAATGGCTCAGAAACCTTCAATACCGAAAGGAACTCGTGACTTCTTGCCTGAAGTCATGGTTCGTCGTAATTATATTTTCGATACTATAAAGACAGTCTTTAAACGTTTTGGCTTTCAACCTATTGAGACTCCATCTATGGAGAACCTCTCGACTCTTCTTGGCAAATACGGAGAAGAAGGTGACAAGCTGTTATTCAGAATACTCAACTCAGGCGACTTCATGTCTGGCGTAGAACAAAATGGCGAGCCTCTTCAAGCAGAGAAGATAGCTGGCAAGATATGTGAAAAAGGTCTCCGTTATGACCTCACAGTGCCTTTCGCTCGTTTCGTGGTTCAATATCGCGACCAGATAGCATTCCCATTCCGTCGTTATCAGATTCAACCTGTTTGGCGTGCCGACCGTCCTCAGAAAGGCCGTTACCGTGAATTCTATCAATGTGACGTCGACATCGTCGGCAGCAACTCTCTCCTCAACGAGGCTGAACTCGTACAGATAGTGGATGAAGTATTCAACGCATTGAAGATTAACGTTGTCTTAAAGATTAACAATAGAAAAGTCCTCGCTGGTATAGCAGAATATATTGGCAAGCCAGACGCTCTCATCGACATCACCGTCGCTATCGACAAACTCGATAAGATCGGCATCGATGCCGTCAATGCGGAACTCGCACAGAAAGGTCTCGACGAGACAGCGATAGAAAAGTTACAGCCTATACTCTTCATGAAAGGCGACGCACGCGAGAAATTTGCTCAACTTAAGTCGTTGATGAGCGGCATCGAAGTGGGAGAGAAGGGTGTCGAAGAACTCGAGACACTCTTCGACTATATCGACGATATGAACGTTGGCATCGAATATGAACTCGACCTCACTCTCGCCCGCGGCTTGAACTATTACACTGGCGCTATCTTTGAAGTGAAGGCTAAAGACGTGGCCATGGGCAGCATCTCAGGTGGCGGTCGCTACGACAACCTTACAGGTATCTTCGGATTACAAGGAGTCTCAGGTGTCGGCATCAGTTTCGGGGCTGATAGAATTTACGACGTTCTCACCGAGTTGAACCTCTTCCCTGAAAAGAACGGCGACATCACAGAAGTCATCTTCCTTAACTTCGGTCCAAAAGAAGAACGTTACTGCTTGCCTTATCTTCAACAGCTTAGAAGAAACGGCGTTAATGCAGAGATTTATCCCGACTCAGCAAAACTTCAGAAACAGATGAAATATGCCGACCAACGCGGAATCCCTGTTGTCGTTATGGCCGGTGAAGACGAGATGAATAACAAGACATTCACCGTCAAATTCATGAAAGAAGGCCGTCAGGAAAAAGTAGCAGCAGATGAATTGTTAAATGTAATTAGGTAATTGTAGGGACGTGATTCATCACGTCCATAATTAAGATTCATCACGTCCATAATTAAGAATTAAATAAAACAAAATAATATTTACATATGAATACACATTATATTTCAGCAGAAACATTAACATTCGAAAGAGTTAATGAAATCGTAACAAAAGGATACAAACTCGCTTTGTCAGAAGACGCTAAGGCTCGCATCCAAAAATGCCGCGACTACTTAGACAAGAAGATGGAGACACAGACAACTCCTATCTACGGCATCACAACAGGTTTCGGTTCTTTATGCAACCACAGCATCTCTAAAGAAGACCTCAGCACTCTTCAAAAGAACCTCGTGATGTCACACGCTTGCGGTACAGGCGAATTCGTTCCAAAAGAAATCATCCGTATCATGATCTTATTGAAGGTCCAAAGCTTGTCATACGGTAACTCAGGCGTTCAGGTTATTACAGTACAACGTCTTATCGATTTCTTTAACAATGATGTTCTTCCTGTAGTTTACAACCAAGGTTCACTCGGTGCATCAGGCGACTTGGCACCATTGGCAAACTTGATGTTACCTTTACTCGGTTTAGGCGAAGTACATTATAAAGGTGAAATCGTTCCTGCAGAAGTAGTTATGAAAGAATTCGGTTGGGAACCTATCACACTCCAATCAAAAGAAGGTTTGGCACTTCTCAACGGTACACAGTTCATGAGTTCATATGGTACTTACGTATTGCTCAAGGCTTTCCGTCTCTCATATCTCGCCGACCTCATCGGTGCTGTTTCATTAGACGCTTTCGACGGACGTATCGAGCCATTCTTCGATCAAGTACACCAAATTCGTCATCACGAAGGACAAATCAAGACAGCTGAAAGATTCCGTAACTTGTTAAAAGGCAGTGAATTGATTGCTCGTGAAAAGAAACACGTACAAGATCCTTATTCATTCCGCTGCATCCCACAAGTACATGGTGCTTCAAAAGACGCTATCAAATATGTCGCATCAGTATTCATGAACGAAATCAATGCTGTTACCGACAACCCAACAATTTTCCCAGATGAAGACTTAGTTATCTCAGCAGGTAACTTCCACGGCCAACCTCTCGCTATCACATTAGATTTCTTGGCTATAGCGATGGCAGAACTCGGCAACATCAGCGAAAGAAGAGTTTACCAACTCATCGGTGGCAAACGTGAACTCCCTTCATTCTTGGTAGCAGAACCAGGTCTCAACTCAGGTTTCATGATCCCACAATATGCAGCAGCTTCAATCGTAAGCCAAAGCAAACAATTATGCTCACCAGCATCAGTCGACAGTATCGAATCATCACAAGGTCAAGAAGACCACGTAAGTATGGGTGCTAACGCAGCAACCAAAGCATTACGCGTAGCTGACAACTTGGAAAGAGTTCTCGCTATCGAGTTGTTCAACGCAGCACAAGCATTAGACTTCAGAAGACCATTGAAATCATCAGAAGCAATCGAAGCATTCGTTGCTGAATACCGCAAACACGTTGAATTCGTCAAGACTGACAAGGTTATGTACACAGAAATAGCTAAGTCAGTGAACTTCTTACAACAATACGAAGTTGAGTTATAATTAGGAGTTAGGAGTTAGGAATTGAGGGATTTTCTTTCAATTCCTAACTAACCTAATCTGAAGATTAATAATATAAACAAAGAATTTTGTCATTAGTCTAAGCCAATAATAACATGGAATATCAAGGAAATTACAACATTATGCAGGAAGAGCCTGAGAGAAGACCGGAAATGTTGACGGTTTTATGTATACTCTCTTTCATCAATGCAGTATATAATGGCATCGCCAATTTCATTTCTTTTGCTTTTTATGATTCATTTGTCGCTTTGTTAGGACAGATGAGAAACGGTGAAGGCATGTTCGAAGAAATGGCTGAGCAGATGGGTGATAACTGGGATACGATGACAGATGCAGTATCATTGGCATTCTCTGTCGGAAGAGGATATTATCTCATAGAGATGCTACTGTTCGTTGCTTCATTCATCGGTGTGTTTATGATGTGGCGCATGCTGAAGAAAGGTTTTCATGTATATGCCATTTCACAGATACTGATGCTCATCACAACATCAATCTTTGTGATAAGCAAAGTCGGAGGAGGTTTCCCGTTAGGCTCAGTCTTGTGGACAGTATTTTTCATATTGATGTACTTGGGTCATTATAAAAAAGTAATGAAATGATAAACATGAAGCAGGAATTACCAGATATTTTCATCAGAGGGAGGAAACTGACATTAGGCGTCAAGCTTGTCGGAACTTTCGCTATCACCTTCTATTCATTGTATTTCTTGCTTCTTACAATTTTCGGTATTTTCTATAGAAGCGTTTATGACCCTGCGTATTCCGAGGAAACACTTTTCCGATCTATGCTTATGTCTGGAATATTGTGGTTTATTGTCGGGATGATAGTTGTGAGTATCATCTTGCTCTTTAGAAGAAAACGATACGGAAAATATTTATTCATGGCATTTACCATCATACTTCTCATATATCAGTTTGTCACATCAGAAAACCATGTATGGCTGATATATTTCCTTGAGGTGATGATGCTACTCGTCATGGCTCCTTTGAAGGTGTTTGTCACTATAAATAAGAAGATTATGGAAGAAGTGACGGACATTACTAATATTGAAAATAAAAAATAAAAACAAAATAATATGATTAATATTACAATAGCCGGCGACCTTGGAAGCGGTAAAAGCACAGTCGCCAATCATTTGATAAACAGTATTAACTATAGAATAGAGTCAGCAGGATTGATTTTCAGAAGATTGGCTGAACAGCACGGAATGTCGGCAAAGGAATTTAATCAGTTTATAGAATCAAATCCGAAATACGATAATATGGTCGACGATACCATCAAGGAGATGGGCGAGAAAGAAGAGAACATCATCTTCGACTCACGTCTCGCTTGGTATTTCGTTCCTAAGTCATTCAAGATTTATATGTATGTCGATGTCGATACCGCAACAGAGCGTATCTTCAACGATAGAGACCGTGTCAGCGAGTCTTATTCCGATATGGCGACAGCCAAGAAAGAAATCATCGAGAGAAGACAGAGCGAAGTGTTGAGATACAAGATGTTCTATAATATTGATATCAACAACTTCAAGAACTATGACTTCATCATCGACACCAGTCACGCTTCAAAAGAAGAAGTCAACGATGCTGTTTTAAGCAATTTCAAAGCTTTCGAACAAGGCAAGGAATACGACAGAATCTTGCTTTCACCAAAGAATCTTGACCTAACTGAAAACGACACTGAATGCAATGTCAAATCATCAGACATTGAAGTTGTTAAGAGAGATGGCAGATTCTATGTATTAAAAGGACATAATGCCGTGAAATCTGCTGTTGAACAAGGAATTAACCTGGTTGCGATAAAGGCGATGTTTGAATAAGAAGACTACAAGTCAACAAGTTATCAGATAAATCTCAAAACCTCAGAATTTCAGAATCTCAGAAATTTTGAGGTTGTTGTATTTGTCTATATTTCCATTCTAAAGTATTAGCAAATTCTATTTTTTCCTTTATGTTGAATAATGAAAATAAAGGGTCAACGTCTTTTGATTTTTCATTTATTACATGTAGATACATTTCTGTTTTTGCGGTAGTGTCGCAGAAATAATTTATTTCTGGATAAACTTTCAAACTTTTGACGAAGTTGTATATAGAATCTATGTTTTGGATAACATCTTCAGGACTGTAAAAAGTCAATCCGAAATCTTTATGTAATGGACTTTTTGTTCCAAGGTTAAAATATCCGCAATCAGCCTGATAAACAATAAAAGAATATCCGTTGATTTCATTAATAAAGACATCTTCAGGATAATTGAATACGTCTTTGCTAAGATTAGCCATGACAATTTCATTTGTATCACAAACTCTTAATCTTGCAGTTATTTCTTCTAAAGTAATGTCTTCATGACCCCAAATGTCTATGACTTCAACATTGGGAATATTATTAAGTTTGTTTTTCATGTTTCTTAGTTGTATGCTGTGAGAATATTCGAAATGTAAAAAAACAAGAAAAAAGAAGATAACAAATAAGGAGAGTAATGTAATAAAGGTGTACTTTAATATTGAAAAGAATGTCATAATAATAATGATGATTTAATGAAAATTTTAAAGTTTCTTTTACACATAAACGAGGTCGTTGAAAATTTATTATTGTAATTTTTTCTTTTTGTTTTGGGCGGAAGAATTTTCGCCCTTTTTATGTCTGACTTTTGCAAAAAGTGTTATATTTGTGTTATAAATAGATTGTTATGAAAAAATATTTATTTTTATTACTTATGTTATCATCAGTATTGGTGTTTTCGTGTGGAAAATCAGATGATACAAAACCAGATGATGAAACAAAAGAATTAATTCTATTATGTAAAATATGAAGCAAGTGTAAGTACAAGTCATATTCCAACAACTTATATAACCGTAAATACGGATTCTGGTATAAATGAATTTGAAGTTGCCAAAACCTTTGAAGAGATATTTGGTCCTGTAAGTAAAGATTTTCGTGCTGAAATTGATGTGGAATCTAAAGGCGCTGGATGGGCTGAAACAACTGCACGTATATATATTAGTAAAAATAATAGTCCATTTGCCCTAAAAGCATATAAAAATGTTAGTGGTTCAAAAGTGAATTTATCATATAAAATTGATTTTTGATATATTTATAATTATTACTGTCCGCTAAACATAATAAAAAAATATACATTATTGCAGGGAAAAGAATGGACTGGCTGTGATTCTATAGATGATTATTGTTGATTATAGAGTTCCATCACTTCAATAAGTTATGTGTCTTAAAAAGAATAATCTCAGAGTTTCTAAAGCTCTGAGATTTGTGTTATAATTATTTCAAATACTTAATTTTTTTATCAAAAATATTATCTTTGAATTCTAAATTTAGCATATATGAAAAAGGTGTTTTTATTTTTTATGGTGTTGTCGGCTGTTATGTTATACTCATGTAAGGAAGATGTGATAACGGTTAAAAACGGCGAGTTGGTGCAGTTGAATCATGGTGACACTCATCAGATAGAGGCGGAGTCTGTTTCAATGATTCGTTATGAATCTTCGGATGAATACTGTGCTCAGGTGTCTCAATATGGTTTGGTGCAAGCAAATTATGTCGGATCTGCGAATATTTTGCTGAATAATGAAATCGAGGAAAAGATTGTTAAAGTTGAAGTTAAAGCAGTAAGCAGTCTATATGAAGAACCTGACATTGCATTTGGCGACACCAAGTTGTCTGTAATAGATAAATTAGGAACGCCATCCGAAGATAATGGAAACACTTTCATTTATAAAGATTATTCTTCGTCAGTTTCATATCTTTTGGTTTTGTTTGAAAATGATAGAGTGTTGTCGTATGCCGTTATGCTTGACCATAGTTATTCCTCTGAACTGGCGACATTTATAGGAGAACGCTATCGTTCTTTGGGTGTAATTGACAAATATTTCTGTTACATCAACTCTTTGCAAGTTGCCGATGCCACGATGATGGTAGGACTTGGAACCTATAGTTACAATCAGGAAGTTTATGATGTGGCGGTTTATATGTCGGGAGAGGAAGTCGGAGAATTAGAATAAAAAGAAAAATCTCAGAATTCTGAGATTTTTTTATTTTGAGATTCTGAGTTTCTATCTAAAATTCAATAGTTCTTACAAACTCTTCAAACGCTGCCTTATTCGCTTCGCTCACTGGCTCCGCTGATGGTGACTCGAACGTGAGTGGGTTGATGTAAGTGCCGTTCTTGCTGAGTCTGAAGTCGAGGTGAGGGCCGGTTGACATGCCAGTGCTTCCAACATAACCTATCAAGTCGCCTTGTTTCACCTTGTTGCCTTTCTGTATTCCTTTGGCAAATCCGTTAAGGTGCATATAGGTTGTTGTGTAAGTGCTATTATGTTTGATTTTTATATAATTGCCGCCGCCATTGCTGTCCCATCCTTTTTCTATCACGGTGCCGTCGCCGATAGTCACGACAGGTGTGCCTGTTGCCGCAGCGTAATCCACGCCATGGTGAGGGCGTACTACTTTAGTGATAGGATGTTTTCTCGCGTTGGTAAATGTAGAGCTGATACGGCGGTAGTTAAGAGGAGCCTTCAGGAAGGCCTTGCGGAGGTTGTCGCCGTTCTCGTCGAAGAATTCGCCTTTGCCGTTTTGTTCGAAATAATAGGCGTAATGCTCAGAGCCTGCGTTGTTGAGATATGCTGCAAGGATTTTGCTTATGCCTATCGACTCTCCATCGACGTATTGGTTTTCGTAATAAACCTTGAAGGAGTCGCCTTGTTGTATGCCGAAGAAATCTACAGTCCATGCGTAGATGTCTGACAGTTTCAATGTGAGGTAAGGGTCGCCGCCGTCTGCAGCTATGGCATCCCATAATGATGTTGTTATCACGCCGTCGGCTACTTCAACCTTGGTGGTCACTTCTTTATGTCCAATCCAGGCAGGCAGTGAGTCGGTGAGGCAGAATACGGCGTAATCCACTTTGTTGATTTCATAAATCCAGTATGCCGGTGTTGCGAGGCTGTCGCGCTTTATTAAGAAGGTATGTCTTTGACCTGGTTTTATCTTTCTTATGTCGAAGGTCTTTCTATGGTTTTTCTCTATATGTGTTATCACGTTGTAGCTGATGTTTTTCTTCAACATGATGTTAGAGAGGAACTGGTTCTTTTTTATTGTGTCTATTTCTATGTCTAAGGAATCGATGCAGATGCCGTAAAGATATTCAGGTTCCTTGAATTTCTTGGTTTCTTTCTTTTCGATATCGTTGTCGCCGCGAGGTATAACTAAAGCTATGATGATAAATATGAATAATCCACCTAATACGCTTAGATAAGTGTTGGTGTTTTTCTTGAAATTATTCATTATGGATTCAATTATACCGCGGAAGTTCATGTTTTTTTTGTTTAAGGTTTATAGTTTGTGGTTTAAGGAAGATGACATTATTCCTAAACCAAACTCCTAATTTATAAAAGAACAAGAGAGAGAATTCTCCCTCTCTTGTCATGATATGTTTTCACATTATTTATTCAATGCTTGGTTGTAGCCAGCTTCAACAGCTTTGAGGTTGAGGTTGACAACATCTTCGCCTTTTCTGCCGAATTGTTCGCGGATACTGTTTTCTATTGTTTCCATTTCGAAGCCGAGGAAAGGAACAGAAGCGCCGAAGATAACCATGTTAGCTGCGCGAACGTTGCCGCATTCTTTAGCTAATTCATCAGCGTCGATGATGATTGCGTTGTGTTTTTTCAACTCAGCGTATACTTCTTCAACTTCTGGATAGTTGTCGATGTTTACGAAAGGAGCTTTAGCTGTGATGATGACGCCGTCTTTAGCGAGCATAGGCAAGTAACGGAGAGCTTCCATTGGCTCTACTGAGATGATGAGGTCAGCTTTGCCTTCTGGAATCAAGTCGGAAGCTATTTCGTTGTCAGAGATGCGGAGGTGTGACTGTACGTCGCCGCCTCTTTGGCTCATGCCGTGGACTTCAGCTTGTTTGAGATACATGTTTTTTTCTACAGCAGCGATGCCAATACAAGAAGCGATACTAAGGATACCTTGACCGCCGACACCTGCTAATATAATATCTTTTTTCATGATAGTCTTTTATTTAATGTTAATTATGCTTTTTTTGCACGCATCTTTCTGCTTAATGTTTGGATACATTCACGACGTGGGATGATGACAGATACGCCCTCGTAAGCCAACTCTTCTTTAATGACTTGTACATTGATTTCGTGTTGGTTTGGAAGAGGTTTGATAACTCTTACGTGATCTGGGTCGACGCCCAAGCCTTTACAGATGCTTTCGAGGCGACCTTCTGCTGAAGATTTTTGACCGCCTGTCATACCTGTTGTAGAGTTGTCGAGAATCATGACAACGACGTTGCTGTTGTTGTTGACAGCGTCGAGTAAGCCTGTCATGCCTGAGTGTGTGAATGTAGAGTCGCCGATACAAGCTACTGCTGGATAGAGACCTGCGTCTGCAGCGCCGATAGCCATTGTAATACTTGCACCCATGTCGACTGTACTGTTGATAGAGTTGAGTGGAGGTGTAGCGCTGAGTGTATAGCAGCCGATGTCGCCGAATACTCTGCCCTTTTCATATCCTGACATAGCTTCGTTGAGAGCTCTGAAAGAATCCCAGTGAGGACATCCGTCGCACAATTTTGGAGGACGAGCCTTGACTAATTCAGGGATAGGAGCGCCTACTTCGAATGGTCTGCCGACAGCTTTAGCTGCGATGTTAGGGTTGAGTTCGCCGTCGCGTGGCAATGTTCCGTCTAAGCGGCCGTGGATTGGCTTGCCTGTTGCCAAGAGACCTTTTAATAATTCTTCAACGATTGGATAGCCTTCTTCCATTACTAAGATTTCGTCGCATTCGTCATAGATCTTTTGGATCATAGCGATTGGAAGTGGATATTGGCTTATCTTAAGGACTGGATAAGGAATAGTTTCGTCGTTGTAGTTTTCTTTCAAGTAGTTGTATGCTAAACCGCAAGCGATGATACCTAATTTCTTGTCTGTTCCTTCGAAATATTTATTGAAACCGCTCTCGTTGCTGTCTTGTTCCATAACAGCTTGTTTTTCGAGCAATTGTTTGTATTGTCTTCTAGCGATAGCAGGAAGCAAAACGAATTGACGTAAGTTTGATGGGAGAGCTACTTCGTTTTGTTGACGTTTGTCTGTGCAAACAACGCCAGCGCGTGAGTGAGCCAAACGAGTAGTCACGCGTAACATAACAGGTGTTCCGATCTTTTCTGAGAGGTCGAAAGCGTAGCGTGCCATGTCGTAAGCTTCTTGCTGGTTTGATGGCTCGAGCAATGGGATGAGAGCGAACTTGGCGTAAGTACGTGAGTCTTGCTCGTTTTGTGATGAGTGCATTGATGGGTCGTCGGCTGCCAAAACAACCATACCGCCGTTAACGCCTGTCACTGCTGAGTTGATGAATGGGTCGGCTGCAACGTTAACACCAACGTGTTTCATACATACGAGTGAACGTTTGCCTGCGTATGACATACCGATGGCACTTTCCATAGCAGTCTTTTCGTTAGCTGACCATAAAGCACGGATGCCTAATTCTTTAGCTTCTTTTGAGCCTTGGATGAATTCCATGATCTCTGTTGATGGTGTGCCTGGATAAGCGTAAACACCTGAAAGACCAGCGTCGATAGCGCCTTGTGCAATGGCTTCATCTCCAAGTAATAAAATCTTCTTCATTT
>JAFZDU010000041.1 GCA_017561025.1 Bacteroidales bacterium | reverse complement strand
TTTTATGGTTGTACTGGATTGACCAATGTGGTCATTCCATCTACAGTAACAAGTATAGGTATAGGCTCTTTCTTAGGTTGTAGTGGATTGACAAGCATTGTTATCCCAGATTTAGTGACAAGTATTGGCGAATCAGCTTTCCATGGTTGCAGTGGATTGACAAGCGTCGTTATTCCATCTTCTGTGAAATATATTGGTGAAGGTGCTTTTTCTGGTTGCAGTGAATTGACAAGTATAGTTGTTGAAGAAGGAAATAAATTTTATGATTCACGAGAAAATTGCAATGCAATAATAGAAACGAAAACAAACGAATTGCTGTTCGGATGTCAATCAACGTTTATCCCATCTTCTGTGACAAGTATTGACGAATTTGCTTTCTATGGCTGCAGAGGATTGGCAAACATTGTTATTCCATCTTCTGTGACAAGTATTGGTAAAAGTACTTTCTATAATTGCAGTGGATTGACAAGTGTAGTTGTTGAAGAAGGAAATAAATTTTATGATTCACGAGAAAATTGCAATGCAATAATAGAAACGAAAACAAACGAATTGCTGTTTGGATGTCAGTCGACGGTTATTCCAGATTCAGTGACAAGTATTGGTGAAGGTGCTTTTTCTGGTTGCAGTGGATTGACAAGTGTTATAATTCCGTATTCTGTTAGAGAAATAGGTGAAGGTGCTTTTTATAATTGCAGTGGATTGACAAGTATAGTCGTTGAAGAAGGAAATGAATTTTATGATTCACGAGAAAATTGCAATGCAATAATAGAGATAGTGTCGAATAAATTGTTGTCAGGTTGTAAAAATACCGTCATTCCATCTTCTGTTACAGATATAGGAGATGATGCTTTCGGAGGTTGCAGTGGATTAACAAACGTAGTCATACCAGATTCAGTGACAAGTATTGGAGAATATACTTTCGGTAATTGCATAGGATTGACAAGCATTGTTATCCCATCTTCTGTTACAGAAATAGATGAATGTGCTTTCGAAGGTTGTACTAATTTAAAATGTATAAAAGTTCCAGCAAAGGAAGCGGATTATTACAAGAAACGCCTTCCAGAAGAACTTCATTATCTCATCGTTGAGATGGAATTTTGAAGAAGGATAAAAGATAAAGAAAACTTAAAGCAAAAGTTTGATATTTGACCATTATCATTAGTCTAGGATAAATTGATGGAAATACAAATACAGAGTTTGTAAACGACAGAAAATTAACAAAAGATAAAATTAAAGAACAATTAAAATTTAAAGTTATGGTTAAAGTTAAGATATTTGAAGATATATGTAATTGTAAAGATTTGGAAAATAAAATTAATGCATTCTTGGTTGATAATGATGTAGAGTTTGTTGATATAAAATATTCTACAAGTTTTAACCATTGTTCTGTTTTTTCAGCATTGCTGATATATAAAGAGAAATAATATTGCGAACTCGGCACTCTTGCGATGGCGTTCATCTTGGAATATTTCAACGAGATGATTTCATAGTAGCCCTCAAAGCGTTAGGGATTGGAGCGGCATCCTTTGCGAGTGAAGCGATAGCGGAACGAGCAAAGATATAGCGGAAAGCCCGACGGCTTCGCCGGAACGCCCCAAAAAAGACAAAGGACTAATTGATAAACCATTAGTCCTTTGTCTTTAGCCTTTAGTCTTTAGTCTTTAGCCTTTTAAATCCCCTGTAACATTTTCCATCCTGTTTAAGTATATAATATTGAGCAATGAGCATTTTTGCCTATGGCACATAGCTCGTAGCTCACAGCAAAGTCTAAAGTAGATAATTCCGAAAAATATTAAAAAACGATTGTTTTTTTGAAATTATATTATGAACTTTGCGGAACGGAAATCAAAAAGAATCTTCAATCATGGGAATAATGCGGTTCTGCCCATGGTTAAAGATAAAAAAGTTAATAAATAGAGCCCACTTAAAATAATTATGATTTTAATAAACCCAGAATACAATAAACCGATAGAGCGCATATGTGCTAAATGTGGCAAGAAATTCGTCAGTAGTCCTTGGACTAATGCTTATAGCACTAACAAAAAACATTTATATAGGTATTATAAGCAGGAATCATGGGAGTCTGATAATTTACCAAGTGTGGTGTCTCTTTGCGATTCCTGTGCTCGCGAAGAACTGAATGACAATAATGTAAATATGTTATTGTATTGATAGTTTGATAACTCGTGATTTTGTATGGATTATCACAAATATAGATTTGATTTGTGACTTTGTGGAAATTAAGTGTACATTTCCCACCTTAATATTAATACCGAATAGTTATGTCAGCAAATCATTTAGAACTAGTTAAGCAGGTAGCTCAACAATTAGAACCGATAATTGAAAAGATAGACGGTTTAGTGTACTGGCCGTGTTGTTGGGATGAAAGTTATGAATTACTGAGAGGATTGGAAACTGCGGTGAAGCAGATTGACAACCTCAATGAACAACTGGAACCTATATTTGATGATGAAATTTTCTGTGATGATGTGCAGAACAAGACCTTTGTTGAGAATCTTGATGAAGTCTACAGTTGCTTTGATGAATTTTCTTGCCACTTTAGTAGGATTTATAGTGTGCTTGAAGAAGAAGGGCATAGGGAAAATTATGAGGTTGATTATGATTATCTATCTGCTCAATTGAGAAAAGCAAAACAACACCTGGAGCAAATTTTAAGGGAAAAATAATTTCCCCTCACCCAAAAAATAGTATCTTTTCAAAAAATTGTATACCATGAAAATAATCTATAATCCTTATTTAACAGGTAATGCGTATATTTTACAGAATTTGTGGGATGTAGTAGCAGTAGGAGATGCGGCGTTTTTGGAGCAACTCCTTATGCGCGCAGGTTTGCCGCAAACTGTTGTGGACGATTCCGAAGAGGCAGAAACCGCGCGAGCTAAAGCCTATGCAGATGCGATAAGGGCACAAGGTGATACTCTCTTCTCCGCTTCTCTTCAGTCTGATCCGGAAGGTACTGCCAAGCTGCTATTGAAATGGCGTGATCTCTTGGTTATGGCTGGTTGGACTACAGCAAACACTATAAATGCAGAAAGCAACAAACTGCGAATCTTCGCATCATGCGACGAAGCTCTCAAAGCTTATCCGAGTCGTGCGGATAGATGGAGAGAAGTATATCAATTTCTTAAAGACGGACATAAGATTCTAAAAGATACGGATTCTATTGAAGTTCGCATTCCTAAGGCATTAATACCGCCAATGATTGCTGATGTATTAAAACTGCTACCGAATGTTTCGTACAAAATGGAGTCTTTGGATACAGTTCTCAAAACTGAAGATCATTCTTGCACTGTTATCACTCCAAACGAGCAATATGAGGCGTGGCAATTATTGGTGAAACTTCCGTATGACGCACAGACAATGCTGGTCTGCGCTGATGAAAAACGATTGAACGATACGATGCAAGCAATCGGAGGTGAGCAATGGCAAACCAGCCGCGTCGGATGTCCGCATCCCGCAGCCACCATCTTTGATCAAAAGGACATTCCTAATCGGCTTATCTGGCTTGACTGCGCAGGCAATGGTTTGACACCAGATCCTTATGATTTTTTGTCATCAGATGAGAGAACTGCGTTGGACATCATAGATGCGGAAAAGCGTAGTGCGATGCAGATGCAGTGGTTATATACGAGCCTAAATAGAATCCATGATTGGATTTTGGTTTCTCCTAAATATCATTTGGGTGAATCTCTTGGAGAACATCCGATTATCACATCGCTGAAGCAAAACAAAGCGTTTTATGAGGATGCTTGTGCTAAAGGAGAGAAGTTTGTACTCCCACAAACGAAACCAACACAGATTGAAAAACTAGACCCAATAGGCGAAATCAAGATTGATCCGTCTGTGCTATCAAAAATCCTTAAACCTTCAGACAGCTATTCCGCTATTGATACATTGGTGAATGCTCCGTTTGATTACCTAATGGGTAATATGGGAGGTTTGGCTGCTCCTGAAGACGACAAAGAATCCCACGAGAATTTGGTGAAGGGTACAATTGCGCACAAAGTGGTAGAATTGTTGGTTAATAAGAGCGATTCCGAAGCATACTCCTTAGCTGAAATTCAATCGCGCTTTAAGGTACAATACGATGACCTCTTTAAGCAGGCAATGGAGAAAGAAAAGGAATGTGCGACATTCCTTAAACAACCTGAGAATGCGAATATGCTGGCTCTATTCAAAGAAGATGCTAAAGAGAGCATTAAGCGTCTTATTGATATAATCGAGGAGAAGGGCCTTACGCCTCTTCGTTCGGAGGATGAGTTTTCAACGCCTTTTGATCCATTCGACAATCCGCATGGTTTTGTGGATTTGCTGCTTGAGGATGGGAGAGGCAATCTCGTTATCATTGATTTGAAATGGTCCGATAATAAGACTTATCCTGATAAAATTAAAAAAGGAGAAGCCTATCAACTCTATATGTATAAGCATGCTGTAGAGGCGAAAATGGAGCCAAAGAAAGTCGCATGGTATGCATATTACTTGTTCCCGAAAAAGGAATTGTATACTGAACCTAATGGCGTTACTCCAAAATGGGAAGAATGGATAAAAATGCGAAAAAATCGCTTAAATCAAATATTCAATGATGGTATTATTGAACCTGCCGTAGAGGGTTCTGATAGTGAAAAATACCCTAAGCACATTGTCTTGAAAAACCTTAAAATGAAATAATCTACCATGAAAAACATTACATATATTAGCGCAGGAGCAGGAAGTGGTAAAACAACCCGTATCATTGACGAATTAGTCAAAGCCATAGAGAACAATACGCGTCCGTCTGAAATTATGATGACCACTTTCACCCGTGCTGCAGCACAGGAGATGCAAGAGCGGGCAAAGAAAAAACTGTTGGAGTTGGGTATGCCAGACAAAGCGAATGAGATGGGGGCAGCTACCATAGGCACTATCCATTCAGTATGTCTGCGTTTTATTCGGAAATATTGGTATCTTATCGGCATTAGTCCTGATATTCAGGAGATGGATGAGAATGATTTCAAGATGTATGTGGATCTATCTCTTTTCCAACATGTAGAGGAAAAGGATATGCAGGAGTTTGAAGAATGGCGCAAAGAATTAGGCTTGACCCATTATGTTGAATCTGCTACAAAACCTTATGTGAACTATTGGCGAGATTGGCTGCGCGTAATGGTTGATAAGGTGCGTTATTATCATATTGATGATTTGAAGCAAAGTTGCGAGGAGTCTAAAAAAGAAATTGATGCTGTCTTCGCTCGCTATGCTTTTGATACAGACAAATACACCATTTGCACGGAGAAGTATGCGGAATTACTATCAGGAATTCAACGTTCAGCCCAACGAATCGAAAAAATCAAAAAATATAATCCCACTAGTGATGGCATAGCGAGTAAAATGAAACCATTGAAGGGGTGGAACGAGGAATTGGAACAAGCCGATAAAGATTGGTTATTTGAGGCAAATAAAGTTATATTCACGAATAGCCAAAAAGAAACTGCTATTGCTCTCGTTGAAAAGTTATTTAATATCCTGACTAAATGGCAAAAGCAATACCAGACCTACAAGCTCACTCACAAGATGTTGGACTTTAATGATATGGAAGTCTATTTCTTGAATCTACTGGAAAAACCAGAGGTTCAAGCTGAAATCAGCACCTATAAATTGGTGCTGGTAGATGAATTCCAGGATTGCAACCCTATGCAGATAGATATATTTAAGCGTATATCTGATTTAGTGCCACGCAGTATCTGGGTCGGCGATCCAAAACAGGCTATCTATGGTTTCAGAGGAACGGATACTACCTTGGTCAAAGAGGTGAGCAATCAGATTGTTAATGGGGAAAATGGCTGCATCCGAGATAGCTTGGATATTAGTTATCGTTCACGCGAGGAGTTGGTGAAGTATGTGAATAAAGAGTTTTTAGGTATATTTAGCAAGGTACCATTCTCATTACCTAAAGGTGAAATTGAGTTAGAAGTAGGTAGAAAATATGCAGTAGAAAATCCTCCATGTCCGCTCCAGTCATGGACCGTTTCAAACGTGGAAGGTATTGCATATCAAATCCGAGAACTTATAACGCAGGAGAAAACCTATATTCAGCCGAAGGATAAGACTCTTTCTCCGCGCTTGGCACAGTATGGAGATATCGCCATCTTGGTACGCACAAATACGGATGTGAATACAATAGCGGAAGCACTCCGTAATGCAGGAGTGCCGTTCTATGCTGCCGAAGATAAGGACAAAGATGTTCAGCCGATTGAGAAACTACTGTTAATGGCATTCGCGCAGTATAAGTATAGCAAAAAGTTTCGTCCACATCTTCGCGCGGATATTCTACACTTGCTGAAAAATGAGTCCACAGAAGCGTTGCTCAAAGACTATTTTAAGAAAATTTCTGTTTCTTTCGATGGGAAAAATAGACAGTATAATGGACGCGACGAATGGAAAACAGATGGCGAGTTAATTCAACGCATTGAACAAATTATTACAGATTGTTACGCAAAGAGCTTATACGATACCTTAACCACTTTCGTGGATCGATTGAATTTATATGATTTCGTGGCAATATGGGGAGATGCCGAATTTCGTCGTAGCAATATTCATAAAATACTTCAATTGGCTAAAAGTTTCGACCATCATTGTAAAACATTGGGAATCGAGAAACCTGCATTTGCAGACTATACCAACTATATGGATGATGCGAGTGCTAAAACGGAATTGAATTTGGATAGTCCTTCCGTCAAGATTCTCACAATGCATAAATCCAAAGGATTGGAATGGCCGATTGTCATCTATTATGACGCGGATAATAAATCTACATCGGACGACAAGATTGTATCGCGTGAGTTCTTTGATATTCGTGAACAGCGAAATGCCGATGATTCAAATTCGTATTGGTTGCGTGTATTTCCTCCTCTTGCTGGCCAGCAGAGTCTATCTCGCTACACCTCATATTTATCGAAAGAATCATATTTCTCTTCTTCGAAGGAACGCATAGAGGCTGATGAAACACGTCTACGTTATGTGGTTTTCACACGAGCACGAGATATTCTGATTCAAGTGAATGTGGTTGCGGACGCGCTAGTCCATGGCTCTAATACTGATCCTAAACCGCAAACTTACACGCTGATTGATACGGCTGCAACGCAGCAAGAAGGCGGCGATTTGACCTATCTTGTCAATCCGAGCAGAAGTGGAATAACTTCTGCCTTGAAGCCGTCTGATTCTACCAAAGTCGACCGCATTGATATCTCTGAGAAGAAAGAAGATGTTCGCATGAGTAGCATCGGTACCTGTATTCATAATATCTATGCTGCCTACGATGCATCGATGGATGAACAAACGTCAATATCAATGGCGCAAAGGATAATAGAGTCCGTCAAACTGTCTCAGATACTCAATGCGAAAGAAGTGATTAAAGCGATCCGCTTATTGTATGATTATCTTAGCAAAAACCACGGCGCTTCTATATCTATAGATCACGAGGTTCCGTTCTCCTTCGTTCGCAAGAATGGACAACTGCTACGCGGAGAGATAGACCTGCTTTGGCATACACAGGATGGAGTTGTATTGGTGGATTATAAAAATATCCAGGGAGAAGAAGCCAACCCTGAGCACTATGCCTCCCAAATGGAAGCATACCGAGAGGTTATCGAATCCGCAGGCCTGAAATGCAAAGGCATCGTCTTGTTCTACGCTACACTTGGACAAATCATTGAACTTAAATAAACTACGGAATTATCCCTTTTAGTCTTGCTGAATAATACAAAAATACAATATATGAATACCTTTGAAGAATATACTATGAATGATGATTAATGATAATGGCGTGGAATAATGGAAGTCCAACAAATGAAATTGATGAACGGTTTGCCGAATAATTTACAAGACTAAAAGGGAGAATTCTGTAAATCAAAATACAAATGAGTATGAAAGCCCGACGGCGATAGCCGGAACGCCCAAGAAAAGTTGAAAATTGAAATTTGAAAACGGAAAGTTAGCAATGAGCTGTGAGCAAAACTGCCCAAAACTCACGGCTCATTGCTCAAAACATTAACTTTCATAGATAAAAATTCATAAATTTTATGTGAGGGATTTTATATAAAATCACCTCATTTTTTTATTTAATTTTTCAAAATATTTTTTAAATTTGCGAATTGTTATAAAATGTAAAAACTAAGGTTTTTGAGTTAAGGTTTCTGAACTAAAATGGTTCAAAAGTTAAAGGTAGAGACGTATCAATGATTCCTATGAAATAGATAAACATTGATGCGTCTGATAAATAAGATAAAATATGGAATATCAATTTTTAAAATCGGAAATAAAAGACAATGGCGTATGCGTGCTGACAGTGTCAGCTCCTAAGTCGTTGAACGCTTTGAATTCTAGAATATTAAGCGAGATTGACTATTTCGCAAGTAATATAGATTTATCAGTCGTCAAGGCTCTTATCATCACTGGTGATGGCGAGAAGGCATTCGTAGCTGGCGCCGACATCGCTGAGATGAAAGACAAGACATACGAAGAAGCATTGGAATTCGCTAAGTTAGGCGCTGCTGCTTTCAAGAAAGTGGAAGACCTCACTATTCCAGTCATCGCTGCTGTCAACGGATTCGCCTTAGGTGGCGGCTGCGAACTCGCGATGGCATGCGACATCCGCATCGCTTCAACAAACGCTAAATTCGGTCAGCCTGAAGTCGGTCTCGGCATCATCCCTGGTTTCTCTGGAACATACAGATTGCCAAAACTCGTCGGTCAGGCATACGCTAAAGAACTTATCTACACAGGCAAACTCATCGACGCACAGGAAGCACATCGCATCGGTCTCGTCAACGCTGTCTATGAACAAGCAGAATTGATGGACGAAGCAATGAAACTCGTCAAGATGATCTTGAAGAACGCGCCTATCGCTGTTGCCGCTGCAAAGAAATGCATCAACGATAACTACGATATGGATGTAGATCAGGCACTTGCTTACGAGAACGAATACTTCGCACGTTGTTTCACAACAGAAGACCAGAAGAATGGAATGACAGCGTTCTTGGCAAAAGAAAAAGCAGTATTTAAAGGAAAATAATTTATATACTAAATAAACAATTATTACTATGAAAGTTTACGTTATTGGAACAGGAACAATGGGTGCAGGCGTAGTACAAGCCTTCGCACAAGCTAACATCCCTGTAGTGATGAAAAGTAGAACTCAAGCCAGCTTAGATAAAGCAGTCGGCAAGATTTCTAAATCATTAGCAAAACTCGTTGAAAAAGGTAAAGTTACACAAGAATATATGGATTCTGTTATGGCCAACATCGGCACAACAACAGAATACGCTGATTTTGCAGACGCTGACCTCGTCATCGAAGCAGCATCAGAAGACATGAACCTCAAGAAAGAAGTCTTCGCAGAACTCGCTAAAATCTGCAAACCAGAAACAATCTTCGCAACAAACACATCTTCATTGTCAATCACTGAGATAGCTGCTATCACCGATCGTCCAACACAATTCATCGGCATGCACTTCTTCAACCCAGCTCCAGTGATGAAACTCGTTGAAGTAATCAAAGGACAAATGACATCACAAGAGACAAGCGACAAAATCTTCGCATTGGCAACAGAAATGGGCAAGACACCTGTTATGGTAGAAGAAGCTCCAGGTTTCGTTGTCAACCGTATCTTAGTTCCTATGATCAACGAAGCAGTTGGTATCTACGCAGAAGGCATCGCATCTGTTGAAGACATCGACAACGCAATGAAGTTAGGTGCTAACCACCCAATGGGACCACTCGCATTAGGCGACCTCATCGGTCTCGACGTCTGCTTGGCAATCATGGAAGTTCTTTACAATGAATTCGCCGACAGCAAATATCGTCCACATCCACTCTTGAAGAAGATGGTAAGAGCAGGCTT
>JAFZDU010000040.1 GCA_017561025.1 Bacteroidales bacterium | reverse complement strand
TCAATGATTTTCTTTTGAGTTTCGATGCGTTGATCTATTAAAGATAACAAGGAGACTAATTTCTCTTGTTCAGCTTTCGAGGGTATATTCGCGTGTATTTTCTTTAGTTCATTTGCAGAGATCTCCAGAAAAGTGGAACCACACGATCTTCTCAGCATTTCTCTCTTAATCTTTGCAACTATATAGTACAAGAATTCAGAACTCACATTGTTTTTTTAGCAACCAATGACTGGAATCCTTGATTCGTTGTACACTCAGCTGTCGCGATTGAGCATTCTCCAATTGTTGCTCTTGTGCTTAATAGCACAGTTCCTTGTGGTAATAATTTGGCACTGGAATTTTTGAGCCCTGCTTCTGTGATAGTTCTATCGCTCAAATATGCATATTTCTCCTTACCTATTTCAGATGGTGTGAACCACTGAATGTTACCACCCCAATATTCATCTACAGATGTATCAGGAGTACCTCCTCCAATTATGTCTGCAATAGTTGAAATAGGGGCCGACTCCCACTCCCCAGAGAACTCCGGAAATCTCAAATTCGGAACATACTGATAGCAAATCTCACATCAGGAAACATTGAGGATTCCGTAATATAGTGTTGTATTAAATTTTACAACATTATGGACAACAAAACTTTTGAAGAGATTGTCGTGCTGTGGCAAGCCGACAAGAAGCAGTATGTCAAGAGATCGACATACTCTGCCTACTCGCTGTTGATTGCTAACCATCTGCTCCCTGCTTTTACAGGAATCAATGATGTGACAGAGATTCTTGTACAGGATTTTGTGCTTACGAAACTGGAGCAGGGATTAAGCCAGAAGTCAATCAAGGATATTCTGATTGTACTGAAGATGATTCTTCGGTATGGAGTCAAGCAAGGGTATCTGGAGCATCGTGAAATAGATGTGAAGTTCCCGACCGAAAGAGAGCGGCAGGAGGTTGAAGTCTTGAGCCGGAATAATCAGAAACGTATAATGGAATATGTGCAGAGCCATTTTACCTTTATGAATCTCGGAATCTATATTTGCCTTTGTGCAGGACTTAGGATTGGTGAAGTTTGTGCGTTGGTGTGGAATGATATCGATGTGGAGAGCGGAGTAATCAATGTCTCGAAGACAATCCAGAGGATTTATGTCATTGAGGGTGGAGAGAAGCATACTGAGGTAATTATCGATACTCCAAAGTCAAAGAACTCTATTCGTGAGATTCCTATTGCGAGGGATCTACTGAAGATGATAAAGCCGTTGAAGAAGGTCGTGAACGGGAGTTTCTATGTGCTGACCAATTCTGCCCAGCCTACAGAACCGAGAACATATCGTAATTACTATAAGCGTCTAATGAAAGAGCTGGATATGCCTAAGTTGAAGTTTCATGGACTGCGCCATAGTTTTGCGACAAGGTGCATTGAGAGCCACTGTGATTATAAAACGGTGAGTGTGCTGCTGGGACACTCGAATATCAGTACAACGCTGAATCTGTACGTTCATCCTAATATGGAGCAGAAAAAGAAATGTGTTGAGCAGATGTTCAAGACTCTAAGGTGATATTGTTAATAATAGGCTCCCACAGAGTCTTTATGGTGGGAGCCTAGATTATTGAAAATACAAATGATATTGTTTAATTTTGCAAGAAAGCGGTCGTATATGGAAATCTCACCTAAATATCAGATGAAACTTATAAAGGATGTAGAAACGGCAATTTGGGAAGAGTTTCGCACATATAAAGATGTGTTGTTTTACATCCGTAAATGGCATGAATCGGAATACTCTTGGAATAGTGAGTCCTGGGAGAATTTTGCCATCGAATTTAAGGATGAAGAACGTCAGAACATCGATTTGTCGTCCACTCTACATAATATGAATGGTGAAACTCTTTTGAAGGTTGCGATAGATTTAGGAGTAGATACCCCAGACTTTATTCCATCAATACCAACGTTTAGGAATGAAATAAAGTCAGACTATGAGACAGCGAGTGCAACCTTTGAAAAGGCATTTAGATGTATAGAGTCTGATCCAGACACCGCTATAGGTTTAGTTAATTCAGCATTGGAGAGTATAATTAAAGAGATTTTGAAAGATGAAAGAATAGCTGTGAAATGGAGTTCGAAAGACACTCTTTACTCTTTAGCACAATCAATATGCAAAGCCTTTTATAATAGTGACGGAGATATGCCTATTGAGGTGAAAACGATGACCTCATCCCTGTTATCTTTGTCTCAGTCAGTGGAAAAATTGCGCAGTGAAAAGACTTGCTTTCATGGAAAGACTAAAGATGATTATATATTAGATAATCCATTATATGTCTATTTTGTCGTAAATGCCGTATGTACAGTTGCGCTGTTTCTAATGTCCTTTTATAAAGCAAAGTACAAGCCGCTTTCTCCGATAGAGGAAGCGGAAGATTTGGATTTACCATTTTAATCGTAATTACACATGAAAGAACCGGGATACGTATACATCCTCACCAATCCATCATTCAAGGAGGACTGGGTGAAGATAGGAAAGAGTTCAAGGCCTGTAAATGTAAGGTCTAAGGAATTGGATAATACGGCTGTGCCGCTTCCATTTGAGATTTTTGCTACGATAAGGACTGTAAAGTTTAATGAGGTTGAGAAGTTGATTCATAAGACAATCGATCGCCTGACAGACTTGCGTATTCGACAGAATCGTGAGTTCTTCAATATCCAGCCACAGATTGCCTTAGATATCCTCCGAGATATTTCTACAACTATCGATGATGCTTTCATTGAGTTGTATCATAACAATCAGCCAATTAAGGAAGCCGCTGAAGTCCAGGATGAAGAACCCCACAAAAGAAGAGCTCCATTCAGGTTCAGCATGGTCAATATCCAGATCGGGGAGACGGTAGTCTTTACTCCGAAAAATATCAAAGTGAAGGTGGCAAGTGACAATCAGGTTGAGTATGAGGGACGTATTTACAAACTATCCCCTTTTACTGCTGCTTTTCTACCAGATGAAATGAGAAATGCTTCAGATGCATATCAGGGACCTAAGTACTTTACATTTAACGGTAGACCTCTAGATGAATTGAGAAAGGAACTTGAGGAGAGTTGAGTTAATTAGTTTCTTATGAATAATAGAGCGTACATG
>JAFZDU010000039.1 GCA_017561025.1 Bacteroidales bacterium | reverse complement strand
GGTAATCTCTTCGTTTCATGGAAGTACAATGACTTTCAGAATTTCTGTCCCTAAAAATATTTTCCCATAGATGTGAGAACAGGCGGATTTGACTTTCTTCAAAGCCGAACTGAGCACACAGTTCATTCCATTCCTTGCAAGCGCATAACGCCTGGAAGGCATAACAGGTATTACCTAGGCCCGGACTTCTGTACTTTCTAGGATTACCTTTGATGTAGGTATTCAGGCTTACCGCTGAGCCATTGGCAGTCGTAACATTATAAGCATCCTTATTTTCCGCCTTGTCGTACCACTTGTTGTAATATTCTGGCATAGGGATATGTATGAAAGATCTCATCAACTGCAGAACTGATGCGTTCAACTCACATTCAAATATCTTATGCGTCAGCGAACAAAGAACAGAATGGTCTGTCAGCAGATTCTCACTATACATCGTTAGCAGTTTGTCATATACTTCTAGGAAGGATATAGTGTCAGGTTCAAGGTTTGCGGTATCTTGACACAGGGAATCCAGGATGTTATAATCATAGTTATATTTCTTGACAGCTCTTCCACCCACCTTTGGCTTTTTGAGGCATTGAAAGAGATTTACCAGATCATCATATTCTTCATCCCCGTATTCTATGAGTCTTCGCTCTACTTCTCGTTGGATTTTTGCTGCTTTCAAACTCTTTTCTGGATCACTCGAATGAGTGGCTGCTGCGGCCTCCACACTGGCCAAAAGCTCACACAGAGGAATCTTACCCTCCACGGAATACCAGTAACGACCTGCATCACGGATCATGTCGTTCAATTCGTCCTCTATCATGCTCTCGAAGCGGAAGTATGGATCATTTGCCAGGCCGGTTAAGGTCATCAGGTCACCTTGGACTTGGCCGACGCTAGTATTTATAACATACCAGTTGCAGCTTTGCAGAGAGTTAGTGATAAGAATTGAAGGGAAATCATTCCTTGAAATCTTGAGTGCCTGAGTCAGAATATACATATATACATCCTCGTCAACAGGATACTTCTCTGCATCCATCATAGCCCCTTCCGGGTCCCAACTCATCCTCTGGATTTCCGTCGTGATGCCTGGCTCTGCCAGAGAGAAGAACAGAAGGTTCTTGCCGGTTCTTCTGTCAAGTCTTGCAAAGTTTTGCGACATATAACTTATGAAATCCTGATTGTCGTGTTTACACAGAACGATGGCATAAAGATTAAATTGCCTAAAGAAATAATGTGCATCTTCTGTTTCGCATAGCTCATCATTATTGCGAGGCATATTTCTCTGCATTATTCTGGAAAGCAGAGAGAATCTTGTCAATGGTGCTCCCATAGGATTGTCTATTTAAATGCCCTTCAAAGTTAGCAAAAAGTAAGTTTTATCCATTATGCAGATTGTCAAATGAATTTAAAAGGTTATCTTTATAAGTTATTAAAAACGCCTTTTGCTATGACACCGCAAGAACTCTTTGAATTAGCCCTATCATATTACAATGGAACAGATAATATACCTCAAGATTATCTGAAGGCTTATGGCTTATTTCTAGAAGCTGCTGAGGCTGGGCATATTGAATCCCAGTCATACCTTGGACGTATGCTGAGTATGGGAGAAGGCGTTGAAAAGAATTATGATGAAGCTGTAAAATGGTTAAAGCTTGCAGCAGAGGCAGGCGATGCTGATGCACAGAATCGATTAGGTGTGCGCTATAACAATGGTGAAGGTGTTCCTGTTGACTATAAACAAGCTTTTGAATGGATGTATAAAGCAGCTTCACAAGGCCACCCTAAATCATATGGCAATCTAGGAACGGCCTATTTGTTTGGAAGAGGTGTGTCAAGGAATTATTCAGAAGCACTTAAATATTATAATTTAAGTGTATCAGTTGGAATTGTCTCGTCGTCACTATATCATACATTAGGGCAATTCTATTTTTATGGATGGGGATGTGAGAAAGATTACCATACAGCATTAGATTGCTTTAGAAAAGCAGCTGACCTTGGAGGCTCAAAAGGTTATTTGGCAGTTGCACATATGTATGAACATGGCCAAGGAATAAATCAAGACTTTGAAAAAGCATATGAGAATTACCTCATGGCTGCAGAAATGGGTGATTACACTGCGATGGAGCGTCTAGCAAGATTATATTGTAATGGACGAGGATGTGAGCTTAATTATTTGCAAGGTTTGCATTGGCTCAGAAAAATAGGTCCAGATAAGTATAACCATTTTCATCACTTAGCCTTAATGTTTAATGGGCGTACAGGAATTGATATAAACTATGCAGAAACGATACGTATGCTAAATAGATGTTCATCTATTCCTACATCTGCATTAGACTTAGCTGAAATGTACCTATATGGAATAGGTATAGAGCCAAATCCAAAACATGCCGTCAAAATTTGGGAAAAATTATCTAGACAAGGTTACCATATACCGAATGTAAATATTGGAATTGCTTATTATAACGGTTATGGTGTTCAAAAGAATAGAAAATTAGCTATCAAATATCTTAGGTCGGTAGAACAGGAAAGTGAATATGCTGTAGAGATACTTAACAAAATAAAGGAAAACGATCCTTCATATACTCCAACTTTTGTTACTGACTATCGCGAGATAAACGATTCTATATTGGAGGCTGAGACACATGTCATGACGTTGCAGACTCGAAAAGCAATGGATATATATAAAAAGAACAATACTGGCGAGTCGTATTTTCAATTAGCAAAACTTGCAATTGGCGTAGAGTCCGGTTATGACCACGATGAAATTAAGCACTTCTTTCAACTAGCCATTGACAAACAATATAATAGGGCTATATACTTAGATAGAGTATTTAAGGATCGGTCTGAAGTAAAACAAATTAACTTTAACTTTCCATTCTATTTAGTTGATATTTTATCATATCTATTTGGAGAACAACCGGAGAACCCAGAAGAATTATGTTATATTGTTTATTGCGTATTGAACAATATTGACTTGCAAAGTGAAGATGCGGATAGCCTTCCTGAGATCATTAAAAGCACACGTCCTCAAACAATTACACATAAACACACTCGCCTATATGAATTATGTTCATATAGAAATAGAACGGAATTAGAGACAGAGATTAAAGAATATTTATTTACTATTTATGAGGGAGAGAGATTTAATAGTACCTTATTCCCATCCGACTATCAAGTTAGACAAATCAGTGATTTCATAAACACCAATAATCACAAGTCATTATACCTACATAATGGGGGGCCGTTAAAGCTAGCTTTGAATACAGAAATTGAATCATATATTCAATGTAAGACGAAGATAGAGTATACGATTGCATCCTACATAGTAGCACTCTATAACAAGCAAAATATTAAACTAATTTATAGAGATAACATTCATATTGAAGCAGATGTATTCGTTGGTTTTCCTGAGCTAAGGTCAATTCCAGGAATTAGCTTTGACGTAGAATCGAATACAACTGTAATACTTAAAGCTTTATTATCTACACATACTAACAAATACAAGAAGGCAATAATTTTAGTTGATAAAGAATTCTCTTCTTCATTATATACAGAAATGTATGATCTTAGACGTGAATTGCTAGAAAGAAAATACGTCGTTAAAGTGAAAGAATTTCCGGCTGGATCATTCACGGATGTTAGTTCAGAAGTATTTCTTCTGTTCTTAGATTTCTCTAATGATGAAGCTAATGATTATATAGAATTTGATAGAGATAATCGAATTGAGAAAGTGGCATATACGGAAATTCAAAATAGGAATTATGTCCTAAATAGTCTTCTATACTGTGGTGATGTTGAAAATAGGGAAAACAAAAAACTCATCAAACTAAATGAACTTGTTTCGAGTTGTAATTTTGGCGACACAAAGCTTTCTCATTTGGTAGTGAATAAAAGCCACTATTCCAAAAATCTCTTGCAGGCGATCTCAACCAAGACGATTATAGTAGAGGATGCAAGAAAACGCAGCGCAGTACACCCGCGATATGCAGGCAAAAGTATTGTCTTATTATACTCAGACAAACTCTATGTTTATGTCCATAAATCTGACGAGCAATTTATTGTTGAAGATAATAATGCCGTAGTGTTAAACGTCAAGACCGATATTGTTGATATTGATTACTTAGCCTATTTGTTTCTGTCCGACTGTAGGTTAAACGAATATATAGATCAAATAGCTAGTGCTGACGGATTTATAATGCCTCAGGATATATTACAGTTTGAGATATTAATTGACGAAGACATACCTATTCAAAAGCAGATAGTCGAGCAGGCATTAATAAAAGAGCGTCAGATGTCTACTTCGGGTGTAGAGTATAATGTCATATTAATATCTGAGCAATCTGAGTCGTTCGAGAAACATTTAAACGAAAAAGGAATAAATATTTTTCAAAGGCTATCGTCGGTTAATGATGGAGAATCAAGCTTTGAGGATTTATACGAGCAGTATATTGAAGATCCTTCCAAAGCTATGGTGGATGCAATAATAATTGACTCTAATATCGAGGATTATGAGGATGTATTGTTCTATTTTAGAACAATACGTGAGCGCAGCATCCAGATATATCTATTGGGAGATATAGACGAAATAAGAATTGCCGGAAGTAAACTCAAGGAGTATTTCTTAAAGGAGAACAGAATCTTTGACCAAACATCAGAAGGATACCTTGACAAACTTTTAAATAAGATGCGCGATGATCTGGATTCTTCCAATGCTCCCCAAGCAAAGATTCGCAACAAGTATAAGGCTGTTTTCGAAGCTTCGGATGCACTAGATAAGAAATATCCAGACATAGGTATCTCTAAGACAGTTTTGCGATACATCCAGACGGGATGTAATATCGATGATGTGGATAATGTTTCCGGTCCATGCGGTAGTTTCAGGAATGTCTGCCATAAGCTTTTGCAGGTATTTGTGAGTAAGAAACTTGTTCCGGACATTGATCCCGGTGCAATCCCAGCCATGCTCAGAGATGGTAGATTTTACGACGGTAAGACCCAGAGGACCTATATCTTGAAAGAGCAGTTCATGAGCAAATATCTGAGCCGTGCTTTGGAGTATTTCTGCAAGGTCACCAATGAAGGTGTTCATGGTAGTCAGGATTCTTCTAGACTTGGAACAGCAGCTTTGAACATCCTTATGGAGTTCATTGTATGGTTCTATGAGAACGATATCTGCTCTAACAAGCTCGATGATATCCCTATTAACCCTTGCTATGAGGATATCACTGACAAATTACCTACACTTAAGGGAAAGGTATGTACAGTAAAGGCTCAAGGAGCAGGCAAAGACCGTTACCTGTATGCGGACAACATCCACATCAAGGAGAACAAAAGTCTTAAACCTGGAATGAAAATCAAGATCAAGGACGTAGGAGCCGAGATGATTGCAGATGACGACCGACGCAAAATCGATGATGAATATATGGTCTTCTATACGTCAAGCTACGATATTCTTTAAGACAAAAGAGAGAAGGTTTCGTCGAAACCTTCTCTCTTTTTCAGTATAGAGTTTATTAATAAGTCGAAGCTGGACCAGGACTGGTCGGAAGATCATCAGTATTGAAATCTGGAAGATCAAGATCATCCATATCGAAGTCAAGGTCCGAGAAATCAAGTTCATCGTCATCTTCATCTCCTCCAGGCTGAAGAACAGGAAGTTCAAGATCCTGGCATCCAGGAAGCATCCTCATGAATTCAACTATATCCTTTGGAGTTGTGTCAAGGTCAGGATGCAAAGCCGCTGCTATAGCGCTCTTGCTCTCGTCAGAAATGTTGTCATATTCATCAAGTTCGGATGGATCAAAATGACGATGATCCATGTTTCCAGTCAGAATGTAATAATACATCGCTGCGAGCGAGTAGATATCAAGCTCTGGGTGGAAATCGGAAGTAAAGAGTTCATTGAACTGCAATCTGCATGCACCGGAACTTCCGAGGCCGCCACCCTTGGTAATCTTATGTCCATCCTCATCATACTGCTGAGAGATTCCGAGATCTCCCAGGACAGCAAGTCCGTCATTGTCCATGAGGACATTCTCAACCTTG
>JAFZDU010000010.1 GCA_017561025.1 Bacteroidales bacterium | reverse complement strand
GTAGAAGCCTACAACGCCGTCGAATGGAACGTCTACTGTGATTTCGATTGCTGAGATGCCGTCGTCAACGTTTTCACATGTTGACTTGATAGCGTATTCGCCTTCGTATGCTTCTGTTGTGATTGCAAATGGATATGCGCTTACTGCGTTGTTCCATGCGTTGACTGAGAAGTCACCTGATTCGAAGTCTTCTGTGCCATTGCTGTATCTTTGCATGCCCCATACAACTTCAACAGCGTTTTCAACTTCTGTTGCAACAACGTATTTAACTGGGTTGTATGCTTCTGTCATGTTGAAGTTAACAACAGCTGTATTGTCATAATATGTTTCTACTTCAACTTCTTTATTTTGATAACCTTCACATGAAGCGATTGCTCTATATTCACCAACTAAAACTTCGCCTGTGTAAGCACCTGTTTCGTCAGCTGCAAATGTGTAAGCACATTCTTTACCAAATTCGTCGATACCAACGAATTGAACGCTACCACCGAGAACTGGAGTTGTACCATCTTGTTCGTAGAAGTTACCAGCGACTGTTGTCATGCCTGTTACATAAACAACAACGCCATCGCCGTATGATGATTCACCTTCGTCATAAACAGCTGTAACTGTTACATAGTGACCTGCATTATTATAAGCGAGGTTATCTAATGTATATGTTGTTGTTGTTACGAGGTTTTTGTTAACTTTTTGGTTATTTACGTAAACATTGTAGCCACGGTATGAACGATCTTGAACAGCATCCCATGTGATTGTTGTTGATTCACCAGCATAGAGTTGTGTTGCTGTAGCTTTGATGTTTTCTGGGTAGTTGAATGATGTTGTGAATGCCCAGATGTCACCGTATGTTGTACCGCTTGAGTTACGTGCGTTAACTTGCCAGAAGTAAATCTTGTTGTGGTATAAGTTACCCATGTAGTGGTTTACTTCTAAGTTGTTTGTCCAATCGATATAAACGTTTTGTGGAGGATATTCTGTACCGAATAAAAGTTGGTATTCAACTGTGTTAGCACCGAAGTCCCAATCTAAAGTTGGATATGAATAACCTGTTGATTTATCGTATGGATATGGGTTGTAAGCTTTTTCAGGAGCTGGGATAGCTTCAGCATTAACATCGAGTGTGAATTCACCTGTTGATGAAGCTGCGAGGTAATATTTACCAGCTGGGATTGCCATAGCAGAGATTTGTGAAGCTCTGTTAGCGTTACCTACTTGGATGCCTTTGTAGTTGTTGTCAGCCATTGGGCCTTCTGCGCCGTTGAAATCTTCAGCATAGATAGCAACTTTACCATTTTCACCTGTTACAGCTGCTGTTAAAAGAACGTCGCTGTTGAAGTTTAATACGTAAACAACGTCAGCACCGTCTGTTTCGCTACCTGGTAATAAGTAGTTGTCGTATGTTGTTGCTAAATCTGGAGTTACAGAGAAAGGATATGAAGTGATTGCTTCAGCTGTTTCCCAAACGTCGCCAGCTACTGGAGTGTAAGCGAAAGCTGTCATGTCGATGAGTTCAACTGATCTTGAATCTTTGTAAGCAATAACCAATTGAGCTGTCATTTCACCTTCAGCAACGCCGTTAGTAACTGTCAAGTTTATTGGGCTTGTTGTTGTAACTGTTGTTGGAGCGTCGAAACCTGATACTTGGAAGTATGTGTTTGTAGGTTCGATAGCATTAACTGTGAAATCATTAGCTCTTGATTTGATTTGGAGATCGAAAGGACGCATCCAAGCATTGTTTGGACGAGCACCGAGTTCAACTGTGTTAGGTTTAACAACGATTGATTTGAATTCGCCTTCAATAGCAACGTTTAACTTAACGATGTTCTTTTGAATAATCATGCTATTTGCATAACCTGGGCTAGCAATGTTGTATGCTGAACCATCTCTATATGCATAAATTGTTTGATAAGTGCTTGTTTGATATACATCAAAATAACATGGGTTATTTGTGTATGAGCCTGTATTGTCAGCTACACATACCAAAAGATTGCCGCCTGTGTATTCGAATGGAGTTTGGAATTGTAAGTCAATCCAAGCACCTGCTTGATTTGGGAATACAACATCACCTGTAAAAACGAGGTCAGCTTCACTTACTGGAATCCAGTCACCTGTTGATGTAAATGAAGATTTCTCAACGTTTTGCAAGTAAACAGACAATTTACGTGTGTAAGCACCAGTTTGTGCTTGTCTGAATGCAAGTGAGGTAATATTACCTGCCATTTCTTGCAACTCTTCTGCAGTATAAATCTGCTGTGAGAATGAGTAGTTGTAGTAAGTGTAAGTTGGAACTTGCTTGTTTGTGCCAGTGTATTGGGCATCAAGACCAACGTTTAACTCTACATTTGTTTGTGCGTTAAGTGAACCAAATAGTCCAAGTAAGCACATCATTGTAAAAAGAAATAATCTTTTCATAATAAAACGTTTTAGTTAATAATATGTTATTTTACATTCAAATATGTCTTTAGTATATGTTTTCTGAGCATATTTAGAATCTCGCAAATATATGGTATTTTTTCAATATAATAAATATTTTTTTTCTTAATTTTTATTAACAAAAAAAACTATTATGACACTCCCATCATAATAGTTTAACAAATTTCTAACGTATTGGTTTTATATAATTTGTAAAAAAATCACATATTATCTTCTTCATTTTTCTTGGCGTTTTCGCCAGAGAATCTTTTCACCACTGCTTGTGTATAAGTCTTCGATACTGGTATTGGATCAATTCCTTCGAAATCAAAATCCATATAGAATCCGTCAGACTCATGACGTAGTACTTTTATTTTTTGAGTATTAACGATATATGTCCTATGACATCTCATCAATGGGGTATTGCTGAATGTGTCTTCTATAGTCTGGATTTTACAACGAATCATATATCTGTTAAGAATTCCATTTTTGGTATAGTTAACTATTGTATAGTTATCTTCCGCTTTAATATAATATAAGTTATCAAGCTTTATAGACAATTTCAGCACTCCTTTATTATCTGCAATATTTATAATATCAATATTTTGGGCAATAGCCTCGCCATCGGTTGCGACATTAGCGGTGTCTGTAACCAACAATGTATTGCTCATGTCTTTTATTGTAATCCACATTGCCGACACCACATAAGGCACTCCCAAAGCTAGAAGCGTGATAAGAATACTTTTAGTAACTATATATGATGTAGAGAAATTATCCATTTTAACAAAGACCATTGAAAGTACAGCATGGAATACACCTATTAATATAATCTCAGCCAATAGCCATGAAGAATATTTTAGATAGGTCAGTTTCACTAGATGTTTAGAAGCAAAATACATCAATGTTCTGCTCAATATAAGGAAGAGTACTGACACCACCACGAAGGTTGTTGTAAGAAGAAAACTGTCTGATTTTGCGACTCCGAACCATGATGTTTCAGAATATGGGGAATATAGCACTAAAAACACAAGAGCATATAAAACGGAAATAATAAGAGAAATCACTATATTTCCAACCTCTAATAAGCACAATGAGAAGTTATTTTTTTTACGTTTTAGCATCAAAAAGAATATTTTTTTGTTAAGAGTCTGCAAATTTACAAAAATTTCACCCCTTATTTATGATTTTTGCCACTTTTTAGACAAAAAAAATGGTTTAAGTTCATGAACAGCCACATTTTTACCACAAGCATATTTTATGATTGTACTTTTGCCATCGAAATTTTAGATTTTTACAAAAATGAAAATTATCGGAACAGGACGTTCTCATCCTTCATTAGTTGTGACAAACGAGATGCTTTCAAAAATCCTCGACACCAGCGATGAATGGATCACATCGAGAACAGGAATAAAAGAAAGACGTATCATATCTTCTGAGAATTTGGAAGATCTGGCAATCGACGCTGCCAAGAAGGCATTAGCCGATGCCAACATGGACGCAAAAGACTTAGACTATATTATATGTGCTAATGTCGTAAACGAGTTCATCTCTCCTGCGATGAGTTGTCTTATACAAGGAGCTATCGGCGCCACTTGTCCGTGTTTCGATCTCAACGGAGCCTGCGTTGGGTTTATTTATGCGCTCGAAATCGCCGAGTCATTCTACAGAAGCGGCAAATACAAGAACATCCTTATTGTATGTGCTGAAGAGCCATCTAGAATGGTCAACTGGCACGACCGCACTGCAAGTGTCTTATTCGGTGATGGAGCCGGCGCTGTTGTTTTAACTGAAGGCGACAATATCAAAGCTACAAAAATGTCCGCTTCCTGCAATTGGGACAGACTTTATCAAAAACACGAATTGCAATACTCACCTTACAACAGCAAACCTAACAGCAACCTTCCATTGGTGATGCACGGTCAAGATGTGTTTATGTTCGCAACAAAAGCTGCCATAAAAGACATCTCTCACGTCTTAAAGCAAACAGGTATCAATCCTGACGAAGTAAGTCACTTCCTGATTCATCAAGCCAACTTAAGAATCATAAAAAGCATTAAGGATTTCTTAAGACAGCCAGAGGACAAGTTTCCTCTTAACATCCACAGATATGGCAACACATCATCAGCAAGTGTTCCTATCCTCCTTGATGAAGTAAACAGAGAAGGTAAATTAAAAAGAGGCGATTTAATAGTATTGAGTGCTTTTGGAGCAGGTTTCGTTTCAGGAGCATGCATTTTAGAATGGTAAATTATGGAAAAAAGAGTAGTTATAACAGGAATGGGTGCCATCACCCCTCTTGGCAATGATATTGAAACATTATGGAATAACCTTGTCAACGGAGAATGCGGCATCGGTAATATAACAAAAATAGACACAACAGACATCCCAGTCAAGATAGCAGCTGAGGTAAAAGACTTCGACCCAACACAACATGGCGTCGACCCGGCTTTTGCACGTCGTAACGACTTGTTCTCTATCTATGCCTTGGCAGCTTCTAACGAAGCCATGAAAGGCAACGAAGGCTGCTTCGACCCAGAGCGTCTCGGTGTTTATGTAGGCTCGGGTGAAGGCGGTTTCGATACCATCTTGAAAGAAATAGTAAAATGGAAAGAGCAAGGCGCCAAGTGGGTCTCTCCTCTTCTCATCCCAAGCATGATTTCAAACATCGCAGCAGGTAACATAGCTATTCGTCATAACGCCTGCGGTGTATGTGTACCTATCGTCACTGCATGTGCAACAGGAACACACTCTATAGGCGAAGCTTACCGTGCCATCAAACATGGTTACGCCGATGCTATCATCACTGGCGGCAGCGAGGCAGCAGTCAACCCTGTCAGCATAGCAGGATTTGCCAACTGCAAGGCTCTATCTAAGTCAGAAGATCCAAGACAGGCATCATTGCCTTTCAACAAACGTCGTGCGGGTTTCGTATTGGGCGAAGGCGCTGGCATCATCCTCCTCGAAGAATATGAACACGCCAAGGCTCGCGGCGCCAAGATATACGCTGAAGTATGCGGTTATGGCAACACATGCGACGCTCACCACGTCACAGCACCTCATCCTGAAGGAAAACAAGCAGCTCGCGCTATCAAGATGGCCCTCGAAGAAGCTAAATACAACGAAAGCGATGTTCTCCATATCAACACTCACGGAACAGGAACACCGCTCAACGACAGCTCAGAGACAGCAGCTATCAAATTGGCACTCGGGGAAGAAGCAGCACGCAAGGCATACATCAACTCAACGAAATCTATGACAGGCCACTTGCTAGGTGCTGCAGGAGGCGTTGAAGTGATTGCTGCAGCATTGGCATTGTACCACGGAATAGTGCCTCCAACAATAGGACTCGATGAACAAGATCCAGCTTGCGACTTGAACTACACTCCTAACGTTGCTCAAAAAGCCGATTTAACAATAGCCATCTCAGAATCATTAGGCTTTGGCGGACACAACGCATGTATCGCTTTAAGAAAAATTAACGATTAACAATATTTAGCCCGAAAGGCTCGAACAGATATAACATAGTCGAACGACTATGAACATAACACATAAAACTATGACAAAAGAAGAATTAAAACATTATCTGCCACATCGTGAGCCAATGTTGCTCGTAGATGAAATCGACATCGATGAAAACAAAGTGGTACATTCAAAATACCATGTCACAGGCGAAGAGTATTTCTTGAAAGGACACTTCCCAGGACAGCCAACAGTGCCTGGTGTCATCTTATGCGAAATAATGGGTCAATCATGTGCTCTTCTCATACTCGATGACTTAAAAGACAAGATAACATTATATACCGGACTCGACAATGTTCGTTTCAAACATCAAGTAGTTCCTGGCGACACCATAGAAGTGGAAGCAACATTATCAAGCCAAAGAGCCAATATGTACTTCTGCGAAGCTAAGGCAACAGTAAACGGAAAGCTTTGCGCTAAAGGAAGTTTATCATTTGCATTAATTGAAGACACAAGAAAAAAAGATGAATAATAAGGATTTTCAAATAGTAGTGTTGGCAAAACAGGTTCCCGACACTCATAATGTTGGCAAAGACGCCATGAAAGAAGACGGCACCATCAACCGTGCAGCTCTTCCAGCGATCTTCAATCCAGACGATTTGAAGGCTCTCGAAATGGCACTCGCCTGCAAAGATTCTCTCAAAGATATCATGCCTGTCAAGGTCACCATCATCACTATGGGTCCTTCACGTGCGGCAGAAATAGTTCGCGAGTCAATGTTCCGCGGCGCCGACAACGGCTTCGTAGTGAGCGACAAGAGATTCGCAGGCTCCGATACCTTGGCAACATCATACGCCTTATCGGCAGCAATAAAGAAATTAGGTAAAGTAGACATCGTTTTCTCAGGACGCCAAGCCATAGACGGCGACACAGCACAAGTAGGTCCTCAAGTTGCAGAAAAACTTGAAATCCCTCAGATTACATACGCTGAAGAGCTTATGTCAATGACAGAAAACGAAATCGTGATAAAAAGACGTCTCGACAGAGGTGTTGAGACTGTAAAATCTAAATTCCCTGTCCTGGTGACAGTACACGGCAACGCTAACGACTGCCGCCCTCGTCACGCAAAACTTCTCATGACAAATAAGAAAGCTTGTTCTGCATCAGAAGCTAAAGAGAAGAATATCGACATGGAAGCATTATGGGCAAGCAAGCCATATCTCAAAATAGAAGAATGGTCAGCAGACGACATCAATCCTGACTTCGAAAGATTGGGTCTCTCTGGCTCGCCTACTAAAGTTAAATCAATTGAAAATGTTGTTCTTACAAGTAAAGAGAATAAGAAAATAAATAACAGCGAAAGCGAAATTAACGAACTGATGAAAGAGCTCATTTCATCACACATTATCTAATCACTAACAAAACAAAAAGTATTTATCATGGAAACAAGAGAAAAAGTTATAGACATTATCGTAAATAAATTAGGTGTTGAACGCGAATCTGTAGTTGAAAGCGCAAACTTCACAAACGACCTCGGTGCCGACTCATTGGATACTGTTGAGCTCATCATGGAATTCGAAAGAGAATTCGAAATCAATATCCCTGACAACCAAGCTGAAAAAATCTCTACAGTAGGTGAAGCTATCTCTTTCGTTGAAGCTGCTTTGAACAAATAATAATAACACTTATCTAAAACTTGAATCATGAACAACATATTAGTATTCTGTGAGATATCAGAAGAGCAACATATAGCTGAGGTGAGTTTGGAGCTTTGCTCCAAAGCTCGCAAGCTCGCCGACAAGCTTAACTCTCGTCTCAATGCTATCGTCATAGGAAACGAGATTAACAATATCGAAGAACAATTATATCCATACGGTGTCGATTCTATCTTCTATCTTAACGACTCTCGTTTATCATATTATCAAACCCTTCCTTTCTTCAGTACTATCACAAAAATCATAAAAGAAGAGACACCGGATATAGTTCTTTTCGGAGCCACATCAGTAGGTCGCGACCTCGCTCCTCGTATCGCTTCATTCTTGCGCTGCGGACTCACAGCAGACTGTACCAGCCTCGAAATAGGCGACCATACCGACGCCAAGACTCAGACAGTCTACAAAAACATTTTGTATCAAATCCGCCCAGCATTCGGCGGCAACATCATCGCTACTATCGTCTCTCCTGAGACAAGACCTCAGATGGCAACAGTACGCGAAGGCGTCATGAAAAAAGAAATATACAACGAAAAACACAAAGGAGAATTACGTCAGCTTAAAGCTGAAGACTATGTCAACGACAGCGACTTCTGCATCGAAATCATAGAACGTCAGATAGAAGCACAGAAAATAAACATCAAAGGCGCTCCTATCATCGTAGCTGGTGGCTATGGCATGGGATCTAAAGAAAACTTCGCTCTCCTTCACGAATTAGCCGAAGCTATCGGCGGAGAAGTAGGCGCAACACGCGCTGCCGTCGATGCAGGATTCACCGAAAACGAAAGACAGATAGGTCAGACTGGTCTCACAGTACGTCCTAAATTATATATAGCTTGCGGTATATCCGGCGCAGTCCAACATCGCGCAGGCATGGACCAATCTTCAAAGATCATATCCATCAATACCGACCCTAACGCTCCTATCAACAGCATAGCCGACTATACAATCATCGGCGACGTTATGGACGTTTTACCTAAAATGATTAAAATAATTAGAAATTAGGAGTTAGAAATTGGTAGAGGATAAATTTAATTCCTCGTCCCTAATTTCTCATCCCTAATTGAAAAAAATAAGAAATATGAATTTCTACAATGATAATAAAAGCTTAAAGTTTTATCTCTCACATCCAGTGATGGATAAAATCATCAAGTTGAAAGAACGCGACTTCGTTGACTGTGATAACGATATGATGGCTCCAACTGACGTTGAAGACGCTATTGACAGCTACGACAAAGTCCTCGAAATAGTAGGCGATTTGGCAGCTAATGTCTTAGAGCCTAACTCTGAAGCCGTCGACCACGAAGGTCCGCAAGTCATAGACAACGAGATTGTCTATGCTAAAGGCACACAGAAAAACCATGAGGTATTACGCGATGCCGGTCTCTACGGTATGTCATTGCCTCGTAAATATAAAGGCTTGAACTTCCCTTATGTTCCATATGTCATGGCAGCTGAGATAGTGTCACGCGCTGATGCCGGATTCGCCAACATCTGGGGGCTTCAAGACTGTGCAGAAACAATTTATGAATTTGCTTCTGAAGAAATTAAAGAAAAATATTTGCCACTTATAAATGATGGTATGACTTGTTCTATGGCTCTCACCGAACCAGACGCCGGCTCTGACCTCCAGTCAGTTAGACTAAAGGCAACTTTAGACGAAGAAAACAACTGCTGGAGACTCAACGGTGTTAAACGTTTCATCACCAACGGTGACGCTGACATTCAACTTGTCCTGGCTCGTTCTGAAGAAGGCACAACAGACGGCCGCGGTCTCTCTTATTTTCTTTATGACAGAAGAGACAATGCTGTTACAGTAAGACGTATCGAGAACAAACTCGGCATCAAAGGATCTCCAACAGCAGAACTCGTTTTCAACAACGCTCCTGCCCTCCTCATCGGTGAACGCCGCCTCGGTCTTATCAAATACGTCATGTCGTTGATGAACGGCGCACGTCTCGGCGTCGGAGCTCAGTCAGTAGGCCTCGCTGAAGCCGCTTATCACGAAGCTCTCGAATATGCTCGCCAACGCGAACAGTTCGGGAAAGCTATCGTCAACTTCCCTCAGGTTTATGAAATGCTCGGCATCATGAGAGCTAAAATCGATGCAACACGCACTTTATTATATGAAACATCACGTTTCGTCGACTTATACAAAGCTTATGATTCAGTAAGCAAAGAAAGAAACCTCACTGCAGAAGAACGTCAAGACATGAAATATTCACAACGTCATGCCGATATGATGACTCCTATGCTCAAACTCTTCGCCAGCGAATATGCCAACCAGATAGCTTACGACTGCATCCAGGTTCACGGCGGATCAGGTTTCATGAAAGAATATAAATGCGAACGTATCTATAGAGATGCAAGAATATTAAGCATCTATGAAGGCACATCACAATTACAGGTTGTTGCTGCTATCCGTTTCGTCGGAAATGGCTCATACCTTAAACGAATTGAAGAATACGAAGCAATGCCATTAGCAGAAGAATTGCTCCCATTACGCCAACGCCTCGAAAGAATGAAGGAAAAATATGTCGCCATCGTTGCTGCAGCCGATAAATTCGGAACATCATCAGAGGCATACGACTTCCTCGCACGCCGTATGGTAGAAGCTATGGGCTACCTCATCATGGGTCATCTTCTCCTTCAAGACGTCAACCGCAGCAAAGAACTCAACAACACTGAAGCTCCCGACTTCATGAAGTCATGCAAAATAATGATAGCTTTGGGTGAGTCTGAAATTGCAAAAATTCTTACATTTGTGGAAAATTTCAAAGAAGAAGATTTACAAATGTACAAATAACAATGTGGAATTAGGAATGAGGAATTAGGAATTAATTTCACCAACTCCTAACTTCTAATTCCTAACTCCTAACTAAATTAAAACTTATGAGATTATTATTGGAAAATAAAACAGCTGTCATCACAGGAGCAGCTAGGGGTATCGGCAAAGCTATCGCTAAACGTTTTGCAGAAGAAGGTTGCAACATCGCATTCACCGACTTAAACGAAGAAAGCATCAAGGCAACAGAAGCTGAATTACAGGCTTTAGGCGTCAAAGCTGTAGGTTATATGTCAAACGCAGCTATCTTTGAAGATGTTGAAAATACTGTAAAACAAATTCATCAAGACTTCGGAAGAATAGATATATTGGTCAATAACGCAGGTATCACACGCGACACCTTAATGATGAGAATGACTGAAAAACAATGGGACGACGTTATCACAGTCAACTTGAAATCAGCATTCAATTTCATCCATGCTATCGTTCCTATCATGGCACGTCAACGTTGCGGAAGCATCATCAACATGGCATCTGTAGTAGGTGTTTCTGGCAATGCCGGCCAAGCTAACTACGCTGCATCAAAAGCTGGTTTGATAGGTTTGGCTAAATCTATCGCTAAGGAAATGGGATCACGCAATATCAGAGCTAACTGCATCGCTCCAGGTTTCATCATCACCGACATGACAAACCAAATCCCAGAAGAAGCAAGAGAAGAATGGATGAAGACCATTCCATTGAGAAGAGGCGGTACTCCAGAAGACGTCGCCGACACAGCATTGTTCTTGGCTAGCGACCTGTCAAGATATGTCACAGGACAGACAATTCACTGCTGCGGCGGTATGAACTGCTAAGAAATTTCCTTTTTCATTTTATATTTTTAAAGAGGCTAAGCTAATGCAAAGCCTCTTTTTTTATATCCACAAAATCTCCTACCAACTTGTAGTCTTATAGTCTTGTAGTCTTAATAACGCCGACATAAATAAGGAGTATCACATTCATAAGAAGTGCGTAGATTATTGCTGGTATCGCCATCTCACCGCTGTTAAAGATAAAAGGAGAACTAGCGATAGCGATGGCCTGCGCGGCGTTCTGCATTCCTACTTCTATGACAATTGTCCTTCTCACTGCAGTACCTGACTTTGTCATTACCGACAATATAGAGCTGCATGCCATGGCCAACAATATCATTGCTGTTATTGTCAGTCCGAGCACTGCTATATTTTCTTTGATAGCTTGTGTATTCTGCAAGAAGAATATGAGTGCCAATGTCATCAATGCTGGGAATGCCAATTTACCCAACACCTTATTGACCTTTGCTGCTGGCACTGGGAAGAAATGTCTGAACATGATTCCTATAAATAATGGCACGAAAAGAAGCACGATATTTTGTACTATAAGTCGTCCGAAAGGAAGGTTGACCTCCACTCCGCTTTGTTCTGTAACGAAACGTGCCACGAACTCCATAATGACTGGGATAGTGAATAACGTTACTATGCTGCTTATGGCCGTCAGTGTAACAGACAATGCCACATCACCTTTTGCCAGCATAGAAAACACATTGGAAGAGCTGCCGCCAGGACAACATGCTATCAAGACAATACCCATAAAATAAACAGGAGGCAATTTCAAGGCCCATGCCAAAGCAAAAGCTATGAGAGGAAGCAATATTATCTGTCCTATCATTCCTATCAAAACAGCACGAGGGTTACGTGCCACATCAGTAAAAGACTTTTTGTTTAAATCAGTGCCCAGCAAAAACATCAGAACGATTAAAATGGGCATTACAATCCAGACAGTATTCATTTTGGAGAATATGAGCATATAAGTCCATGAGCCAATATTGACTTATTAGCTCATAGACTTATTGACTTAATTATTCAGCAAGCACAAGTATTCTATTATTCAACACTTCTACTACCCCGCCGTTAATTTCTATAAATTTAAATTCGTTGTTATTACCTATTTTCACATTGCCCTTACCAAGCGATGCTATCATAGGAGCATGGTTTTTCAATATCTCGAATAGGCCGTCATTACCTGGCAACTGTACCAAGTCAGCTTCGCCTTCAAAGATATGTTTTTCCGGTGTTATGATTTCCAGTTTCATTACTGACTCCTAATTCATCATTGCTCATTCAAAAGTTTCTTACCTTTCTCTATCGCTTCTTCAATAGTTCCTACCATCATGAAAGCAGCTTCTGGATATTGGTCCACTTCGCCGTCCATAATCATATTGAAACCTTTTATAGTATCTTCTATACTTACGAAAGCGCCCTTCATACCTGTGAATTGTTCTGCGACATGGAATGGCTGTGACAAGAAACGTTGTACGCGGCGTGCACGGCTTACGGTGAGTTTGTCGTCTTCCGAAAGTTCGTCCATACCCAAGATAGCGATGATGTCTTGTAATTCCTTATATCGTTGAAGAATGTTCTTTACACGCTGAGCTGTATTGTAATGTTCTTCTCCCACGATATTTGCTGCGAGGATTCTTGATGTTGATTCAAGAGGGTCGACAGCAGGATAGATGCCAAGTTCAGATATCTTACGGCTGAGAACTGTTGTAGCGTCCAAGTGGGCGAATGTTGTTGCAGGAGCAGGGTCGGTCAAGTCGTCGGCTGGAACATATACAGCTTGTACTGATGTGATGGAGCCGTTCTTTGTTGATGTGATTCTCTCTTGCATGAGACCCATTTCAGATGCCAATGTTGGCTGATAACCCACAGCTGAAGGCATACGTCCCAGCAATGCTGACACTTCAGAACCTGCCTGTGTGAAACGGAAGATATTGTCGATGAAGAAAAGGATGTCGCGACCTGCTGTATCGCCATCGCCATCACGGAAATATTCTGCCATGGTGAGACCGCTAAGAGCTACGCGGGCACGTGCTCCTGGAGGCTCGTTCATCTGACCGAACACCAAGGTAGCTTGCGACTTCTTGACTTCCTCATAATCTATCTTGTCGAGGTCCCAACCGCCTTCTTCCATTGATTTCATAAATTCATCACCATATTTGATAACGCCAGATTCAAGCATCTCTCTCAACAAGTCATTACCTTCACGTGTACGTTCACCAACGCCGGCAAACACTGACATGCCTGAATAAGACTTAGCGATATTATTGATCAACTCCATGATGAGAACAGTCTTACCCACACCAGCACCACCGAACAAACCGATCTTACCACCTTTGGCGTATGGCTCAATCAAGTCGATGACTTTAATACCTGTGAACAAGACTTCCTGTTTTGTCGAGAGGTTTTCAAACTTAGGAGGGTCACGGTGAATACTGTTGCGTTTGCTTGTCTCAACATCCTTAAGTCCGTCGATTGACTTTCCGATGACATTAAACAAACGGCCCTTCACCTCTTCACCTGCAGGCATAGAGATAGGAGCTCCGAGACAACGTACCTTCATACCTCTGCGCAAGCCATCTGTAGAGTCCATGGCAATGGTACGCATGGTATTTTCACCGATATCTTGTTGTACCTCTGTAATAAGTTTTTCACCGTTTGCTCTTTCTATTTCAAGAGCATCCAAAAGATTAGGCAGTTGTGATTCATCGTCAAAAGCGACGTCAATCACAGGACCGATAATCTGCACTATACGACCATATTTTTCTTCACTCATGTTTGTCGTTTTTATTGTGAATTATCTTTATCTAATTCTAAATCAGTTTGAGTATTTGTAAGAGCATCGATATTATCAATGTTCTTCAAGAAATTCCATTGGAATAATATAAGGTATAGGAAGCCTATTGTTATTGCGCTGTCGGCAATATTGAATATAGGGCTGAAGAATATCTGGCCTCCGAAGAATGGCACCCATTCTGGGAAAGTGAAAAGCGGGAAGTAGAACATATCGACCACTTTTCCTTGCAGAAATCCCGAATATCCTCCGCCTTCAGGAAAGAGAGTAGCGAGCTGATAGAATGTGCTCTCTCCGAATATCATTCCATAGAACATTCCATCGATGATATTGCCCATGGCGCCTGCCGTGATGAGCGAGATGCCGAACAGAGGACCGAATTTGACTTTCTTCTTTGACAGATAATATATGAGATAAAACAACAACGCCACGGCTATTATCCTGAAGACACTCAAAGCCAACTTACCCCATTGAGCTCCGAGTTCCCAGCCAAAAGCCATGCCGTTGTTCTCTATGAAATAAATCTGAAACCAATCTCCCAGTACTGGGAAACTTTCACCTATTGTCATGTTCAACTTAATCCAGAATTTGAGAATCTGGTCAAGGAGCAGGACTATAAAAATGATAATAAGAGGTTTTTTCATTTATTTCTTTTGTCCCATTTTTGCCTCAACACTTAAGGTAGCATGTGGTACGGCACGCAATCTTTCCTTTGGGATAAGCTTGCCTGTCATACGACATACACCATAAGTCTTGTTTTCTATACGAATCAAAGCATTTTCCAGGTTCTGGATGTATTTGTACTGACGAGCTGCCAACTGGCTGTTCTCTTCTTTTGACAACACACTTGAACCTTCCTCCAAAACTTTAAATGTTGGAGCTGTGTCATCAGCATTGTTATCTCCACCTGAAACATTGTCGTTCAACATTTCAAGGTCTTTGCGTGCCCTTGCCAATCTTTCTAAAATAAGCTCTTTGAATTCAGCAAGTTCTTCATCTGAATATCTGACTTTATCAGGAGTATTATTTATATTTTCCATAATAACCTATATTTTAATTATTCGACGTCAAAGTTAATAACAATAATCCAATAACACAAGAAAATATTGCTTTAATTCTTGTTAATTTTTAATCTAACAGTAATATCGTCTATAAGTTCTATCGCTTCGATTTCTTCACCGATATTATCTACCATATTCAACTCTGCCAATGTCTCTGAACAGATGTATTCTTTATATTTTTCAACTACATTGTTGATTGCATCGTTCTTTTCTATTGTCAAGATGATATGGTCTGTGACTTCGAAATCGCCGTCTTTTCTCATATTCTGGATTCTGTTGACGATTTCTCTTGCCAAACCTTCTTCTGCCAATTCTGGTGTTACAGTGATATCCAATGCAACTGTAGCGTCGTCTTGTGTTGCTACTGCCCAGCCTGGAATATCTTCTGTTGTGATGATAGCGTCAGAAAGTTCTAAGTGAAGCTCTTGTCCTTCCAATGTCACGTCAAGATAACCGACGTTTTCAAAAGTTCTGATGGTTTCTTGTTCTATCTCAGCGAAGAACTGTGTTATAGGTTTTATCAACTTGCCATAACGACGGCCTAAGTTTCTGAGGTTAGGTTTAACTTTCTTAACCAAGATATTCTTGTCTGCTGTGAGATATTCAATCTCCTTAACGTTTACTTCAGAAATGATGAGTTGTTCGACTTTCTTGAACTGTTCGAGTTCTCTTTCTGAGTTGACAGGAATCATGACCTTTGAGAGTGGCTGACGAACGCGGATATTGGCTTTCTTTCTCAATGACAATACCATTGATGATGCGAGTTGTGCCATTTCCATTCTTTCTTCCAAATCCTTGTTGATGAGTTCTGGATTTGCTTTAGGGAAGTCGGTGAGGTGTACTGATTCAGCTGCCTGACGTCCTGTTGCTTCGTTCAAGTCTTGATACAAGCGTTCTGCGAAGAATGGAGCGATAGGGCTTGAAATCTTTGCCAATACATCCAAGCATGTGTATAATGTCTGATATGCTGAAGTCTTGTCTGACGATGCATCGCTCTTCCAGAAACGACGACGTGAGAGACGTACGTACCAGTTGCTCAAGTGTGCGTCAACGAATTCTGCTATAGCACGACCAGCCTTTGTTGGTTCGTAGTTTTGATAGTCGTTGTCGACTTCTTCTATCAATGAGTTCAATTCTGATAAAATCCATCTGTCGATTTCAGGGCGTTCTTCGTAAGGAATTTCCGCTTCTGAGAAATCGAACTTGTCGATGTTAGCATATAATGCGAAGAATGCGTATGTATTGTATAATGTACCGAAGAACTTACGACGTACTTCATCAACGCCTTCTTGGTCGAACTTGAGGTTATCCCAAGGTTGTGAGTTGGTGATCATATACCAACGTACTGCGTCAGCACCGTATTTTTCTATTGCTTCGAATGGGTCGACGCCGTTGCCGAGACGTTTAGACATCTTGTTGCCGTTCTTGTCGAGAACCAAACCGTTAGAGATAACAGCCTTATATGAAACAGAATCTGAGATCATTGTTGCGATAGCGTGCAATGTGAAGAACCAACCACGTGTTTGGTCAACGCCTTCAGCGATGAAATCAGCTGGGAATGTCTCAGCATTGAGTTTGTCTTTCTCGCCCATGTAGTGAATCTGTGCGTATGGCATAGCGCCTGAGTCGAACCATACGTCGATGAGGTCTGGCTCACGGAACATCTTCTTGCCGTCTGATGAGACGAGGATTACATTATCTATATAAGGTCTGTGTAAGTCGAAGCTGTTATAGTCTTCTGAAGCGTATGGATTTTCTGTCATAAAACCAGCCTTCACTGACTCGTCAATTCTTTGGCGGAGTTCAGCTACGCTGCCGATACATACTTCTTCGCTGCCGTCTTCTGTGCGCCAGATTGGCAATGGAGTTCCCCAGTAACGTGAACGTGAGAGGTTCCAGTCGACGAGGTTTTCGAGCCAGTTGCCGAAACGGCCGCTACCTGTAGCTTCAGGTTTCCATGTGATGGTCTTGTTGAGTTCAATCATTCTATCCTTCAAGGCAGTGCTGCGGATGAACCAGCTGTCTAATGGATAATAGAGAACAGGTTTGTCAGTACGCCAGCAGTGTGGATAGTTGTGAGTATGTTTTTCGCTCTTGAAGAGTTTGCCTTCTTCCTTCAACATAACTACGATGTCAACATCCAATGACTTGTCTTTGTCTGTCTTTGTTGCATCGAAAGCGTTCTTGACGAATTGACCTGCGTATGGAGCGTAAGCTTCAACATTCATGAAGTTCTTAACGAAGTCAGCGTCGAGGTCTTCTATCAAGAAGAACTTACCAGCTCTATCAACCATTGGCTGGGCCTTGCCGTCTTTGTCTATCATTTGGAGAGGAGGGATGCCGCTTTGTTTTGCCACGCGGTCGTCGTCTGCACCGAATGTAGGAGCGATGTGAACGATACCTGTACCGTCTTCTGTGCTGACGTAGTCACCGTGGATGACGCGGAATGCGCCTTCACCTGGATTGACCCAAGGGATGAGTTGTTCATAATCCAAACCAACGAGGTCTTTACCTTTACATGTTCCGAGGACTTCGTAAGGAAGTTTCTTGTCGCCAACTTTATAGTCTTCGAAAGCAGGTTTTTCAGCTTCGCTTGGGAAGAATGCGCCCATCAATGAGTTAGCGACTACGATATAAGCGATGTCGCCACTTACTGGGTTAACAGTCTTGACGAGGTTATAGTCGATGCTGTTACCCACGCACAATGCAGTATTTGAAGGCAAGGTCCAAGGTGTTGTTGTCCAAGCTGCAATTTGGATGCTGTTGAAAGGAACGTCAACGCCGAAAGGATTGTTCTTGACTATGTTTTGTTCTGCTTTAACGCGGAAGAGAGCAACACAGGTGAGGTCTTTAACGTCGCGGTAGCAGCCAGGCATGTTAAGTTCGTGAGAGCTCAAGCCTGTACCAGCTGCTGGTGAATAAGGTTGGATTGTGTAACCTTTATAAAGGAGACCTTTCTTGTAAATCTCTGACAAGAGATACCATAATGTCTCGATATATTCATTTGTGAATGTGATGTAAGGATCGTCGAGGTTGACCCAATAACCCATGGTACGTGTAAGTTCATCCCATAAGTCTTTGTATTTCATAACCTCTTCACGACAAGCCTTGTTATATTCATCGACACTGATTTTTGTGCCTATGTCTTCTTTGGTGATGCCGAGTTTCTTTTCAACGCCGAGTTCAACAGGGAGACCATGAGTATCCCAACCAGCTTTACGAGAAACTCTTTTTCCTTTGAGAGTTTGGTAGCGGCAGAAGATGTCTTTGATAGTACGAGCCATCACGTGATGGATGCCCGGAGTTCCGTTTGCTGATGGAGGTCCTTCGTAGAACACGAAAGCTGGACCATCCTTACGATTGTCTAAACTCTTTTGGAAAACGTCGTTGTCTTCCCAGTATTTACGAACCTCTTTAGCAATGTTTGTAAGGTTCAGATTCTTATATTCTCTATATGAGCCTTTCATATATCACCTATTATTTTAATTTTTTTAATAAGCGACAAAGATATGATTTTTTTCTCAAAAAACTTTAAAAAAATCTTAAAAAAAGACTTTGAAAAACTGTTGAACTTTGAACTTTCGGTCGCTGAGCTTGTCGAAGTGCCGCATCATGCCTTCGACAAGCTCAGGCGCCCTTATACCCTTATATCCCAAAATCCTGAAATCCTGATACCCTAAAAGGACACGATGAATCGTATCCCTACAAATCCTAAACCTCTCAATCCTCTAAAAACTTGTTGTCATGTAGTCTTGTTGACTTGTTGACTTTTTTATTATCTTTGCCAACATGATAATAGTAGATAATGTAATAGTTTCAGACGAGTTCATCAATGCTCGTTTTTGTTGTCATCTTGCACGTTGCAAAGGTGAATGTTGTGTTGCTGGCGATGCCGGCGCTCCTTTAGAACCCGACGAAGTAGGTCTCATCGAGGAATATATCGAAGAGATAAAGCCATATATGCGTCCGGAAGGAATTGAAGTCATTGAGAACAATGACGTTTACGATTATGACGAAAAAGGCGCTCTTGTCACCGCATTGGTCAACGATGAGGAATGTGCTTTCGTTTATTTCCATGAAAACGGCACAGCATTATGTGCAATAGAGAAGGCTTATCTCGAAGGCAAGATTGACTTCTGGAAACCGATAAGCTGTCATCTCTACCCTATCCGCCTTGAAGAGAAAAACGGATTCATCCACGTCAACTATCACGAATGGAGCGTTTGCGTACCTGCCAAGAGAAAAGGCGAAAAGGAAGGCATTCCATTATATAAATTCCTGAAAGGCCCTATGATAAGACGCTTCGGCGAAGACTGGTACGAAAGATTCGTGAAACAGATTAACAAATAAGGCAACATTTTTTAGTGATGGAGTGAATATAGAGACGCTTCAATGATTCCTATAAAATAATCATACATTGAAGCGTCTTGCCAATTAAATCAATTAGGAATGTTTTTGGCCTTTGGTCGTTGAACTTAAGCCCTGAATTCCTAACTACTATACTCTTACATCTTACGCTAAACTTTATATAAATTCCCTAAAATCAGTTTGCAATAAAACCGAATATCACTATTGCTATTATCAAAGTAAAGACGACATTAAACAACTGTGCAGACAAGAATGCCTTGAGCGACTGGTTGTTTTCTTTTGAGAATATTTCTTTGAATCGTGTCTCCAATCCGATACATACAAACGCTATAGAGAAGAATATTCCTTGGAAGTTTTTAGCTAATGCCTTGTATTTAACCACGTCGCCGTCAATCTCGACGCCGCCTGAGAACCAGATGCTGAAAACTGCAGAAGCGACTATCATACCGATGACGAACTTAGGGAATCTATGCCATATAACAGTGCCTTTTGTCTCCATCACGCTGTTGGTGTCGCGTACCGACCAATATAATGAGATGAAAAATGCAGCGACGCCAATAAGAACATTTTGAGAAGCCTTTACTATGACAGCTGTGTCACCTGCTATGTTTCCCAAAATATCACCCGATGCAGCTACGGCAGCTGTAGTATCGATGGTGCCGCCGATCCAGGCTCCTGCCACCTGTTGAGCCGCAACGCTGTTGTTAGGGAATATTATAGGCAACAACCAGTTACATAACAAAGGCATGATATATAACATCGGTATGGCGACCACCATAACCAAAGAGATGACATAACTGAGTTTCTTTTGGTTACCCTTGATAGTTCCGCATGTCGCAATAGCAGCAGAGACGCCACACACACTGACGGAACTTGCAATCATTGTAGCCATCTGGTCATCAACCTTAAAGACTTTACGTGAGATCCAGAATCCAAAATACCAAACAACCAACACGACCAAAACAGCCTGTGCAAGTCCGTAAGCTCCCGACTTCATGATTTCGCCAAAGATGACAGTAGCTCCCAAACAAACTATACCGATCTTGATATAGAACTCACTTTGTATGGCAGGCCTAAGCCATTCTGGCACACCGAACACATTACTTATTATCAATCCGAAAAGTACAGCAAAGAGAACTGACTCAAGACCATATTCTTTACAGAACGGTATACTTGCGCATAACTGCGCCAGCATCGTCAGCACAAATATCACAAGAAAGGATAAAAAAATACCCTTGACAGGCTTCTTCATGGCAAGGGCGGAAATAAGAATAATAAGTAATAGAAACACAAAAGTATAAACCGCATTGACCCATCCTATAGATGTATCCAAGGTCTTTACATTTAACATTTTGATGTTTACCATAAATTCTGGGACTATGACTATCAGAGCCAAAATAATGAATCCCAACATCACAATGAGCCACTCCTCATTGAGAAATAATGCTTTAAGTTTTCTTGTTTTCATATATAGTAAATTTAGTTATTCTAGTTTTTTAAGTCTACAAGTCAACATGACTACATGACTACAAGTATTAAAAAAAGGAGTTATGGAAAATTACCAATTCCTAACTCCTAATTTCTAATTGTTAAAATTTCACTGAAAGCTGTGCTTGGAACAAATTGCCCAAATTGTCGTATCCTGGCTTGTCTTTCACTGTGTAGTTGACCAAGAGACGAAGGTTGTTATATGGCCACCAGTCGATACCGACCATATAATATGTTGAGTTCTTTTCAGGATTTTCAATATCTTGTCTTAAGAAATCGTAACGTGCAACAGGACGAATCTTTTGGCTCTTCATATTAAACCAATAACCGCCTGCTACGTAGAAACCATCAGAATCGAGAGTATAGACGCCATCAGCCTTGTCTAACATTTCTGTCTTGCCTGTGATATATTCTGAACGTACTGTAAGTCTGCCGTTTTCATATTTACCACCGAAAGTGAGACGATCTCTAATTGCATTTTGTTCATTTGCATTAAGATAATAATTACCATCATAATATGAAGTGGCAAGCATCAAGCCTTTTACGCCAGGGCACACTTCGATACTAGCTGCGATATCTTTTGCAAGGTTGGCATCTTTATTATTCATACCATTACCATTGAAAACACCTAATTTATATGTAAGGATAGGAATTTGTTTTCCGTTACGTTCAAAACTGAAGAAGTTACCATAGATCATAACACCGACATCACGGCCGCCAGAGTATGTCTTAACGCCCGACATATCGCTATAGCCTGAGAGCTTGCTGATAACTTGAGCGTATTCAACACCTTCAAGTGTAAGAGGTGATTGTGGGTTCTCAAATGTGAAAGGAATCTTAAACTGACCTACTTGAATGTTAAAATATTTTTGCAATTTAATTTTAACGAAACCATCAACCAATTTTGGAGAGCCAGCCATATCAGCCTGGACGCGGAATTCCAAGTTCTTATTGATGTTGCCTTTGAAGTCGAGACGAGCACGACGCACATTAAAGGTATTGATTTCATCTAATGTTATACCGTCATTTTGCAATTGACGTTCGTAATCATATTGGATGTTCATCCAACCACTGATTGACAAATAGTCACCGATTAATGATTTTTTTTCTTGTGCATTGATTGTTGACAATGAAGCGAACATCATCATCACAACGAACAAAAGTAAAGATTTTCTTTTCATTTTTATTTTTTTAAAAGATTTGCAAATATACAAAAATAGTAAAGGTGTTTACTAATTATTTTACTTTTATTAAAAATCTTAATTCACAATGAATAATTAGCAGTTTGTGTATTTAAGCTATAGTAATCCAATTACTTGTTATTCATCTGATTCATAGTCTGATCTACGCCTTGTGTCACGAAGCTTTTAATGAATCCAGCAGCCACATCCAGTCTAGGATTTATGATATCGAGTTCTGATGGTTTCCATTTACCGAGTACAAAGTCTATTTGTTTTCCACGTGGGAAGTCATCTCCTATGCCGAAACGAAGTCTTGGGAACACGTTAGTGCCTAAGCTTTCGATGATATTGGCGAGTCCGTTATGGCCGGCGTCGCTGCCTTTTTTTCTCATGCGCAATGTTCCGAGAGGAAGAGCTATTTCATCGAGAACGACGAGTACGTTTTCAATTGGGATTTTCTCTTGTTGCATCCAATATTTAACAGCTTTGCCGCTGAGGTTCATATAAGTTGTCGGTTTAATGACCACCATTGTTCTTCCTTTATAACGCAGTTCAGAAACCTGAGCAAGTCGTTGTGTTGTAAAGGTTCCTTTAAGATCTTCGTTAAGATAGTCGGCCACTTTAAAGCCGATATTGTGTCGTGTGTTGTCATATTCGACACCTATGTTTCCCAGACAGGCTATTAGATATTTCATGATGCAAAAGTTTATAATTGATGCTTTGAAGTCAGATTTTATCTTAAATAAAAAAAAGCCTTCGAGATGAAGGCTCTTTCAATCGCTTTATATTAGAATTAATCTTCTGATTCTTCTGTAATAGCAGATTTCTTAGCTTTAACGTCGCAAACGATGTTGTTAGCAGCTACTAATGGAGTAACGTTTTCGATTGCAAGGTCTTTAACTCTGATAGCTTGGTTAACATTTAATTCAGAGATGTTTACCATGACGTAAGCAGGAAGATCTTTAATTAAACCTTTAACTTTAAGGCGTGGGATTCTAACTTTAAGTTTACCACCGCGCATAACGCCTGGAGATGTACCTTCTGTGCGAACTGGAAGAGTAACTGTGATAGGTTTTTCTTCTGTTACTTGTAAGAAGTCAGCGTGGAGAACTTCGTCTGTAAGTGGGTGATATTGGATATCTTGGAGAATTGTACGGTAAACTTTACCATCGATTGTGAAGTCAACAACGTAAGTTTCTGGAGTGAAGAGGATAGTTTTGAAGCTTTTTGCTTCTGTGCAGAAACGTACTTCTTCGCCTTGACCGTAAATAACGCATGGAACTAAGCCATTAGCGCGTAATTGTTTAGCATCTTTTTTCCCTACGTTCTCACGAAGAGAACCGCTCAATGATACTGAATTCATAATTTAATTTTAATTTGTTTGTTAATAATTTATAATGTGTATGCCACGTAGTATGGACGCGATAAATCGCGTCCGTACATACGATAAATACGATTTTTATTTCTTGAACAAGTCGCTTAATGATTCGTAGTTTTCAACGCGTTTGATAACTTCTGCGAAGAGTGGAGCTGTTGAAAGAACATGAATCTTGCTGCTTGGGTTTGTCAATGGAATAGTGTCTGTTACGATAACTTCGTCAAATACTGAGTTTTCGATTCTTTCCATAGCGCTACCTGAGAAGATTGGGTGAGTTGCGACAGCGCGGACGCTGCGAGCACCGCTATCTTTAATTAATTGACCAGCCTTTGTGATTGTGCCAGCTGTGTCGATCATGTCGTCGATAAGGATAACGTCTTTATCCTTAACGTCGCCGATGAGCAACATTTGTTCGATAGCATTTGGTTTTGAACGTTGTTTGTGACAGATTGAGAATACTGTGTTCAACATCTTTGCGTAAGAAGCAGCGCGACGGGTACCGCCAGCGTCTGGTGATGCTACCATTAAATTAGGTAAGTTAAGGCTTTCGATATAAGGAACGAAAATCTTTGAAGCGAAGATATTGTCAACAGGAACGTTGAAGAAACCTTGGATTTGGTCAGCGTGGATGTCCATAGTGATGATACGTGTGACACCTGCTGTTGTCAATAAGTCAGCCATCAATTTAGCTGCGATACTGATACGTGGACGGTCTTTTCTATCTTGACGTGCGAAGCCGAAATAAGGGATAACGGCGATGATTCTACGTGCTGAAGCGCGTTTTGCGGCGTCAACCATCAACAATAACTCCATCATGTTTTCTGTTGGTGGGAATGTTGATTGGATCAAAAAGACATCTCTTCCGCGGATATTTTCATCGAAACTTGGTTGGAATTCACCATCGGCGAAAACCAAAACGCTTGATTGTCCGAGAGGTTTGCCATAATGTTTAGCGATTTCATCTGCTAAATAACGTGTGGCTCTACCTGAAAAAATCGATACTAAAGGCTCTTGCATGACGTTAATTTTTATGTGTTCAAAAATTTTTTGCAAAAATAATAAAATTTTTCTTTGCCGTAACAAAAAAATTATTACTTTTGCACTCGCAAATCGATCATTGAAATGAATGCCTAGGTGGCGGAATTGGTAGACGCGTCGGTCTCAAAAACCGATGAGGTAACACTCGTGCCGGTTCGATCCCGGCCCTGGGTACGAAGAGAGTTTCAGAAATTTCTGAAGCTCTTTTTTTGTTTTGTCTAAGGACTAAGGGCTAAAGACTAATGGCTAAAGACCAAAGGCTAAGGACTAAAGACAAATGACTAAAGGTAAATGCCAAACAATTCCTCAATTCCTAACCAAATTCATTTGTTTTATTCCTAAAATTGTAAAAATAGGAATAATATATGTAGTTTTGTTGCATTAAAAACACAAAAATAGGAATAATATGAATTATATTAAAGTTTCAGAAGCAGCTGCTAAATGGGGAATTTCTGCAAGACGAGTAAGACTATTGTGTGAACAAGATCGCATTGCCGGCGTAGAGAGAAAAGGCAATCTGTATATGATTCCAGAAGATGCAGAACAACCTATAGATGCAAGGACTTACACAAAAACAAGTCTCAAGAAATCATACACACCTATTTTAGAACAGATCAATTCGCTTAAGAAATCTTTGGATTCTTGCCGCCCTTTGACTCCATCTGAAATCGATGCAATCAAAGAGGTTTTCCTTGTCGAACACACCTATAATAGTAATGCCATTGAAGGTAATACTCTCACTTTACAAGAAACTGCACTCGTTCTTCAAGGTATCACAATAGACAAAAAACCACTAAAAGACCATTTAGAGGCAGTAGGTTACAAAGAAGCATTCCAATATGTTGAGGAACTTGCAAAACAAGATAAAGATTTATCCGAATTTGACATAAAAAGCATCCACAACTTGGTATTGGCGGACCGTCCCGAAGACAGAGGCACCTTCAGACGTGTCAACGTGCGCATCGCTGGCGCATTAACAACACCTGTTCAACCTTATTTAATAGAGCCCAAAATAGAAGAATTGCTAAATAATTATAATGTATGGTCTAAAAACATGCACATCGTTGAACGTGTCGCGAATTTCCATTTACAGTTTGAAAGCATACATCCATTTATTGACGGCAATGGTCGTACTGGCAGATTGATAATGAATCTTCAGCTTATAAAAGAAGGTTTGCCAGCTATCAACATCAAGTTTGCTGACAGAAAAAAATATTACGATGCTTTTGACGAATATTCTAGAACCGGTTCATCTGAAGCAATGACAAAATTAGTAGGAGAAGCCGTTATTTCAAGATTAAGAGAAATGATTGATATGATAAAATAACATATTGTCTAACACATATTTAAGAAAGCATTTATCAATATCCGTTGTGGTTTTTATATCACAGCGGATATTTTTTTTGAATTTAGCGAAACAATGTCCCAATAGAGTGTTGTTCGTTTGAATTTAATTTATAACTTTGCGGTGCTATTGGATAAATAGCAGACATATTGAAAGTGTTTTCGCAGTCCTTGTTAGAAAATGTGGAAGTTTTCAAAGCTGAAGGATGTACGAACAGCACTCACTCCTTGTATAGCTATGTGGCTATGCACTCTCTGTGCATATACCCCATACTGTTCAAGTGTGGGGCATTGTATCGTTTATTTCAGCTTAGGTCTTTCCACAACCTTCTAACGGATAAACAGAGAGCAACTCCACACTTTCTTTTTTTATAAACCGACATTTTGGAGTTGGATGCCGTAAAATAAAAAACAAGGAATATACATAAATCATCATACATATTTGAAAAACTTAATTCTTTAATTCTGATTATACAGATTTTGCAGAAAATTATTTGAAAGAATGCAAATCTTAATTGTAGGACAATGTGGTTCTGCCTATAATTAAAGGTTTATAAGTAATTAATTAGAACCCACCTAAACATTAAATTTATTATGAAAATAACAAAAGCAATTATCATGATTCTTGTGGCAACTATGTTGTCTTCATGTATGACCACAAAAACTAGTATGAACAGGTACAAAGAAACCCCTGGACAAACATACAAATATTCCAAAGGGAAACAATGTTATCTCTTTTGGGGATTAGTTCCGATTGGACGACCATCCGTAGCGACCCCAGTTGGAGAGCCTTGCCAAGTTCGCACTTCTTTCCGTCTCTTTGATGCTATATGTTCATCTATAACAGGTGGCATTTTCTCAATGCAAACCATTAAGGTTGTAGCAAAACGTACTGCTACAAACCAAGATAGTTTCAAAAAAGGCGATATAGTTTCATACGAGTTTTTTGGCAAATATGCAAAAGGCACTATTGACTCCATTATTGATAATGAAAAGTGCATTGTTAAAACAGAAGACGGCAAACTTAAAAAAATGAAGTTTGAAAATCTATCTAAATAATATTACAAAAAAGACTCTCGATAATGAAGTGGACCCCAAAGTTTTTATCCAAACTTTGGGGTCCACTTCATTATCGCTTCACTAATTTGCGGCGTGAAATCTAATCCTTTGTCGTACCTTCGGCACTCTGATTATGGTATAATCTTAATAAAGCAGGGGTTCCGTGCTTCGCACTCCACCGCCTGCCTAAAGACTGTCGTCATTACGTGACTTTTTAACTAAAGCTGTTGAGCTAGGCTTTTGAATTTTAATTTGCTCAAAACTCATTTCAGATATTCTCAATGGTTCAAAGGCCAATAGCCTTTGTTCTTGGTTCAGTCTTGCGTTAGGGATTGGAGCGGCATCCTTTGCGAGAGAAGCGATAGCGGAGCGAGCAAAGATATAGCGGAAAGCCCGACGCGTAGCGGAACGCCCAAAGGAAATTGAAAGTTGAAAACTGAAAGTGGAAAATCAATTAAAAAAACTTTTGTCTTTCGCCTTTTGTCTTTCGCCTTTTTATTATTTTTGTAAGCAAAATATCACATCATGAAAGCATTATTAGGATTATCTTTAGCTGAAATTCAAGAAATTGTCAATCAACATGGTTTACCAAAATTCACAGCCAAGCAATTAACCGAGTGGATCTACAAGAAACACACTGGCGACTTCGACCAAATGACAAACCTCTCTAAAGCAACACGTCAGCTTCTTTCAGAGAACTACACAACTGGCTATCGTAACTTCGAAGCTGTACAAGAATCTAAAGACGGTACAAAGAAATATCTCTTCCCTGGCGCAGACAATTTCGTAGAAT
>JAFZDU010000009.1 GCA_017561025.1 Bacteroidales bacterium | reverse complement strand
TTCATCAAAGCGATGTTCTTTGTATATTGGCTGAATGGAGTTACCAATGGAGGGTAACCGAGTTTTGGCCAGATATTTTGTACTTCGTCGAAGAGTTGAACGAGGAGTTCGTCTTCTGTAAGTTCTTTTTCACCTTTAGCTTTAAGGTTCATGTTGATAGCAGCGTGAACGCTCTTGAGGTCAGCCATGAGTGAGCCCATCATACCACCTGGGAGACCGCAGCCTAACATCAATGAGTTGAGGTAACGGTTACGTGGGTCGATCCAGTAGCCCAAGAAGTCGTCGATGAAGCTTTGTGTCATTGCGCGAGCTTCCATATATGCGTTCATGTCGATGTCTTTTACTAAGAAACCAGCGTCTTTCAACATAGCTTGTACTGAGATAACGTCAGGGTGGACCATACCCCATGAGAGTGGTTCCATAGCAACGTCGATGTAGTCAACGCCAGCGTGAGCAACTTCTAACATAGAAGCCATTGATAAACCTGGACCTGAGTGGCCGTGATATTGAACCTTGATTTCTGGGTGTTGTTTCTTGATAGCAGCGACGACTTTGCCCAATGAGAATGGACGGCCGATACCAGCCATGTCTTTCAAAGCGATTTCCTTAGCACCAGCTTGGATGAGTTTTTCAGCCATTTCGATGTAATATTCAGCTGTGTGAACTGGTGAGTAAGTGATACTCATAGCTGCTTGAGAAATCATGCCAGCTTCGTTAGCCCATTGGATTGAAGGGATGATATTGCGAACGTCGTTCAAACCGCAGAAGATACGTGTGATGTCAACGCCTTGAGCTTTCTTTACCTTGTACATAAGTTGACGAACGTCAGCTGGGACTGGGTTCATACGTAAAGCGTTGAGAGCGCGGTCGAGCATGTGACATTCGATGCCGCCTTTGTGTAATGCTGCTGTGAAAGCGCGTACTGAATGGTTTGGATTTTCTCCGTATAATAAGTTAACTTGTTCTGCTGCACCACCATTAGACTCGACGCGGTCGAAGCAGCCCATCTTGATGATGATAGGAGCGATTTGTTCTAATTGGTCTTTGCGTGGAACATATTTACCGGAACTTTGCCACATGTCACGGTAAACCAAACTGAATTTTATTTCCTTTTTCATTTTATGTTTTTATTGAAATTTCACAAAAATTATAGCATACAAAAATAATATTTTTTTTTGAATTAGTAATTAGGTGTTAGGAGTTAGGAATTAATTTTTTTTTGATGGTCAATTCTTAAGGATGATAAATAAATCTGTTGTCTGTTACCCCTTGTCTGTTGACTTCTAATACACTATCAATCCCACAATAGCTCCAATTCCTATAATCGCCAACGGACCGATTTTCTTGAAATATAATGCTATGAATGCTACTATACATATCACGAAACTTTTCCAATCGATGAAGTTTTCTGGCGTGGCGAGACTTACAGCTGCTGTGCCGATAAGTCCTATGACCGCCGGTTTCAATCCTGCCATCACTCCTTTGAAGATAGGATGGTTCTTCCATGTTTCATAAACCTTGCATAAAAGAAGAACTATTATGAATGAAGGTAATACCACTGCGAAAGTTGCAGTGAATGAGCCAAGAACGCTCATGAATTCTGAGGCTCCTGACTTTAACAAAACTTCATATCCTACGTAAGTGGCGGAGTTGATGCCGATAGGTCCAGGTGTCATCTGTGAGATGGCGACGATGTCGGTGAATGTCGTCTCGTCAATCCATCCGTGAACATTGACGACTTCGTTTTGTATGAGTGGAAGCATGGAATATCCTCCTCCGATGGTGAACATGCCGATGAGGAAAAATGTCAGGAATAACTCAATGTATATCATGATGCTCTTTGTTATTATACCAACTGATAAATGCTGCTATCACTATGACGCATATCAGTATGTATATAGGTGAGATACTTAAAAAACAAACTAAAGTCATCGATATGACTACGATTGTCCATGACCACCATTTCATCTTTGTGGCTTTGATCATGTCTATCACGGGAACGCCGATGAGCGCAACGACAACAGGTCTGATGCCCTTGAACGCCTTTATCACGTATTCGTTGTCTTTGAAGTTGGTGAAGAATATCGCTACGAGCAAGATGATGAGGAATGGTGGCAGACAACTGGCGATGGTCGCCACAACGCTGCCTTTCGTTCCTCGCAGCTTATGTCCCGTCAGGATGGAGATGTTGACGGCAAACAAGCCCGGCGCCGTTTGAGATAATGTGATGATGTCGACAAAGTCCTCGTCGTTGAGCCACTTACGACTTACTAGCTCCGACTTTATCGCCGCAATCATCGGGATGCCCCCACCAATAGTGAAGGCCCCGATCTTTGCGAATATGAGAAATATCTGCCACAGGCTTACCATAATCTCAATTATAAACTATGAATTATGAATTGTCAAGACGCATCAACGACATGTTTTTGTTTTATGGTGTCGTATGATACGTCTCTACAAATTTAATTATGAATTATGCATTATGAATTAGTTTCAGCATTCTTTTGTCGCTGCTTCCAACTTCTTCATGATAGAGAAGATGAATGTAGCTGATAACAAGCATAATACTACGAGTACGCCCCATACCATCCATAATGGCATTCCTGTTCCCCAGATCTTAGCGATGACGCTGGTGAGGTAGTTGCCGATCGCTGTGACGCAGAACCAGCAGCCCATCATCATGCCTTTGTATTTTGGAGGAGCTACTTTTGTTACGAATGAGATGCCGATAGGACTTAATAACAACTCAGCGAATGTCAAGACTAAATATGTGCTGATGAGCCAGTTTGGTGATACCAATGTGCTGCTTACGCCACCTGTAGCTTTCAACTCGGCTGGACTTAACAAATGTACTGATGCCATCGCCATGATAGCGAATCCTAAACCTGCTACAACCATACCCAAACCGATCTTCTTTGGTGATGAAGGTTCTTTGCCTCTGTTAGCCAATGCGCCGAATACTGCCATTGATACTGGTGTCAAGGCAACGACGAAGAATGGGTTGAATTGTTGGAATTGTTGTGGTAATGTGTTTACTACTTCAGGCATGCCGAGATATAATGCTGCTGCGCCGCCCCATAATAATAAGGTGATGACGCCGCTGACGATCTTGTTCTTTCTTGTCTCTGCCTGGAATGTTGAGAATAATGTGTAAACAGAGATAGCGATCAATGTCAATGCCCAGATGTTGAATCCTATTCTTGAGAATCCTGTCGCTGTGCTTGCTGTGTAGTCGCGGGCGAAGAAGGTGAGGCACAATCCGCTTTGTTGGAACGACATCCAGAAGAAGATGACGACAGCGAATACCATAAATAATGCTGTCATGCGTGAACGTGTCTGTTCTGGTGTGAGTTCTTCAACTTTAACAGTTGTGTTAGCCATTGCTTTGGCTTGTTTTGTATTGACGTCAGCATGTTTGAACCAGTTGCGGCAGCTTAGATAAATAGCCATTGAAAGTACCAATGAGATACAAGCGACGCCGAAACCGTAGTTGTATGCTGTTGATAATGAATCGATGTAGTTTTGTGCGAAAATGGCGAGGTCGCCGGTGTTGCCTTGTTGTGCTGCGAGAGTCTCGAATGACTTTAAGGCATCAGCTGATATTGTTTCATCGAGATATTGATGAGCGAGTGATGGGATCTGAGGCACGTAGGTGAATCCTGCTTTGCCGAGGAAGAGGTCGGTGACTTTTGTCGCTGTCATTGGAGCGAACATAGAACCGATGTTGATAGCCATGTAGAAAAGACTGAAGCCATTGTCGCGGAATGGGCTGTATTTTGCTTCGTCGTAGAGATTGCCTACCATGACTTGAAGGTTGCCCTTGAAGAGACCTGTTCCTATCGCGATGAGTGCGAGCGCTGAGAACATGGTGACTTTCGCTGTCGCGCCCATCATTGGGACTGCGAGGAGGAGGTAACCGAGGAACATGACCACGATACCAGCTCTAACCATCTTGCCGTAACCGAGACGGTCGGCGAGGATACCGCCGATGAGAGGCATGAAATAAACACAACCGAGGAAACCACCGTAGATGGCACCGGCTTGTCCTTCGTCGAAACCGAATTTAGCTTGCAAGAAAAGTACGAAGATAGCAAGCATGGTGTAATAGCCAAAACGTTCTCCAGTGTTGGCTAATGCTAGGGCGTAAAGCCCTTTTGGATGACCTTTAAACATAGTTTTTCTTATTTTTTGCGCAAAAATAAGAAAAAAGACAACAAGATAACAAGACAATAAGTCAACAAGTTTTTTAGATCACGAACTCCCAAAAATTATCTTTGCTGATGACTTTGAATTCAATGTTGGAATAGTTGTTTTCAAAGGAAGTTGGAAGTTTTGCTTTTGAATCATGGGAAAATATTTTTAGCAAAAAAAAATACTTTTTTCGATTGTATCCGAAAAAAATCATAACTTTTTTCGGATACAATCGAAAAAAGTTATGAAAACAACAATTTTTTAAATTAGGAATTTTTGAACCATTGAACTTTCAACAAAAAAATACGTGAACTATTTACTTTGCGTCTTTGCGTCTTTATCTCCAATCAATCACAGCGTCTCTCATTTCAATGGTGCAGTCGCTGATCTTGAATGACATTGCTGGTATTCTTGAGTTCTTGCTAGGAAGCATCTTGCCGAATGTCCAAGAGGCTTTAACTGGAACGTCGGTGAAGGTGTTCAATCCTGATGCTGGATAATAATCGGTGAATTCGTTGCCTTCTTCATTATATGCGACGAAATTCGTGATGCTCATCTTTTCATTGACATCGTGGTTGGTGAATTTTATTGTTATCTCGACATATTGAGAAGCTTTGTTACCTATTAATGATATCAATTCAACGCTGATTTTATTAGGATTTGAACTGATGATCTTGACATTGTTCTTTGGAGTCTCTTCCTTGACATTGACGATGGTCTCAGTCTTGACTTCGTTCTGGTTGCTTTTCTTTTTTGTTATGACTTTTTCCTGTTCTGTGCTCCAACCGTCGTTCACTTTCTTGCTTTGATTCAAAGGATCATTCGATTGAGCGAAACATTGATTCGCAAATAAACTAAGGACGAATAATGTAAATAATAAGAGACATTTTTTCATAGTGCTGTAACTTTATGATTTATTATCCGCAAAGGTAGTTTTTTTTCAATTTGATGACAAGAAAAAATGATAATAAAAAACTCAGAATCTCAAAACCTCAGAATGACTAAGGTAAAGTTTCATTTTACTTTGCGTCTCTGCGACTTTGCGTCTCTGCGACTAAAAAAAGAAGCGCCACTCTTACAGCAGCGCTTCTAACTTATAGTCTTGTTGACTTGTAGTCTTATTGAGTTACTCTTTCTAACCATTTAACCATGCCGAACATGACGCCCATTGAGATGAGACATACTACCAAGAATACTGTCCAGCATTGCCAGATTGGCCAAGCGTTGTACATGAGAGGTCCGATCCACAATAAGAGGTTGCCGAGTGCTGTTGCACCTAACCATAAACCTTGGCAAAGACCTAACATATGTTTTGGAGCTACCTTTGATACGAATGACAAACCGAGTGGAGAGATGAAGAGCTCAGCAACTGTTAAGAAGAAGTAAACAGCGATGAGAACCCACCAGTGTGCTTTTTCTGCCATTTGTTCAGCGATTGGTAATGCTTTGAATGTGTTTGCTGATGGATAACCTTTCATATATGAGAAGATAGCCAAGAACAAGAATGCTAAACCAGCGATGAACATACCGATAGCGATTTTACGAGGAGTTGAAACTTCTTTACCTTTTCTTGCTAATACAGCGAAGATACCCATGATGATTGGAGTAAGAACGATAACGAAGAATGGGTTAACGGCTTGCCAGATTTCAGGAGCTACTGCTGATGAGTCGACGAAGTCACGTGCGAAGAATGACAATGACATGCCGTTTTGGTGGAATGAGAACCAGAAGAAGATAACGATACCTAAAACTGCGAATAAAGCTGCCAAACGTTGTTTGATTTCTTTAGCCATAGCGAGTTTTTCTTCTTCAGTGTAAGAACCTGATTCAACTTTTTCTTTCTTAGCAGGTGTAGGGAATCTCTTTTGGTTTGTGATGAATATTGTCAAAGAGATTAACATAGCTGCAACAGAAGCGATGAATGAATAGTGGATACCTTCGTTGAAGATTTGTAAGTATTGACCACATGATGTTGCCATGTCAGCGATGTTGCCGCCAGCAGCTGCCATCATTGTGTTGAGGTTTTCCATTGCTTGAGCGCTCATTGCTGAAGCGTCGTTGATGAATTGGTGACATAATGCAGGAAGAGCTGGGTTGTAAACCATTTCGTTTACGCCTAACCACCATTCACGGAGTAATGGAGCTACGAATGGAGCGATTAAACCACCAACGTTGATGAAAACGTAGAAAATTTGGAAACCTGAGTCTCTCTTGTCTTTTGCTATTTTAAGAGCTTCTGGACCTTCTTTAGCTGCTTCAGCTTCGAAGTTGTCGTACATCTGACCGACGATAGCTTGTAAGTTACCTTTGAACAAACCATTACCGAAAGCAATCATGAATAAAGCGAAACATGTCAATGGTAATAACCATGCTTGGTTGCCAGCTGTTGCTGTGATAGGAATAGCTAAGAGGATGTAACCTGCAGCCATTGTCATTAAACCTTTTTGGATAGTACCTTTGTAGTTTTGTGTACGGTCAGCGATGAGACCACCGATCAAACTGAGAAGGTAGATACCTGCGTAGAAGAATGAGTAGATAGTACCACTAACTGCTTCATTCAAACCGAATTTTGAACAGAGGAACAATACGAGAACCGCGTTCATGATGTAGTAGCCGAATCTTTCTCCCATGTTACTGAGAGCAGCAGCTAACAAACCCTTTGGGTGTCCTTTTAAC
>JAFZDU010000038.1 GCA_017561025.1 Bacteroidales bacterium | reverse complement strand
TCAAATTATCCAAAATGCCATTTTACACATAACTGAAAAACAAATAAATAACATAATTATGACAAAAGCAGAAATAGTAACAGAGATTGCAGCAAAAACAGGCATTGAGAAGCAGGTTGTAATGCAGGTTGTTGAAGGAATGATGGAAACAATCAAGACCTCTATGATTAACGGTGAAGAGGTTTTCCTTCGTGGATTTGGCAGTTTTATCATCAAGCATCGTGCAGAGAAAACTGCCCGTAACATATCCAAAAATACGACAATGATTATTCCTGCCCACAATATACCGGCATTCAAACCTGCCAAAAGTTTTGTAGAGAAACTCAAGTAGTGCATATCAATAACACAATAAAAGCCAACTTAAACCTGTACTTGACAGACCTAAGTTGGCTTTCTCATTTTTGGAAATAGCTATTACTATGTGTGTATGTTCCACCCGTGCATAGGATTAAGCAATACGGCAAACGATTGGTCGGGCTGTCCGTGATAGAGCAATCCTCCGATAATACCCGTTCTGCCATCGGGATATACCTGTCGGAATCCGAATGAGTGCGGAGCCGAGTCATAGTAGAGTTCAATTTCACACGGACAATTCGGGTTCTGTTCCCACTGCTTCAAGCGGTCAATACACTTTTGCAGGGTGTCATTCTTAATTTCCTTTGCGTAGGCAACAGCCTTGTCGTAACGCTCTTGACATAAAATTTTCATACTCGATATGTTTTAGGGTTTATAATCAGTCTTCATATACTCCAAAGCCGTAGCAGTCGGCAATGTAGAAGTCCTCACCGCCGATTTCAGCAAGCGACTTCATATCTTCCAGCGTATCGCAATAGAAGAATATATCATCGTCTTTTTCGGTGTCGGAATCCATTCCGATAGCTATTCGTACTTCAACCGTTTCGTAGTTGTCTTTCCATCGGATAAGACAATCGGCATAGTGAGGCTCTATGCCACGCTCTGTAAAGAACTTCAAGCATTGACGGCTGATTTCCTTCTTGACAGCATCGGACTTCTTCCAATCGGAGTCATCAATTATTTCAAGGTGTACAACATCGAATTTGCGAGTTCAAGGTGCCAAGATGTCTTTGCGTCTAACGAGTTCGATGTCGCTGTCACGATATCGCCTTGTTCTGTCATCGTCGCTAACAACATTGATCCATCTAATTTATCTGTGACCTCGAACACCTTCGCCTTTTCAGCCTTCTCTACTATAGATATGATAGTTTTTACTAGTACGCACTAATAATTGGAGAAAAAATCGTATCTTTGTACTCAGAAAAGAGTTGTTTGAAAGCATGATAAATATAGTGCAATAAAACAGTTTGCAATTTCTTATCCGTTGCCCATTATTATACAGGTTATTCTCAATAATTTGATGTTCAAATAATTTAGCTTGGACTACCTCAAAGATACATAATTTAAAGCAATTCACAACTTGATCTTTTTTTAGAATTTTAATTATAGTATTTTTGCTCAATATATCATAAAATAAAGAAAAAGTATTATCTTTGCATATTATATGATATGTTATTGTTATGGCAAAGAGTACAATGGGGACTAAATTGCCCCGAAAGTTAGAACAGAAAATGCAGATTGTTGGCGAGCAGATAAAACTTGCCAGATTACGTCGTAATTTGAGTGTTGCGCAGGTGGCGGAGCGTGCTACTTGCTCTCCTCTTACTATATCACGCATAGAAAAGGGGGCGCCTACAGTGGCTATTGGCATCTATCTACGTGTGCTTTATGCTCTGCAGCTTGATGACGATATTCTCTCTCTGGCAAAAGATGACGAACTCGGTAGAGCGTTACAAGATATGAATTTACCGCAACGTGAAAGAGCGTCTAAAAAGGAGTAGCAGATTATGAAGAAATTGTATGTATATGCCGATCTTGATTGGCTTAAAGATATTGAACTTGTTGGAGAACTTGGTTACGAATCGCTTCGTGGCTCGGATAGCTATAGCTTCAAGTTTGCTGATAGCTGGATAAAAAAGTACAATGCTATAAACCTTAGTGAAGATATCAACAACTATCCAGGAATACAATACACTCAGCCGAATAAGGATATTTTCGGTTGCTTTGCCGATGCTCTTCCCGACAGATGGGGACGTACTCTGCTGTTGCGCCGTGAGCAGATCTTGGCACAAGAGGGAAACAGACCAGTGCGTCGCCTTTCATCGTATGACTTTTTGACGGGAATAGACGACTTCTCACGTATGGGCGGATTCCGTTTTAGAGAGACTCCTGATGGCGATTTTATAAACGCCGATAACACTTTGCGTATTCCGCCATTGGCTGATTTGCGAGAACTCATTGCAGCGAGCAAGGAAATTGAGAAAAGTGAGGATGCTAATGAACTTCCAGAAAAACGATGGATAGCACAACTTGTGCAACCAGGTTCTTCGCTTGGCGGTGCTCGTCCCAAAGCTAATGTTGTAGATGATAATCGCAGTATATATGTCGCCAAGTTTCCGTCTTTGAAAGATGTTTACGATGTAGGATTATGGGAGCATTTTTGTCATTTACTTGCCAAGAATGCAGGAATTAATGCCGCTGAAACGAAGGTTATTGCCACTAATGATAAGCACCATACTCTGCTTTCTCGTCGCTTTGATAGGACGGATGATGGTAAACGAATTCACTTTGCGTCAGCGATGACATTGCTTGGATTGAATGACGGTGACAATGCAACAACTGGCAACGGTTATTTGGATATTGTTGATTTTATTTTGAGTGGTTGTACTGATGTTGATGCCAACTTGCGAGAATTGTTTCGTAGGGTCGCTTTCAATATATGCGTTGGCAATAGCGATGACCATTTCCGTAATCACGGATTTTTGCTCACGGCAAAGGGATGGAAACTCTCGCCTGCATACGATATGAATCCTACGCAGAATGATCACCAGAGTTTGCTAATCAATAGTAAGACCAATAAGTCTGACCTCTCAATTCTTTTAGACTCGTGCGATGAATACATGCTTACATTAGGGGTTGCTAAAGATATCATCAATGAAGTTGTTGCGGCAGTCAAAGATTGGCGCATATTAGCAAACAGACTGGGTATTGCTAAGCGAGAAATGAGTTTGTTTGAAAGAGTGCTTGATCGTCCTTAAACCAATAATCTTTTTAACTATTTTTGCACCTGTCAATTTTCAAAAAAATCCATGGAAACAAAACTGACTCATTTGGCATTACATATTATCGGCAACAAGGCCGCCGAAGAGGGTGTGCATCTCGCAAAGTCTAACGTCGCTCTCAGCGAGGAACTCCGTAACACCATGTCTAACTTCTTCCTTAACGCTTTCAATATCGGGGAATTCTTCCACCTTTATCACGACAGCGGTCTCGAATATAACGTGGTGCATGGCGTGGCGTCAAAGATTTTCGAGGATCCTTCTTGCCTCTACGAGGAGTCGAAGAAACTGGCTCGTCATCTCTACGAACAAAGCACGCATCCTAAAATCAAGGCGGGCGAGTTCTATGTGGCTTACTTCACCGACTGCATGATGAGCGGTACTCTGGTCGATGCCGTGGGTATCTTCAAGACAGAGAACAAAGACACTTACCTCAAGGTGGGCGGCGGAGGCGGCAGGTTCAGCCTCGAGAGCGAACAGGGCATCAACGTGAAGAAACTCGACAAAGGATGCCTTATCTTCAACAGGGATATCGACGAGGGTTATGTGGTGTCTATAGTGGACAACACCAACAAGGGCATGGAGGCTCTCTACTGGACCGACGACTTCCTTCATGTGCGCCAACGTAAGGATGAATACGCTAACACCCAGAACGTGATGGCGATGGCGAAGAACTTCGTGACACAGGAACTGCCTAAGGAGTTCGAGGTGTCGAAGGCTGACCAGATAGATCTTCTTAACAAATCTTTGCAGTTCTTCAAGGAGAAGGAGAGCTTCGACTTTGATGAGTTCGCTAATGAGGTCATCGAGCAGCCTGAGGTGATCGAGAGTTTCCAGAACTTCAAAAGAAACTACGAGGAAGAAAACGGCCTCAGCATCGACGATAACTTCATGATATCAAACAACGCTTTCAAGAAACAGCAGCGTGCCTACAAACGTGTCATACGCCTCGACAATAAGATTCAGATCATCATCGACGGCAACCGCGACCATATAGAACAAGGCGAAGACGACAGAGGAAAATATTATAAGGTTTATTATAGCGAAGAGGAATAGTTATAAAGAAAAAAGCGACAGAAGTCGCTTTTTTTTATGGTCTTAATCCAGAACCGCCCTGCAGTGAGATGGTCTCTCCTGTGACGTATGATGCGTCGTCGGATGCAAGGAAAACGCACACTCTTCCTATGTCCTGCATCGGGTCGGCAAAACGTCCCAACGGAATGCCTTGTATCGTCTTCGCGAAGAGTTCAGGGTAGTTCTCTTTCCATTCCTGCAAGCTTTCTGTCATGGCGAGCGGAGCAATCATATTGACTCTCACGCCGTCAGGTCCCCATTCTGTAGCGGCGACTCTAGACAGACCTCTGATGCCTTCCTTCGCTGCTGCGTATGAGCTCTGTCCGGGTTTGCCGAACAGTCCAGCGCCGGAGGCGAAATTAATCACAGAACCTTTGCTTTCCTTGAGATATGGGAAAGCTTCTCTCATGTAAAAGAAAGTGGCATATAAGCCGGAATTTATGGCTAAATCAAAATCTTCTTTGGTATGTTCGAGGAGTGACAATCCCGACTTGGAAGCCTGAGCGTTGTTGATCAAGGTGTTGATCTTGCCGAACTTCTCCACGGTCTTGGCTATGACTTCTTTGATGCGTGCTTCGTCGGCGCCGTCGGCAACAAGTGCCAATACTTCAATGCCGTATTCGTCTTCAAGTCTTTTCTTGGCTTCGAGCAGGCGCGATTCCGTCCTGCCAGTGATGACGAGGTTTGAGCCTTCCTTGGCAAAAGCGCATGCCATGCCGAATCCTATTCCTTTGCCGCCGCCGGTGATTATCGTTACGTTATCTTGGAGTCTTTTCATAATATCATTTTTTTATATTTTTCATTCATTCATTAACAACGCAAAAGTATATCAATTGTTCGCATCGGTCAAATAGATTGTTTCGATATGATTATCGATTTTGTCGAACTTTGAGCTTTGAACCATTGAACTTGGTGTTTCGGTCACTGAGCCTGTCGAAGTGCCGAACTTATGCCTTCGACAGGCTCAGGCACCGCATACCCAAGGACAGTTGTCCGTAGTCCGTTGACTGTTGTCTTTCTTTTGGGCGTTCCGGCTCCGCCGTCGGGCTTTCCGCTATATCTTTGCTCGTTCCGCTCCGCTTCTCTCGCAAAGGATGCCGCTCCAATCCCTAACGCAGAGGGGCTCTCATGCGACTAACTCCACACTAAAAAAAATCTTTTGCCTTTTGCCTTTTGTCTTTTGTCTTTTATTATCTTTGCATACTATTGAAAACAATTATATAAGATGCTAATATCAAAAAAAGATAAGTTGGCGCTCACTTTCAAAGACGCAAAATACACCTACACACAACTTTTAAGATATTCTCAAATCTATGCTGATTCATTTTCGGCAGAATCCAGACCTGAAAAAGTTTTAATCTGTGCACAGAACTCACCTGAGTGGTGCTTCGCTTTCTATGGAACTATGCGCTGCAACGCCATAGCGGTCCCTTTGGATTCGCAGTCGACTAAGAAAGAGATAGAATACGTCATCAACGATTGCCGTCCCGACATCGTCTTCATCTCTGAAGATAAAATGGAGATGTTCAACGACATTAACCTCCAAGGCGCTCGTCTCTTCACAAAGAACGATATTCAGCTTTCGGATAACGAAGATATCCATGCCACCGACATTCCTCTCGGCGACAACAATGCTACCATGCTCATCAATTACACCTCTGGTACTACAGGCAACCCTAAAGGCGTTATGCTTTCTTTCAAGAACGTCATGTTCAACGTCGATTCTGTAAGTAAGCAGGTGCCAATCTTCCAAGAGGACAGCAATGTCATGATGCTTCTTCCTGTGCATCATATCCTTCCTCTCTTGGGCAGTGTCGTGGCTCCTCTTTATATGGGCGGCACAGTACATATCGCTGAGGCAATGAATGCAGAGGCAATCATCAAGACTCTCAATGCCGGCGCGGTGTCAATTATCATCGGTGTGCCTCGTCTCTACGATATGCTCGTGAAAGGCATCATGAATAAGATCAACGCTTCTTTCGTCACACGTATGCTTTATAAGATAACACAGCTCATCGGCAGCGACGCCGTTTCAAAGACAGTCTTCAGCAGCGTGCACAAGAAATTCGGCGGTCACCTCAAATACCTCGTGTCAGGAGGCGCAGCTCTCTCTGTTGAGACTGCTACAATATTGAAGACATTGGGATTGTACGTCCTCGAAGGTTACGGCATGACAGAGACTGCTCCTATGATCTCATTCACACGCCCTGGCAGACGTAAAGTCGGTTATGCAGGCGAGCTCCTTCCTAACATAGAAGTCAAGATTTCTGAAAAAGGCGAGATCTGCGTCAAAGGCGACAACGTAATGCAGGGTTACTACAAACGCGAAGAGGAGACTAACGACATCATCAAGGACGGTTGGCTCCACACCGGCGATATGGGTATACTCGACAAATACGGACTTAAGATAACAGGCCGTATCAAAGAGATTATCGTGACATCAAACGGAAAGAACATCAACCCTGAACTTCTTGAGAAAGAATTCATGAGTGAGAGTGCTTACGTACAGGAAATCGGTATCTTCCTCCATGAAGATGCTCTTCATGCTGCGGTAAGACCTAACATGGCTGCTATCAGACAGGTTGACCTGGATGCTATGGATGCTCTCATAAAGAAAGAAGTGGAACACTTCAACGCTGAACAACCTCAGTATAAACGTATCAAGCAATATCATATAATGTCGGATGAGTTGCCAAAAACTCGTCTCGGCAAGGTTCAGCGTTTCTTGCTGCCAGTTTTGGTGGCAAAACCTAAGACTGCCAACGTACAGGAGTCGCTCGAAGGAAAGAGCGAGGTGTACAAGATGTTGAAGGCTTTCATCGAAGAAGAGACAAGAAGCGTGGCTAATGAAAACGACCACTTCGAAATTGACTTGTCGATGGACTCTCTGAGCAAGGTCTCTCTTCTCGCTTATATCGAAAATACCTTCGGTATCATGCTTAACGAAGAGACAATGGAAAACCTCAATACCTTGGCAAAACTCACAGATTATATAGAAAATAACGAACATTCTTTCAATACCAACAAGATTACTTGGAAAGAAATCCTTGCAACCAAGACAGACGTGAAATTGGAGAAGCCAGGTTTCACCCACTGGTTTACAGATGCTTTTACAAAGACATTGTTCTCGATATGCTATCGTTTCAGAGTTAGAGGCAACAGGAAATTGCCTAAGACACCTTGTATCATCGTGGCAAATCACCGCTCTGCTATAGACGGCATGTTGATTACTTATAACTTCTCACATAAGACAAACAAGGATATCTTCTTCTTTGCAAAAGAAAAGCACTGGAGATCTAAGATAGCTCAGTTCTTCGCAAGAAAGAATAATATCATCTTGATGGATATTAACAAAAACGTACGTCAGTCATTGCAAGAGATGTGTGCTGTATTGAAGAAGGGCAAGCATATCATCATATTCCCAGAAGGAACACGTTCTAAAGATAACAAGATGAAGAAATTCAAGGAGACATTCGCTATCTTGAGCAAGGAGTTGAATGTTCCTGTAGTTCCTGTAGCAATAGCGGGCTCTGAGTCGGCATGTTATGGAAAAAGCATAGTTCCAAAATTCTGGAAACGAATCAAGGTCGATATCCTGGATCCTGTCATGCCAACAGAGGAACAGTCAGTAGAGAGTTTCCGTGATAAGATTGCTGCTATGATTGAAAAAAAATTACAAAAGAATGATTAAGAACATAATTTTCGATTTCGGCGGCGTGCTGGTGGATTGGAATCCGCACTATCTTTTCGATTCATATTTTAATGATATGGAAAAGTGCGACTATTTCATCGAGAACGTATGCAATACAGAATGGAACGCTCAGATGGACAAAGGCAAGCCTTTTGAACTTGCTGTTAGAGAACGTATCGCGGAATTCCCTGAATATGAAGAAGCCATCAGATTGTATCAGACCGAATGGATGAAGACGATGGGCGAGGAGATTCCTGGAATGTACGACCTCATCAAGTCTCTTAAGGAAAAATATCCTGTCATCTATGGTTTGACAAATTGGTCGAACGAGACATTCCCGATGGTGCAGAAGGTGTATAAAATATTCTCGTTGATAGACAACATCGTTTGTTCCGGCGACGAGAAGCTTCTTAAACCAGATCCTAAGATATACCAGACATTATTAGAACGTTATAATCTAAAAGCAGAAGAGTCGGTGTTCATCGACGATAACGTCAATAATGTAAAAGGCGCTATCGAGGTGGGAATGAAGTCGATACATTTTGTTAATGCAGAACAATTGCAAAAAGATCTTAAAGAATTATTAAATCAAGAATAAATTATGAAAGCAGTAGAAATTAAAAACTTTGAATTATACACCACTGGTGTCATCAGCATCGCATGGAGCGAAAAAGGTGAAGATGTCTTCCTTAATGTCGACTTGGACTTGGCAGCGTTGTTGAAAATGTTGAAGATGGAAGGCATATCATACGAGAAAGTGCAACAGGTTTCAGAAAGCCAACAACCTTTGAAGTTCAAGAAGGTGACATTGCTGCTGTTCCAAGATGACGACAAACCAGGTCAGTTCTACACTTCAGAATGTATGTTCGAGGACGACGAGATAGATATTTTCCACGCTGAGATAAAAGAATAAGATGTCGGAATCGTCTAACAACCAGATTATCATACCCGATCTCCCTGACTTTGCAGCTATAGATTTCGAGTCGGCTAATGGCGATATAAGAAGCGCCTGCAGCGTCGGCATCGTCATCGTGAAAGACAGGGAGATTGTGGACAGATTCTATAGTCTAATCAGACCTGTACCTAATCATTATTGCTATTGGAATACCAAGATTCATGGTATTAAGCAGGAAGATACCAAAGACGCACCTATCTTTCCTGAGGTATGGCGTGAAGCTTCCAAATATGTAAGAAACCTTCCTCTTGTGGCTCATAACAAGAGTTTCGATGAGCGTTGCCTGAAAGCATGCTTCGCTCATTATAAGATGAGATACCCTAACTATCAGTTTCATTGTACCTACAGAACATCGGTCAAGGTGTTCCCTGATCTGGAAAATCATCAGCTGCATACCGTGGCGGCACATTGCGGCTTCAATCTGACAAATCATCATCATGCCCTCGCCGATGCAGAAGCATGCGCATATATCGCGATGGAAATATTTAATAATTCATAATTATTAATTAAAAAATAAAATTATGAAAAAAATATTGTTGTTTTTATTTTGTGCATTCTTGTCTGTCAGTGCTTTTTCTCAAGGTGCAGAATCGGTGCGTAAGTCAAAAGAGACATGTTGGGGATTAGGAGAAAAATTTGCTCCATATCAAATTAGTCTTGGATTTCCATTAAGTACTTTAGATTTAGATGATGGGAAAAAATATACTGTTGCTTTTTCCGTCAATGCGTTGATTGGCACAGCTGGGAATATCAAAGGTATTGCTGTTGCAGGATTGGCGAACTTGGCTGAAAATTATTACGGGATTCAAGTCGCAGGATTGGCTAATGCAGGACGTAATTCCTTTTATGGAATGCAAATAGGTGGTGTTTTAAATTTATCATCAAATGCCAACGGTCTCGTAATAGGCGGAGTCAACAATATTGCATTTGATACTCTTAATGGTATGCAGATAGCAGGTGTTGTGAATTATGCCAAAGAGGCGAGAGGCGTGCAAATCGCAGGCGTGACCAATATCGCAGGCGACGTGAAAGGTGTGCAGTTTGCAGCAGTGACTAATATCGCTAAGAAAGTCAAAGGCGTGCAGTTCGCTACTTTGCTTAATATAGCTGAAGAAAGTAATTTCCCTATTGCTTTCATCAATATCATAAAAAACGGTAAGATGGGCGTCGCTCTTTCTTATGACATGATGAACAATACAGTTTTATCATTCAGATCTGGAGGCAAATACACTTACGGTATCTTGGGCGTGGGCTATAATAACTTGGTCAACGACGGAAGTAAGGTCGTTGCAGAAGCTGGTTACGGTATCCATATTCCAATAAACGATTGGATTGAAATCAACAATGAATTCAAAGCTGTTTCAGTGGGATTTTCTAACGATAAGACATGTTGTAATTTCTCATATCTTCTTGCTCCATCATTCACTTTCAAGAATCATTATAATGTCTTCGGAGGCGCAAGTTTCAATTATTTAAATACTAATTATGTAAACTCCAACGATTTGATGCCAAATAAATGTTTCTGGAGTAAAGACGGAAACTATAACCAAAGAATGTATATCGGTTATCAGATCGGATTGCAATATGTTTTTTAAGAAAATAAAATCATGAAAAAAATCTCTACCTTATTATTAATATGCTTTTTAGCATTGTCATCTTTCGCTCAGAATGTTGAACCTACTTGGGAATCATTGCAGCAACGTGGTTATCCTCAATGGTTCTCAGATGCAAAACTTGGAATCTTCATCCACTGGGGCGTATATTCTGTTCCTGCTTATGCTTCTAACGAAGGATACGCTGAATGGTTCTACAGCGGATTGATGAACAAGGATTCTAACCGTACCGATTTCATGAAGAGAAACTACGGCGAAGACTTTACCTATCGTGACTTCGATAAAATGTTCAAGGCAGAGTTCTGGAATCCTTCCGATTGGGCTGATTTGTTCAAGAAGAGCGGAGCGAAATATGTGTTGCTCGTGACAAAACATCACGACGGTTACTGTCTCTGGGATAGCGAATATTCTCCAGAATGGAACAGCGTCGTTGGCGGTCCAAAACGCGACATCGTCGGTGAACTCACTGATGCCGTCCGTGCCGAAGGATTGAAGATGGGATTCTATTACTCTCTTCCAGAATGGACTAACCCAATGCACAGATGGTACGTCGACCCAGACGATTCCATCACTAATTATGTCGACAATCACATGATCCCTCAGTTCAAGGAGTTGGTGACAAAATATCGTCCTTCAATCATCTTCTCCGATGGCGAATGGCGTAACTCCGCTGAGCAATGGCACGCTGCCGAACTCATCGCTTGGTATTATAACACAGTAGGCGAGGAGGCTATCGTCAACGACCGCTGGGGACACGGCGCGCAATATGGCTTCAGAACTCCTGAATACAGCGCCGGCATCACACAGACCGACAGACCATGGGCAGAATGCCGCGGCATAGGTCGCTCTTTCGGACTTAACCGCAATGAGCCGCTGTCAAACTATCTCACCTCTAAAGAGTTGATTCGTCACTTTGCCAAGACAGTCGCTGCTGGCGGTGGCATGACACTCAACGTTGGTCCTGCAGCAGACGGCATCATCCCTATGATTCAACAAGAACGTTTGCTCGACCTCGGAAAATGGCTCGAGATAAACGGCGAAGCGATATACGGAACTCGTCCTTATCATAAGTTCTACGAGATGAAGGAAGTGACAGTATGCAGAACAGACTCTTTGATAGATTTCAACTGGCATCGTAACTCTCCTGATAAGGCGATAAGCTACGACAACTTCAGCGCTACATGGACTGGCGTTTTCGTTCCAGAAAAGACAGACGTTTACACATTTGAAGTGGAAGTGGATGATAATGTTAGATTGACCGTTGATGGTAAAGTCATTATTGATTATAATCCTTCAAAGGCAAACGAACAGCAAAGTGACGCTGACCAAGCAAAAAACTGGAACTCTACTTCTGCTAGCATCAAATTAAAAGCAGGAAAATCGTATGATGTCAAAGTCGAATATGAAGAGAAAAACATCGACGCAATGATGCGATTATTCGTCTGTAGAGACGTCACCCCTGTGGCGTCTAAGATATTATTAAAACCTGTCGACGGTTTCAAGGCAGAATATAAGTGCGAGCAGCCTTACGTATGTTATACTACAAAAGGCAGCGACTTATATGCAATCGCTATAGAATTTCCACAAGATGAATTGGTTTTGGAGATTCCTCAGCCAAAGGAAAATGCTGTAGTTACAATGTTAGGATGTGAGAAAGTCTTGCCATGGAGATACGAAAACGGCAAGATGATTATCGATACGACTCCATTGAAATACAATGATTTGAAAAGCGATGCAGCATGGACTTTTAGAATAAGATTTTGAATTTCTTAAGGGGATTTCTATAAATTGCTTTGCAAATGATTTATGAATTTTTCTTTGAGAAGATTTTTGTTTTTCTTGAAAGAACATAGCGAGCTATGTGATTGAAAGAAAGGCGAAAAGATTCCAAGAAAAAACATAAAGCAT
>JAFZDU010000037.1 GCA_017561025.1 Bacteroidales bacterium | reverse complement strand
GATTATCCGTATCAATGCCGCAGCACATGAATACGGCATGACATACAGCACATTCATGGGTAAACTTCACGCAGCTAACATCGACCTTAATCGTAAGGTTTTAGCCGACTTAGCTTTGAATAATCCAGAAGCATTTAAAGCTATCGTTGAAAAAATAAAGTAATAATCACTGAATGAGTGTAAAAGGAAGCCGCTGTGAAGCGGCTTTTTTTTGTTTTAATCCTTCCGTTGTTATAACCAAATATATATAATGACAGCCTTCAGAAATGTATAATGTTTATATTCCATGACGTATGAATTTCACTATATTAAATGTAAAATAAATCTAAAAAAAACTTTTATTTTTTTAAAAAAAACTTTGCTCTGCTGTGTTGGGCTTTTTCTCTTTTTTTTATATTTGTACCTTAATATAAATAGGTGTAACTAATAATTTAAAAATATGAAAACTAAATTTACATTCAAGGCAATGTCGTTGTTGGTAGTATCGGCATTGCTTTTTTCTTGTCAAGAAAAAACAGTCCAACAACCAATTCCAGAGTATGCTGTAATGGCTGTCGATGAGGAGTCGGTTATTGTCAAAAACTCATTTCCAGCTCTTATCTCTGGAGATCTGGATTCTGAAGTCAGAAGCAATGTTTCTGGAACACTTATCAAGAAGCATGTTGATGAGGGTGATATGGTAAAGAAAGGCGATCTGCTTTTTGAAATAGACCATGCAACATATCAGGCAGAATACAATACTGCATTGGCTAATGTTAACGCTGCAAAGGTAGAAGTCGAAAGTGCAGAGCTGACAGCTGTCAATAAAACAAATCTCTATGAAAAAGGCATCATCAGTGAATATGAGAAGAAGCTTGCCGATAATCAGTTGCTTTCAGCAAAGGCTCAGTTGGAACAGGCACAAGCTAAATTGGAAACAGCAAAAATCAACCTCGACTATAGCTATGTAGTTAGTCCTAATGATGGTGTTGTAGGCTCAATTCCATTTAGCGTTGGTAGCTTGGTAGGCCCAACAACAACAACGGCTCTTACAACAGTGTCTCAGATAGATGCTGTTTATGCTGATTTCTCTATCAACGAGAAATTGATGCTTTATTATACTTCTAAAGGAGGAGTTAAGGACATATTGAGATTTATGCCTCAGGTCGAGCTTAAACTTGCTGATGGAACAATGTATGAACATAAAGGTACAATAGAAAGCGTAGCTGGTACTATCGATACTAAGACAGGTGCTGCTAATATGAGCGCTCGTTTCCCTAATCCTGCTAAAATCTTACGCAGCGGTGCTACAGGAACAATATATATCCCACGTGAAGTTGTGAATGCACGACTTGTTCCTCAAAACGCTACATTCGAGATGCAAGACAAGAAATTCGTTTATATCTTCAACGACAGTGTAACGGAAATGCGTGAAATCGTTGTTGATAATCTCACATATGGAGATAATTACATCGTTACTGAAGGCCTTGAAGTAGGTGAGGTTATCGTTGTTGAAGGCGTTGGCTCTTCAGTTAAAAACGGCATGAAGATTAAGCCTATCACAAAAGACCAATCAGATGCTAAATTCAAGAATGCCACAGCAAAGTAAACTAAACTTAAGGAGATAATATTATGAAATTAGATAATTTTATCAAGCGTCCAGTTCTATCGACAGTAATCTCTATCATTATAGTGCTGCTCGGTCTCATCGGACTCATGACGCTTCCAATCTCGCAATATCCTGACATCGCACCACCAACAGTTGAGGTGAAGGCTTCTTATCAAGGCGCTAATGCTCAGACTGTAGTCAATAGTGTCATCGCTCCTCTTGAAGAAGAAATCAATGGCGTTGAGAATATGACATATATGACATCAACAGCAACTAATACCGGTGATGCTACCATTTCTGTTTATTTCAAGCCAGGCAGCGACCCCGACATGGCAGCTGTCAACGTGCAAAACCGCGTTACCAAAGCTCAAGGTTTCCTTCCTTCTGAAGTTACCAAGGCTGGTGTCACAACAAGTAAAAAACAATCAAGTATTTTATTGGCGTTCACTGTTTATAGTGAAAATGATAAATACGATCAGGAGTTCATTTATAATTATTTGAAGATAAATGTTATTCCTCAGATCAAACGTATCAATGGAGTAGGGGATGCTTCACTTCTTGGTGCGGAATATTCAATGAGAATATGGCTCAAGCCTGATGTGATGGCTCAATATGGACTTATGCCTTCAGATGTAACGAATGCTCTCAGCGAACAAAACATTGAGGCTGCTCCTGGTCAGTTCGGCGAAAACGCTGATGGCGTAACATTCCAATATATGCTTAAATATAAAGGAAGATTAGCAACTCCAGAAGAGTTCGGAGATATCGTTATCAAAGCTAATGAGAGCGGAGAAATATTACGTCTTAAAACTATCGCTGACGTGGAACTCGGATCTTTGAGTTATTCTATCGATACTCGTTCAAACGGCCATGAAGGTATTACAGCCATGATTTATCAGTCTGCTGGTTCTAACGCTACACAGATTATCAATGAAGTGAAGGCATTGCTGGAAGCTGAGAAAAGAAACTTCCCTCCAGGCATTACTTATGACCTTTTGTTAGACTCCAACGATTTCCTCTTCGCTTCAATACATGAAGTTATCAAGACTTTGTTGGAAGCATTCGTGCTTGTGTTCTTGGTAGTATTCATATTCTTGCAAGATTTCCGTTCTACACTCATCCCAGCTATTGCTATCCCTGTAGCTTTGATCGGTACATTCTTCATGTTAAAAGTTATGGGATTCAGCATTAACCTTCTTACACTCTGCGCTATGGTTCTAGCTATCGCAATTGTTGTTGACGACGCCATTGTGGTGGTGGAAGCGGTGCACGAGAAGCTTGAAAAAGGAATAAAATCGGCAAAAGACGCTTCCATACAGGCAATGGGCGAAATATCCGGCGCTTTGATTTCTATTACATTGGTCATGATGGCTGTGTTTATCCCTGTCAGCTTTATGTCAGGCATCACAGGTACATTCTACCGTCAGTTCGGTCTTACCATGGCGGTGTCAATCGCATTCTCTGCAATTAACGCCTTGACATTGTCTCCAGCTTTATGTGCATTGTTCCTTAAACCTCATGCAAATCACGGTGAAGAAAAGAAAGGTCTTTTGAAGAGATTCTTTATCGCATTCAATGCAGCTTACGACGTAACAGTGAAAAAATATTCAAAAGGAGTACAGTTCTTCATCAAGAATAAGGTGTTGTCGGTAGGTGCTGTGATAGCTGGTGCTGTCTTGTTGTTCTATCTCATGGGTACAACACCAACAGGATTGGTACCTAACGAAGATACAGGAACTATATTCATTACTCTTGATATGCCTGCAGGTACTTCTTTAGACAAAACAAAAGAAGCTATGGCTAAAGTTGAAAAATTGGTGGAAAATACTCCTGCAATAAAAACATATACCGCTATCTCAGGTTTCAGCATTTTGAGTAGTGCTAATGGCAGTTCTTACGGAACACTTATCTGCAAGCTCCACGATTGGGAAGAACGCGATGAGACAGAGAGTGCAGATGCCATCAATATGAAACTTATGATGCAGGCTAGAGAACTGGTAAAAGAAGGTAGAGTAATTACTTTCTCAATGCCTATGGTTCCAGGCTTCAGCGTTTCAGACGGTTTCGAGTTCAACCTCCAAGATAAGACAGGTGGTTCGATTGAATCATTCTATGCTGTTGCACAAGAATTTATCGCAAAACTTAGTGAACGTCCAGAAGTGGCACAGGCAAGCACAAGCTTCAATCCTACTTATCCTCAATACATGGTTAACATAAATGTAGCTAAATGTAAGCAGGCTGGAATCTCTCCATCAGATGTCTTGACTACATTGCAAGGATATTTCGGTGGTATATATGCTTCTAACTTCAACCGTTTCGGTAAGTTGTACCGTGTTATGGTTCAGGCTCGCCCTGAGTTGAGAATCGATAAGGAGGCTCTTAATAACATCAAAATCAGAAACGGTAATGAAATGGCTCCAATAACCCAGTTCGTAGAACTTGAAAGAGTATATGGTCCAGACAATATCAAGAGATTTAACTTGTTCACTTCAATATTGGTTAATGGTTCTCCTGCACCTGGATATAGTTCAGGTCAAGCTATCGCTGCTATTGAAGAGACAGCAGAACAGTTCTTGCCTCAAGGTTATTCATACGAATATTCTGGTATGACTAGAGAAGAACAAAATCAGAGCGGCGGTCTCGGAATGATACTCGTTATATGTATCATATTCGTCTATCTCTTGTTAAGCGCTCAATATGAAAGCTATATATTGCCAATGGTTGTTATATTTTCTATACCTTTTGGTCTCGCAGGTACATTTATCTTTGCAAGAATGATGGGAATAGATAATAACATTTATTTACAGATTGGTCTTATCATGCTTATCGGTCTGTTGGCAAAGAATGCTATCTTGATTACTGAGTTTGCTGTGTCGAGACGACAAGGCGGTATGTCGATAGTCGATGCTGCCGTCGATGCTGCAGCCGCTCGTCTCCGTCCAATCCTCATGACATCACTCGCCATGATTATTGGTCTACTTCCTATGATGTTCGCTCATGGAGTAGGGGCTAACGGCAATAGCGCATTAGGAACAGGTGCAATTGGCGGTATGTTGATTGGTATGATATGTCAGATTTTCATTGTGCCAGCCTTGTTCGTGATATTTGAAGCAATACAAGAGAAATTTAAACCTATAGAAGAATAATAATAGAGACGTCTCAATGTAAAACGCATCGATGCGTCTTTGATTTAAAATAAAAAAATAAAACGATGAAAAAGTTAGTATATATCGCTCTTTGCACGCTTATGCTTAGCAGCTGCAATATCTACAGACAATTTGAGCGGCCAGATGTAACTGTCGATGAATCGTATCGTACCCTCGATGGTACGACGGCGTCGAACGATAGTGTTACTATAGCTGATTTGTCATGGACTGAAATCTATACAGACACTAATCTTCAGGCATTAATCAATTATGCTCTCGAAAACAATACCGACCTTTTGGTTGCGATAGAAAAAGTTAATGAAGCTAAGGCTTCTCTAGTTAGCGCTAAACTTGCGTTTTTGCCATCAGTTGGCGTATCGCTTCCGACAAGCTTGTCGTATTCGTCAGGTAATACTGTGATTAGTTATGATGCCTCGGTATCAGCTAGCTGGGAAATTGATTTGTTCGGAAAATTGTTGAATAGCAAAAGAAAGGCTCAGGTTGCGCTTCTCCAGAATCAGGAGTATCAACAAGCAGTGAGAACTCAACTCATAGCAACTATAGCTGATAGCTATTTCAATCTCCTTGCATTGGATAAACAACTTAATATATATGTCCTTACAGAAAAGAGCTGGGCTGTTAGTGTTGAAACTATTAAGGCTATGAAAGAGGGGGGTATGGCAAATGAAGCTGCCGTAGCTCAATATGAAGCATATCATGCAGCAATAACTGCAGCAATACCTGAAATTAAAGCAGCTATTTTGAAACAAGAGAATTCTATTTCTGCTTTGTTGGGTAATTATCCAGAAACAATTCAAAGAGGTAAGTTGGATGAACAAAATGTGGATTTCGATATCCAAGCCGGAATTCCTATGCAACTTCTCGCAAATCGTCCTGACGTGAAGAATGCCGAACACAATCTGGCATCTATGTATTATACCACAAATGAGGCACGTTCTGCTTTTTATCCAAGTTTGGTAATTGACGCTAGCTTAGGTTGGATTAATCCATTGACCGCCATGGCTTCATTGACTCAGCCTTTGTTCTATAGAGGTTCAAATAAAGCTAAACTTGAAATTGCAAAAGCTCAGGAACAAGAGGCTAGACTTCAGTTCAAGCAGACTCTTATCGATGCAAGTATGGAAGTAAGTAATGCTTTGATAACATACGAGGCGGAACTGCAAAAGGAAATTGCAAGAGACAAACAGATATTATCATTGTATAATGCTGTTGAATTCACAAATGAATTGTTAAAACTCGGTTCATCTACTTATCTAGAAGTATTGGATGCGCAACAGTCGCTTCTTGATGCTTTAATAACAAAGACCGATGACCAACTTAATAAGCTGAATGCAATAACTTCATTATATCACGCCCTCGGCGGAGGTAGGGAATAGGAAAAGGCGACTCGAAAGAGTCGCTTTTTTTATTATATGTGATTTCTATAAATTGCTTTACATATTATTAATGTATTAAATTCCCTATATTAATTAATAAGGTGTATCTATCCACACACTGGCCGTGCAAGTACGCATGTTTTTTTTTTGTGTTCGGGCGTCCCGGCGCGGCCGTCGGGCTTTCCGCTGTATCTTTTCCGTCTCCGCTTCCGCTCTGCCGTCAAAGGATGCCGCTCCAATCCCTGACGCTTCCTG
>JAFZDU010000008.1 GCA_017561025.1 Bacteroidales bacterium | reverse complement strand
GCATGCTTTATGTTTTTTCTTGGAATCTTTTCGCCTTTCTTTCAATCACATAGCTCGCTATGTTCTTTCAAGAAAAACAAAAATCTTCTCAAAGAAAAATTCATAAATCATTTGCAAAGCAATTTATAGAAATCCCCTAAAGTTGTCTCATAGACTTTAAATATGAACATATATCAACTCTTTGTAAGGACATTTGGAAATAAAAATAAAGACCTTGTCTTTGATGGTGACAAGTCGCGGAACAAATGCGGCACTTTCGCTGATATCAACGATAAGGCGTTGGATGCTCTCAAGACTTTGGGAATTACACATATATGGCTGACGGGCGTGATACGTCATTCGAGCATGACAGCATATCCGGAGTTGGGGATAAAATCCACCAACCCTCTTATCACCAAAGGCAAGGCTGGGTCACCTTATTCTATTATGGATTATTACGATATCGATCCTGATCTAGCCGTCAGTCCGCAGAACAGAATGGCGGAGTTTGAAGATGTATTGCAACGCATACACGATAAAGGCATGAAGGTGATAATAGATTTCATCCCAAACCATCTTGCTCGTGAGTATAAGTCATTATGCAAGCCTATGTATGTAGAAGACTTCGGCGTCAACGATAATAAAAATGTCGTTTTTGCCAAAGACAATAATTTCTATTACTGTCCGGATCAGCAACTTGTGATTCCAAGTCAACAGCCAACGGTCACTGAGCTTGTCGAAGTGCCGTGGCTTCGACAGGTTCAGCTACCTCAATTCTATGAATTTCCGGCAAAGGCCTCTGGCAACGACGTATTCTCTCCGAATCCATCTGTCAACGACTGGTACGACGCAGTCAAGTTGAACTATGGCGTCGACTATCAGAACAACTGCCGCTGTTTTGAACCTATACCGAACACATGGTATAAGATGCTTGATATCATGATTTATTGGTGTGAGAAAGGCGTAGATGGATTCCGTGTCGACATGGCGGAGATGGTGCCTGTGGAGTTTTGGCGCTGGTCGATTGATATGCTTCGAGAGAATTACGAGCCTGTCATGATAGCTGAGATTTATCAGCCACATCTTTACAAAGAATACATATATGCCGGTTTCGACTATCTTTATGACAAGGTCGGGCTTTATAATACATTGGAAAATATCTATCGTTACGGTCAGCGTGCCGACAGCATCACCAATGTCTGGAACGAGCTTCAGGGACTTGGCGATGTGATGCTTCGTTTCATGGAGAATCATGACGAGGTACGTCTGGCTTCGAGACATTTTGTCGGCGATGCTTTCAAGGCGTTTCCTGCTGTGGCGATGTCGGCTCTCATGAACCGTGGACCTTTCATGATATACAATGGTCAGGAGAGTGGCGAGGATGCATTGGGGGCTCCTGGATTCAGCGGCGACGACGGAAGGACGTCGATATTCGACTATGCCGTGATGCCTAAACATCAGAACTGGATGTCGGGCGGCAGATTCGACGGAAGCGACTTCAGCGATGAACAAAAACGACTCTTCGGTTTTTATAAAAAGCTGCTTAACTTCCGACTCAACAGCGACGCTATTAATAAAGGTGCATTCTACGACCTGATGTGGGTCAACCCTTGGTATTCCAACTTCGACCCTCAGTATGTGTACGCCTTCCTCCGATATCATGAAGAAGAGAGGCTGCTCGTGGTCATCAACTTCAAGCTCGATGAAAGTCGCTGCTGTAAGGTGAAGATATCCGACGATGCGTTGGAATATATGATGATGCCAACAGCCAATGGCCAGATGCTAACAGCTGTAGATGTCATGACAGGTGAGGAGATACAATATAATATTAATGATGTCGGTACACAGGGTATAGAGGTGAATCTCAAGCCTGCCGATGTTAAAATCTTGAAGTTATGATGAAACTTGTGGAAAAAGATTCATGGCTGGAGCCGGTAGCTCATGAGGTGGAGGCTCGCTATCAGCGTTATGAGTCTAAGTTGAGATATATAAAAAGTCAGTATGGAAGTCTGAAGTCGTTTGCCTCGGCGCACGAGTTCTTCGGTTTCACTTACGATGCCATACGCCGAGGCTGGTGGTATCGCGAGTGGGCTCCGGCAGCTCATTATCTATCGCTTTTCGGCGACTTCAACAATTGGGACAGATATGCCAACCCTCTCGAAAGAGAAGATGATGGTGTGTGGAGTGTCTTCCTCCCTGATTCGCAGTATAAGAACCGTCTCACTCACGGAAGCCTGCTTAAAGTGCTGGTGCAATCGAGCATTGGCGAACAGGAACGCATACCTGTTTATATCAAGAGAGTCGTGCAGAATGAAGACAACAAAGACTTCGCTGGACAATTTTGGTCAAAAGCCAAAAGCCAAAAGCCAAAAGCCAAAAGCCAAAAGCCAATAATAATTCCCCATTCCTCATTATTTATCTATGAGTCGCATGTGGGAATGGGGCAGGAGAAAGAAGGCGTAGGAACTTATAAAGAGTTTGCAGATAATGTCTTGCCTAGAATAAAGAAGTTAGGGTATAACGCGATACAGCTGATGGCGGTTGCTGAGCATCCATATTATGGTTCCTTCGGTTATCATGTGTCTAATTTCTTTGCAGCGAGTTCTCGTTTTGGAACACCGGAAGAACTCAAGGAATTGATTGACAAGGCACACGAGATGGGGATAATGGTCATCATGGACTTGGTTCATTCTCATACCGTGAAGAACACTTACGAAGGCATCAACCTCTTTGATGGAACGGAGACGCAGTATCTTGTTGGAGGTCATGAAGGTCATCATCCGCAATGGGATTCCAAGCTGTTCAACTACGGAAAGACAGAGACCTTGAGATTGCTGCTTTCCAATGTGCGCTTCTGGCTCGAGGAATTCGGTTTCGACGGTTTCCGCTTCGACGGAGTGACATCGATGTTGTATAAAAATCACGGCATTGATACTGTCTTTGAGAAGCAGGCCGATTATTTTGGAGATAATGTCAATGATGACGCTGTGACATATCTCCAGCTTGCAAACACATTGATACATCAGCTTAATAAAGATTATATAAGTATAGCGGAAGATGTCAGCGGCATGCCAGGTATATGCGCTGCCATTGAAGACGGCGGTATAGGCTTCGACTACCGCCTCGGCATGGGTCTCCCCGATTTCTGGATCAAGGTGCTTAAGGATCAGAGAGAAGAGGAGTGGAATATGCATGAATTCTTCTTCACCATGACAAACAGGCTTTATGACGTCAAGACAATAGCATATGCCGAGTCGCACGACCAGGCTTTGGTTGGAGACAAGACATTGGCGTTCCGACTGATGGATAAGGAGATGTATAGCTCTATGTCGAAGTTGACGCAGAGTATTATCGTTGACAGAGGCATAGCATTGCATAAGATGATACGACTTTTCACCATCTGTCTGGGAGGCAATGCGTGGCTTAACTTTATGGGCAATGAATTCGGTCATCCAGAGTGGATAGATTTCCCTCGTAAAGACAATGGCTGGAGCTACAAACATGCTCGTCGCCAGTGGTCTCTGGTAGATGACGAGAGTCTGAAGTTCCGTTTCATGAATGATTTCGATGTGGAGATGTTAAGATTCGTTAAGGAAAATGACATTATGAATTCAGATCCGGCATGGCTTATGGATGCCGATGAAGATAACAAAACGATAGTCTTTGAGAGAAATAATCTGATGTTTGTCTTCAATTGGGGGACGAAATCCATCAGCGACTATGAGATAAAAGTCAAGAACACGGGAGATTATGAGATAGTCTTCAGCACTGACGACAAGGTGTTTGGCGGTTTTGATAATGTAGACAAGAGGACGGTGTTTCCATCAGAACAAAGAGGTGAAGAAGTGTTCATGAAGGTTTATAATGTCAGCAGGACTGCTGTGGTGTATAGAGTTAGGGATTAGGGATTAGGAATTAGGAATGAATGTGGAAAATAATAATATATTGATAATGTGAGTGAATTCCGTCGTCTCCAGGGTGCTGAGTTTTGGCTTTAAAAAAAACATCAAAAAATCTTATTATGATGTTCTTTTTTCATTATCTTTGTAGCAAATTCTGAAGAATACTATTTGAAATGGCAGATTTAAGTGTAACACTTTCGGAAATAGAATTAAAGATAAGAAAGCTTATTGCGCTAAAGAATCAGCTCGAGGAAGAGAATAGTAAACTTATTCAAAGGAATGAGGATCTGCAGCTGGAGGTTGAGATGCTTATGACGGAGAATTCAGAATTGAAGGATAAAATAAATAAATTAGTTATTGTTAACGTACTCGACAACGATAAAGAGGTAGGAGAAAGTAGGCAGTTAATAAAAGCACTTGTTAAGGAAATCGATAAGTGTGTTGCAATGTTGAATGCTGAACAGTAATATATATAAAATCGGACGGAAATGAACGAGAATGAGATAAAGATAAATGTTATCATTGCGGAGCGTAATTATCGTCTGACTATAAATAAAGCTGATGAAGAAAAAGTGATGAAGGCAGTAACGATGCTTAATGAGAGGGTTAAGTCATATAAGCAAGCATACGATTATAGGGATTATCAGGATTTATTGTCCATGGTGTGTTTGCAGTTGGCCACTCTCAATGTGAAATATGAATCGGATGCCGCATATAAAGATCAATATTTGGAACAGAAACTCGATGATATCAGTGTTTTGTTAAGTGAAAACATAGATTCTAAATGATGTTCTTTGAAAGACTTATCTGTCTGTCCGTCGCATGATGTAAACCTAACATTTAATTTACCATAATTTCCGGTTTGCTCATGGGTACAAAAACAGGCCTCAACCTGCAAAGGTGCTTTAACGCCAGTGGACGTTTGCGTATCGTGGCAGCCATAAACGTGACTTTTGGGGTTTACTATCCCAGGACAGGCAGATTTTTTTTCTCTTTCCGTTTTTCGAGTCTAATCGAATTAAAAAAATGATTTTACTAACATTAAGTGCACCAGTAGCGTATGTTGTCATTGGATTCGCTGCTCTCGTAGTAGGTGCTGGCATTGGTGTGTTGCTCTCATCAACAGTGATGCGTAATGCTCTCACCAAAAAAAGCAATGAACTTTTAGAAGAAGCTAAAGAAAAAGCAGAAGTAATTAAAAAAGACAAGATCCTTCAGGCTAAAGAGAAATTCTTACAGATGAAAGCCGAATATGAGAAGGAAACAAACGAACGTAAACGTGAGATTCAAAAACTCGAGTCACGCGTTCAACAACAACAACAACAGGCTAACCAACGTGATGAAGAAATCCGTAAAAAAGCCAATGAAGTAAAAAGTCAACAACAAAGCGTTAACGCTCAGCAAGAAAATCTTCACAAACGTCAAGCTGAATTGGATAAGATCCAAGACGAACAAAAGAAACTTCTCGAAACAATCTCTGGACTTTCAGCATTAGAAGCTAAAGAACAACTCAAGGAAATGATGAAAGATGAGGCTGTCTCTGAAGCTATGGTGATTTCAAGAGAAATAGTTGAAGAAGCTAAGATGTCAGCTAACCAAGAAGCTAAGAAAATTGTTCTTGAGACAATCCAACGTACAGCAGCGGAACACGCTATCGAAAACACAGTATCAGTATTCAATATCGAAAACGACGAAATAAAAGGTCGTATCATCGGTCGTGAAGGTAGAAATATCCGCGCTTTGGAATCTCTTACCGGCGTTGAAATCATCATCGACGACAGCCCTGACGCTATCCTCCTCTCAGGCTTCGACCCAATCCGCCGTGAAATAGCTCGTCTTTCTTTACAAAAACTCGTTACTGACGGCCGTATCCATCCAGCTCGTATCGAAGAAGTCGTTAAGAAAGTTGAAAAACAAGTAGAACAGGAAATCATTGAAACAGGTAAACGTACAGTCATCGATCTCGGTATCCACAACCTCAGCCCTGAACTTATCAGAATGATAGGCCGTATGAAGTATCGTTCATCATACGGACAAAACTTATTGCAACACTCTATTGAAGTTGCTAAACTCAGTTCTTCAATGGCTGCTGAACTTGGCCTCAATCCTAAGACAGCCAAACGTGCCGGTTTGCTCCACGATATCGGTAAAGTAGCAGAAAACGACGAAGAATTGCCACACGCAATATTAGGTATGAAGACAGCTGAGAAATATAAAGAAAAACCAGATGTCTGCAACGCTATCGGTGCTCACCACGATGAAATCGAAATGGAAACTCTTATCGCTCCTATCGTTCAAGTATGTGACGCCATCTCAGGCGCTCGTCCAGGCGCTCGCCGTGAAGTCGTTGAGGCTTACATCCAACGTCTTAACAAACTCGAAGAAATGGCAATGTCATTCCCTGGCGTCGTTAAGACATACGCTATCCAAGCTGGTCGCGAATTGCGCGTCATCGTTGCAGCTGATAAAGTAAGTGATACAGAAGCCGACCGCATCTCATTCGACCTCTCTAAACAAATCCAGACAGAGATGACATACCCAGGTCAGATTAAGATTACTGTCATCAGAGAGACAAGAGCTGTTAGCTTTGCGAAATAAAAGTCTACAAGTCAACAAGACTACAAGACTACAAGTAAAAGAGGCCGTCATTCGACGGCTTTTTTTGTCTATTGTTGTCCACGAAATTAAACGAAATGATCACGAATGGTTTAGAGCAGATTCGTGCAGATTGGCGGAAAGATGTCTCATAGACTCTCTCTTGGGCGTTCCGGCTCTGCCGTCGGGCTTTCCGCTATATCTTTGCTCGCATCTGGCTACGCCTCCGCTCGCAAAGGATGCCGCTACAATCCCTAACGCTTTTTAAGAACCATAGAAATTTAGAATTATAGAACTTTTGAAATTCTATGTTTTAACACAGCAAGGTCGCTGAGTTTGTCGAAGTGCCGAACATTGTGCCTTCGACAGGCTCAGACACCTAAATCCTGAACTCCTGGAATCCTGAAAAATAAAAGGACGCGATGAATCGCATCCCTACAAATCCTAATTCCTGAACTCCTGAAATCCTGAAAAATAAAAGGACGCGATGAATCGCATCCCTACAAATCCTAATTCTTGAACTCCTGAATTACTGAAAAATAAAAGGACGCGATGAATCGCATCCCTACAAATCCTAATTCCTGAACTCTTGAAATCACTTACCTCTTCCTTGGACGACGATCAAGACGGTGTAGATCAATATCTTGATGTCGAGGGCAAGGTTCATGTTTTCGATGTATAATATGTCGTATTTGAGACGTTCTACCATTTCATCGACGTTGGAGGCGTAACCGAATTTCACTTCACCCCAGCTGGTGATGCCTGGCTTTATCTTGAGAAGCATGATGTAATGTGGTGCTCTCTGTACTATCTGGTCGATATAGTACTGACGTTCTGGACGATATCCGACTATTGACATCTTGCCGCCTAATACAGTGAAGAATTGTGGAATCTCATCCAAGCGTGTCTTGCGCATGAAACGTCCCCATGGAGTGATACGAGGGTCGTTGTCTTTAGAAAGCTGTGGTCCCATCTTCTCAGCATCGATATACATGCTTCTGAACTTTAACATATTGAATGGCTTGCCATGCTTGCCTATGCGTTCCTGTCTGTAGAAGATAGGGCCAGGTGATGAACACTTCACCATGATGGCTGTGAAGATATATAAAGGTGAGAATATTATAATGACCATCAAAGATGCAACAATGTCGAAGACTCGCTTGGCGACTTGTTGCCAGACTGGCATCAGTTCCGGTGTCACTCTGATGAGCGGTGCATGCCAGATAGCCTCTTGTCTGACAGTGCCGAAGAGAATGTCTTGCATGATAGGAATGATTTTGACAACGACGTCGAGGCTTTCCAAGATGACTAAAATCTTGTCTATAGTCTCGATTTCAGAACGTTCAATAGCGATGATGACTTCTTCTATTTCGTGTTCCTTGATGATTTGTGCCGCATCTTGATAAAAACCAAGATGTGGTATGTATTTTTCTACCTTATATTCTTTCTTGTCAAATACATTGACGAATCCAACGATTATGTTGCCTGATGAGTACATCTGGTTTTCAATCTCTTCGTAGATGGCGCAAGCGTTGCCGTTGCTGCCTACTATAAGAGTGTTGAACCCTATTTCTTTTCTGTGGATTTTTCTTGCTGTTCTGGTTGTGATTATCAGACGGCAGATGTATGTCAGTGTGAATTGCAGTCCGAACAGCATCAGGAAAGATATGTAATAAGATTTATATGAGCTTATTATGTCGTTGAGAATAGTGGCGAAGAATAAGATTACAACGCCTATGAGTGTCACGAAGAACGTCTGGCCCAATTCTTTGAGTCGTGACTTGCAGAAAACATTGTTGTAATATCCGGAAATGGTGTATAAAGCTAACCAGAAAATAGGCACAGCTATAATTCCGACTATGAAGTTAGAGTCTTCTAATACTGTTTGGTAGTTGCTTAAGAAGTTTGAATCTTCTGTGATTTTTCTATAGAAGAAAAACAAGGTCCATGCTATTATTGCGCATAACCAGTCAGTAATAACATATTTTAAAGTCTGATTTCTCTTATTGTTTTTCTTAGTCACGATATACAAGTTTTATGTTGTCAAAATAATATTCAGCTTCACTGTTTTCGTCAATCCTGCCTGCGATGTAGAATTTGAAATATTCCGCATCTTGATTATCGGTGATGTTAGGGCCTAAGTTGATGTAGATTTTATTCCATTTAGGAGATGGGTTAACATATACCAATGGCAGATTCTCTACATTGCTTATCTTAGCGAAAAGACCTACTTCGAACAAGTCGGTGCATTTGTAGTCTATTTCTAAAAAGATACTGTTGCCTTGGTTCGGAAGGTCTCTGTATTCATCGGAAGCCACACAGAAATAAGTGATGGTGTCGCTGAGATGTACATATCCGGAATAGTGTGAGTTGTTGTATTGGTCGTCCCATCTCTCAGGGTCGTCTCTGTCTGTTCTTATTATTGAAGTTTGGCTGTTTTGTTCGTCTTCAAGCTGTATCTGGCTTTCATAGTCTTCCATGAACTTGAAGTTTATTGTGCTCTCGTCAATAGGGTAATATGTTGTTGCAGGACATATAGTGTCAACAACTTTTTCTTTCAGTTCAAATTCTTCAATGATATAAGGCTGGTAGAATGGGTTTATGGTTCTTGTAGAACTATTTCCGTTAAGTTTGATTCCAGGGTATATTGTGATTTTATGTTTGCCTCTTTCCAGCACAGGAATTGTTGCAGGCATTTCGTAGCATCCTTGGAGATTGTCGTCGATGTAGAGCCATACGTCTGTGATATTATGGGATGCGGCACCTTCGTAGATGTAGTTTGTGGTTAATAGGAAAGTGTCGACGTGTATATATGCTGGGATTTCCTGGCTTCCTTCAAATTTATTGCATGACGAAAATGCCACTGATGCAAACATGGCAGCCATAAGCAATGAAAACAAGTAACGAGTTATTCTCATAAAAATAATTTTAAGGTGAACGTGAGAAAATATATAATATTGTCTACTTCAAATGTTTTTGTACGATTTCTTGATGTTTTGTGATTTCATCGAGAATCATATAACAAACCTTCAAAGCTTGGACGCCGTCATGTATTGTAACAGGAGGCTCGGTGTCATTGACAATAGCTTTGTTGAAACTCTCAAGTTCTGTCATTATTGCATTTATAGGAGTGACTTCCGGCTGTTCTATTGTTATTTGTTTGCAAGAGCCGTTAGCAAGGTCTAATGTCATGGCAAGAGGATTTACCTCGCCAGTCACGTCGTTGATTCTTACGATGTCGGTCTTTTTGTCTAAGAAGTCAACTGTGATATAAGCGTCTTTTTGGAAGATACGATGGCGGCGCATGTTCTTCAATGAAATACGGCTAGCTGTGAGGTTGGCGACGGAGCCGTTTTCAAATTCGATTCTTGCGTTGGTGATGTCAGGTGTCGGGCTTACGATAGATACGCCGCTGACATTGACGGATTTGATAGGTGACTTTATTACATCTAAAATGATGTCTATATCGTGAACCATGAGGTCGAGAACAACAGGGACATCGGTGCCGCGAGGGTTGAACAATGCAAGACGATGAGCCTCTATGAATAAAGGAGAGTCGATGTAAGGACGTGCGGAGATATATGCTGGGTTGAATCTCTCTACATGTCCGACCTGAACTTTTACACCTGCCTCTTCCGCTATCTTGATGAGTCTGTTGGCTTCATCAACGGTGGCGACAATAGGCTTTTCAATGAAGACGTGTTTTCCTTTTTTCAAGGCCAGTGACGCACACTCGAAATGCGATACTGTCGGCGTTACAATGTCAACTACATCAACCAGGTCGATAAGCTCATCAATAGAACTGAAACATTTAACCTGTAGGTCGTTAGATACTTTTGCGGCAGTGTTGGCATCTTGGTCGTAGAAACCGACGAGTTCATAAACCGATAATTGTTTTATACAGTTGATATGTATTTTTCCGAGGTGGCCTGCACCCAAAACTCCTATCTTCAACATCGTATTATTTTTTCGCAAATATAAGGTTTTTTTGTAATTTAGCGACATAAAATTAAGGCTATGAAGGAAGATAATTACAGACATAAAGGAATGCGAAGAATTTTGGTGGAAGATCTTAAGAATAAGGGTATTAGTGATAATAATGTCCTTAATGCCATAAACAGCGTGCCTCGTCATTTCTTCCTCGATTCGTCTTTTTTGGAGTTCGCATATCAGGATAAGGCTTTCCCTATAGGATCGGGTCAGACAATATCGCAGCCAATGACGGTCGCCTTCCAGACCAGCTTGCTTAAAATTGAAAAAGGCATGAAGGTGCTGGAGATAGGTACAGGCTCAGGCTATCAGGCTTGCGTGCTGGCAGAAATGGGAGCCAAGGTGTTCACCATGGAACGCCAGAGAAACCTGTATGCAAAAACAAAGACATTCCTCTCGGAATTTAATTATAATATCAAAACCTTTCTTGGTGACGGCAACAAAGGTCTTCCTACCTTCGGTCCTTTTGATAGGATTATTATAACAGCAGCAGCTCCTGAGATACCTCAAAATCTCGTAGACCAGCTTAAGGTTGGGGGCATTATGGTCATACCATTGTCGGAAAATGAAGATACCCAGACAATGCTGCGACTCACTAAACAGGAAGACGGAAGTATGGCCAGAGAAGAATATGGCGACTTCAGATTCGTGCCTATGCTGAAGAACCTGGGTAATGATTAAAGACTTAAAGTCACAGAGACGCAGAAACACAAAGTTTTTTAGTGATGGAGTAATGTAGAGACGTTTCAATGATTCCTATAAAATAAACACACATTGATGCGTCTAATTAATTAGGAATTAGGAGCCTTTTGAACTTTGGCTTTTGAACTTTTTTTTTAGTAATGTAGTAATGAAGTGATGATATTATTACATTCCCTCAACTCCTCAAATCCCTCAACTCCAGAACTCCAAAAAAAGAACCCCAGAGTGTTTCTGAGGTTCTGAGTTCTTGAGGTTTAAAATCTTATTTTACAACAATCTTGTCATTAAATGTTGTGCCATTATCGAGAACAACTTTCATCATGTAGATTCCGTTTGATAAGCTATTAACACTGATTGTTTCCAAATTAAAGTTTTGTTCGTGATAGAGTTTTCCGTCCATACCGTAAATCTCTACTTTTTCTGCATTGACATCTGGTGAGAAACTGATGTTGATAACATCATTAGCCGGATTTGGATAGAAACTATAAGGGCGTATATTGTTAGGATTTTCAGAAACTGACAGGCTGTTGTTTGTAACCATATAGCAGAATCCAAAATAACCCACATCAAATTTTACATAATCACCATAAACAACCAATTTGTTGTCATCTAAAATAAAAGCATCGTATAAAAAGGTTAAATTAGCATCTGTCTGTTCTAAAGAACATTCCCAAACGAGTTCCATATAGTTGTTTATGAAACTTATCATATACTCTCCTTCGGTGTTAATATAAATCAAATAAATATTACCTTGACTGTCTTTTAAGATAGATTTAGTCGAATTAATATAAAACAACCCCTCATCACCATATATAAGTCTGGAAGCTACCCTTACATAATCAACAATTTCATATTCTTTGTTAAATTTTGTCAATTGAATATATTCTTTTAGTTCGTCATTCCAACCTTGAGTTTCTTGTACAATAGAACTCATAAGTATATTCCCGTCTTTCAAAAACAGCATTTCTGATTCTGTACAGTCGAATACATACTTTTTACCGTCAACTGAATAACTTACAATTTTAACAAAATCTAATATTTCAAAGTTATCATCCAAGATAACCGTCTCAATTGTTGTACGACCAGCACCATCTATGAAATAACAGCCATAACTCAAAGGATTGTTGCTGTGTATATAAAGTGGATTTTCAGTAATATAAAGGTTTTTATATTTCTCTGACATTGAATATTTTATGGTTTTAATTTCGCCATAAATATCCATTTTGATAAATATATATGTGTCGTCAGAGCCATCTTTCTTTGACACGATTATCATGTCATTATTGTCGTCTACAATTGATTTGTAAGGAAATGTAAATCCTTCTACGGGCAAATCAATGTCAATGGTGTTGGTAATGGAAAGATTGTCATCAAAGAAAACTGCTGTATAATGCAGTTCGTTGTCATCGTTCAGGCACAAACTTCCCATAACATTGCTATTGGTCTCAGATTCGATTCTAAGAAATGGGCTGTCTAAACTACCTGTAGCTGTAAAATCTACTTTGATTGAATCGATAAGCATTCCCTGAGGACTTATTTTGAGCAGGTTGACGGACTCTGTATAAACTTCAGAAAAATCTGTTGTCGCATCGATGCATTCTTCCATCATAATGATATTTCCATCAGATGTTTCAAGTGCTCTTGTACAATTATGCCAGACATGACCATCATCAACAAATCTTTCATACTTGACTAGTGACTGTGATTTTACTGTTAATGACATTGCAATTGCAACTATCAACAATAATACTCTTTTTAACAATATTCTATTCATGGCTAATCAATTTTAAATTGTAATAATATTATATTCATTTTGTGTAAATATAAATGAAAAATTATAATTGGTCAATAATCGGAGGCACGACAGTACCATACGCATATCCATAATTGATATACAACACATGATGTATATAATTTGGAAGTGTAATATCAGTAGTGGTACATGGAGCACTACCACACCATGGTTCTATCATAGAAGATATATATGTCAAATTCGCAGGACAGAGCGAATCTATCAAACCAAGATATGAATCTAAATAATATGCCATTTGTTGTTGATTAAGTTTGTAGTCTTTAACATAACTATGATATGTAAAAAACATTCTTCCAGAAAAACCATTATTGAATTTACATTCTCTATTAAATGTTTCTACATAATATACTCTACCTGGTATATCTTCCTTAGTTGGTTCATATATATTTATAAAATACTCAAGGGTATCGACAGCTGTTGTTCTCCATGAATATTCAGCATCTTCTGGAAACAATGATAATGGAATGTCTTCATCATCAAAGTAGTAATTTCCAATAACGCCATCTCTTCCAGAGGTTGCCACAATAGTTCTGACTATGTTTCCACTACGAGTTGTTGCTTCGTCTTGAATTTCTGGTTTGATAAACAAGATATTCTTGTTTTCTAAATTGCTTGAAGTGTAAATATCAATCACTTCTGTAGAGATTTCCTGCAAGGAAGTATTAATGTCGTTCAAAGAAACATATCCATTATCTACACAAATTGTTGTATAAATAGTATCATAAACAACCTGTGTTTTTTCGACATTGGCATTACAGAATTGAAAATTCAGACATGCTGACAAGTGCCATTGAGCATCTTCTACCGACATGGGCTGAGCGTCACGTGTAGGCGACTTAATTTCCTTTAAGAAATTTGTCAGATATGAATCCATATCATCGATGGCTCTTGGATTAAAAGATGAGCTTTCTGTATTATATACTTTTGATGTTCTTGATGTTCTGTCAGGATTTGTTAATTCGTTATCTTTCTTACATGCTTGAAATGCTATTAAAGAGACTGTTATGATTAGTAATATGTATTTTTTCATGATAAATAGATTTTAATGATTAATAATGAATTTTAAAACTATTTTAACGTCTCTGTAAAACAACTTCTCGCCATTCCATTTACAGAGACGGCTGTTTAATGAACTTGTTTTTCCCTATTGCAAAAATGCTAATCCTCATAACTTTCAGTTTTCAATTTTCAACTCTGAAATATCCATAATACTGCTCGCCATTGCTTAATGTGATGTCCATTCTGTAGTAGCCGGCATCATTAATAAAGAAAGTAGCGTAATCTGGTGTTGAGAAGACATTCTCTCTGTCGATATAAACACCGTTAGAATCCTTAATAATAATATGAGCAATTCCCACATTATCGTTAAAGGTAATAGTTAAAGTGTGACCAGTAATGTCAGCTGAGATGGATTCGGAACGGGTTTCGGTACTGTTGTAAATATTAGAGTGTGTAGAATATACATCAACACCATCTCTTACATACTTTTGTTCTGCCTCAATTGTAGAGGCAGCAAGCAAAATCATAACAGATATAAACAATTTTTTCATACTTTTTTTCTTGCAAAGATAAGTTTGAACAATATCTATGTCAAGAGAAAAATAATAATACAAAATTGCTTAAAAACTTGATTATCCGTATTTTATCTATAAATGATTATTTAGGAATTTGTATAATTCTTCTGTCGTAATATTAAATATGGAACATATTTTCCTCTTTCTAACCTTGATAGAATTGTATGTTACCCCAAACAAAGAGGCAATCTGTTTGTCATTAAGATTTATAATTATAAGACTTAAGTAATATAAATCCTCTTTTTTTAATTTTGGAAATTTGCTTGATAAATCGTTAAAGATATTATTTAAATATCTATTTGCACACTTAAGTAATAAAAAGAATTCTTCTTGTTTTAATGGTTCAAGACAAGATGTATCCATGTTTTTTTCTGAGAGTTCTTCTATTTGTTTTAAAATTTTAGAACACACTATGGAATTATAATATTCATTAACATTTGAAAGACCTGACATAGTTCGTTCCAATTTGTTCTTAAGACTTATAATCTCCAGTTCATATTTCTTTATCAATTCATCTTTATTTTGAATTTCTGCATTTTTGCTCTTTAACTTTCCGTCGGTAAAAGAGTTTTTGAATAATAGTTTCTGAAGCTCTTCTTCCTTTAGCTTAATTTCATCTGTAATCTGATTTATAATATCATCCTTATCTATAATATTCCTTTCTTTTTCATTCAAAATAAGTGATAGTTCTATATGCTTCTTGTTATACCTGCGCCTTATTAATATAATAATTGTAAACATTAGAATTACAATACACGATAACGATATGATAATAGAAGATATCTTTTTTCTGTTTTTGATTCTTTCTCTTTCTACTTTCCTTTCCTTGTATCTTTCGTAAATACTTTGAAGTTTTGTTTTATTTACTATGTCTTTACTTTCTTTAATAAATAATTTTGAAAGTATTTCGTCATAAACTGCTTTTTTCTGTTTATCATTAATAGAATCATATATGGAAGAAAGACTGATTGCAGATGACAGTTTTATATTGATATTATTGCTACTCATGCTTGTTTTATAGTAATATATGGCTGAATCATATTCTTCATCCTCTACATACATCTCTCCTAATGTATTAAAATAAGAATATTTTAAATTGATATTATCAATCTTATTCAGATTGTTTTTAATCAGAATATATGCGCTGTCTTTTTCGCCTTTGTCGAATAATATTTGGGCAATACTTTTTTCAACATCCAATATGTTTGTCAGATTTGAATTGTATCTTAATGATTCATTATAATAATATAAAGCAGTATCTGCATTATTAGATAACTGATAAGAATTTCCTAATTCCTTCAATAAATTAGCTTTAAATGAATTGTCAGTTATTAAATCCACATATCCTAATGCTTTCTTATATTTCAAAATAGCTAAATCACAATAATTTTCATTATTAAACAAGCGTCCAAGTCTATTACAAATCAACGCTATAAACCTTATCTTTTCATAATCCTCTGGATTGTCAACAGGCTTCTTTCCTTTTGCCTTTAGTCTTTTGTCATTAGCCTTTAGTCTTTTGTCTTTAGCCATCATCTCCTCCATAATCTCCAAAGCGATGAGATAATGCTCGCAGGCTCCTACAATGTCATCGCACTCAGTCAAGCCCACAGCGTGGTAGTAATGCGCTTTTGCGCATTTAAAGTCAACAGACAACGGACAACAGTCAACAGTCCGTGGGAACGAGATCGCCGAGCTTGTCGAAGCGCCGGACGTTGTGCCTTCGACAGGCTCAGGCACCGTACACAAGTCTTTTTGTTTTCTATTTGGAAAAATCCTGTGGACAAAGTCTGTTGTCTGTTGACTGTTGACTGTTGTCAGCCGAAGGCTATCAAAGAACTCCATCGCGACTTTCACTTCTTCGAAGTTCGATTGTGGGAGGTAGTTTTTATATAAGGAGTCGGCGATACGAATCGCAGATTCGTGAAAGTCAACAGACAACGGACAACCGTCAACAGTCCGTGGGAACGAGATCGCCGAGCTTGTCGAAGCGCCGGACGTTGTGCCTTCGACAGGCTCAGGCACCGCACACGAAGTCTGTTGTCCGCTCGTTGTGCCTTCGACAGGCTCAGGCACCGCACACGAAGTCTGTTGTCCGTTGACTGTTGTCTGTTGACAGCCTATGGCTAATAATATAAAAACCAGAATTATTCTCATAGACGCAAAGATATAAAAAAAAGACAACAAGTCTACATGACTACAAGACAACAAGCGTTTTTTTAATTAGGAATGATTTGTAGAGTAGTAACCACTGTGGCGGCTTGGATGTTGAATTTTTGGAGGCAGATTTTTTTACTTTAGCCTTTAGTCATTTGTCATTAGCCATAAAAAAAAGAGGCCTCAAGCCTCTTTTTTGTTTATTCCGAATCTGATATATTTTATTGTCAGTCCTTTGTCGAGCCATATCTGCTCGTAGTATGTTCTGATTTTCTTTACTTCCAAATCGTCGTCGTTGGCGTAGAGATTGTCGTAGTTGTAGAATATTGGGAGTTCGCCTTCTTTCGCTGTCTCTACTGTGAATTCATACATGAGGTCGCTGTCGGTCTTGAGGTTGACTACGCCCTCTTGTTTCACGAATGTACGATAACGTTCGAGGAAGTTAGGTCCTGTGAGACGTTTGCGCGCCTTTGAAGGCTGTGGGTCTGGGAATGTGACCCAGATTTCATCCACTTCATTTTCGGCGAAGAAGCCGTCGATGAGTTCGATGTGTGTTCTGAGGAACGCTACATTATCGAGGCCTTCATTGCGTGCTTGGCAGAGACCGACCCACATACGTGAGCCTTTGATGTCGACGCCAATATAGTTGATGTCTTTGTGTGCGCGTGCGAGACCTACGGTATATTCGCCTTTACCGCATCCTAATTCCAAAACTATAGGGTTGTCGTTCTTGAAGAAATCTTGTTTCCATCTTCCTTTCAATGGAAATCCTTCATTTTTAAGTCTTTCAAATGAATATTCAAAAAGATTGTTGAAAGTCTTGTTTTCTGCGAAGCGTTCTAACTTGTTTTTTCCCATATTATCTATTTTTGGAATAATAACCATGCAGATTCGTTTACCTTACCTTTGATTTCTTCAAGACGAATCAAAGCGTCAGCCTTCTCTGCAAATGATTCATAATAAACACGAATATTACCTTTACTATTTTTCTCTAATGAAGATGCATTTTCAAAACCTTGCTTTCTCAAGTCGCTGACGCATTTGGCAGCACTCTCCTCAGTTTGGAATGAACCACCGATGATGTAGTAGGAATTGAGAATCTGAGAATCTGAGGAATTAAGGATTTCAGGAACTTCTGTTACTTCAACATCCTCTTTCACTTCGATTTCTTCAGTTATTTCAATTGCTTCAACTTCTTCAGTATCTTCAGTTGTTTCAATTTCTTCACTTTCCTCTAAAATCTCTGCAATCTCAACACTCTCCATTACTTCATCACTACATTCCTCCATTACTTCATTACTGCTTAAAATGTTAATAAAGTATTCATTAGGGGAAGAGTACAAGAAAGGATTCCAGCTTGCGAGTTGTGAGTCTGATTTTTCTGTTGTCCAGTTTATTACGAAAATCAATAAGAATGCTAATGTTGTGTAAGCGAATGTTCTGAACAGATTAGGTTTTCTTCTGCTTGTTTCGCTTTCTACTTCTTCAACGCTTTCTATTGCTATAGAATATTCGGTGTTCTTTTCTTTTTGTTCGACGAGTATCTTTTCCTTTATGACCTGATAAGTCTCTGTGCGGAAGATAGGCTGATAGTTGAAGCTTGTCAATCCGAAAGAGTCGCCGAGCAGGTTTGTCTCGTTTTCAGTCTCAAACACAAAATCGCCTCCGAAGTTGCGTAACTTGCCGAGGCCTTCCAATTCGAGTTCGAGATTGACATCGAGGATAGCAGCGCTTTGGTTGACGAATTTTTGGATTTTCTCAAGAGCTTCATCCTTAGTTATATTCTCTTTTTGCATGATATAATTAAGGAGCAAGTCGTCGTTGTTTGTCAACTTATTATTGAAAACTAACTCTTTGTATGGAGGCATAAAACGGTGGTTTGCATAATCTATTGTTGCAGAATGCCTTTTGGAAATAAAAGCGCCAAATTCTGGAACGATTACGCATTCGTTGTCTTTTAATAACTCTATCAAGTAATTAGTAATCATAAAATTAGAAGTTTTCAATAATAAAATAAATCGGTTTGCGAAGTTAAGAAAAATACTTTAATCTTTGAAGAATTTTAAACATTTTTCTACATCTTGCGGTGTATCAATGGAATAACTTTCATACTCGGTGATTCCCATTTTTATTTCAAATGAATTTTCTAGCCAACGGAGTTGTTCCAGGCATTCTGCCAGTTCAAGTCCCGACTGCGGGAGTCTTGCTATTACTTTTAGCACATCAGTCTTGTAGGCGTAAATGCCTATGTGCTTATAGAATGTCCTCTGTTCCATCCACGACTTGGCGTTTTTATCTGCTTTCCTTAAAAATGGAATCGTCTGACGGCTGAAGTATAGTGCCTTGCCATTTTTGTCGAAGACTACCTTTACGACATTTTCATCAAAGAGTTCGTCTTCGTCTTTGATAGGTTTGCATAAAGAAGCGAGCTGGCTTTCTTCTGTGGAGATGAGAGCTGCAATCTGGTTTATCTGCTCCGGATTTATGAAAGGCTCGTCGCCTTGAATATTGATGACGGCATCGTACTGGCTTCCAATATTTTCTATTATCTCGCAGCATCTGTCGGTGCCGCTGTTGTGTTCAGAAGATGTCATCATCACTTTTCCTCCGAAAGCAATCACAGCATCGTAAATGCGTTGGTCGTCGGTAGCGACTACAACATCGGTGAGCAGTTCAGCCTTAAGAGATTGTTCGTAAACACGTTGTATCATCGTCTTGCCGTTGATGATAGTCAATGGCTTGCCTGGGAAACGAGTCGAGGCATAACGAGCTGGTATAATTCCGAGTATTTTCATTTTTTATGTTTAAGGTAATTGGAATATGTTAGAAATTCAGAACCTCAAAACCTCAAAAAAATCTGAGATTCTGAGATTTTGAATTTTTGAGTTTCTAATCAAAAGAGTCCATTCAGCGAAGCGTTGATGCTATCAATAACCTTGCTGAGGTCTTCTGGGTTTTCGAATTCGAGATTGTCGCTGTCAATGATAAGGACTTTCCCTTTGTCATAGCTTGCGATCCAGTTTTCATATTTGTCGTTAAGAGCTTTGAGGTAGTCGAGACGTATCGACTGTTCGTAGGCTCTGTTACGTTTTGCTATTTGTCTGACCAGTGTTGGGATGTCGGCTCTCAGATATATAAGCAGGTCGGGGGCTTGCATATAAGAACTCATAAGTTCGAACAATGACTGGTAGTTTTCATAGTCGCGAGTCGACATAAGTCCCATCTCATAAAGGTTAGATGCGAAGATATAAGAGTCTTCGTAGATTGTCCTGTCTTGCACAACATCGGCTCCGCTGTTTCTGATGTCGATGATCTGTTTGAATCTGCTTGTGAGAAAATATATCTGCAGGTTGAACGACCAGCGTAACATGTCGTCATAGAAACTGCTAAGATATGGGTTGTTGTCGACTTCCTCATAATGAGGCTGCCATCCGAAATGTTTTGATAATAATTGGGTTAGTGTGGTTTTTCCCGAACCGATATTTCCAGCGATAGCTATATGCATAACGAAAAATAATTTTTCGCTAAAATAATAAAAAAAAAGACTACGAGACTACAAGTTTTTTTAAAGTTTAGGAGTGTGGAGTTAGCAATTCTCTAATTATGAATTATGCATTGAATTACTTCGGTGCTTTGACGAAGAAGTAGATTCCTATTATCGAGAAGACTATGTTGGGCAGCCATGCGGCTATGAATGGTGAGAACACGCCTGAGATAGCGAAAACGCGAGAGAATTCCATGAATAGGATATAAGAGAATGTGATGACTATTCCCAAACCTAGGTGCAGTCCCATTCCTCCTCTTACCTTTCTGCTTGAGAGTGCTGCACCGATCACTGTAAGTATAAGGATGGCTGCAGGTGAAGCGATACGTTTATGCATCTCTATTCTGTATTGAAGAGAGTGGTCGGCGCCTTTCATTTCGAGGTTTTGTATGTGCTCGCGAATTTCGAAGAGGTTCATTTCTTCGAATTCTTCTTTTATATTATATAGGTCTCTAGGCTTCAGGACCAAAGTGGTGTCTTTTGTCTTACCACGGTTGAGGCTTTCTTCTGGAGATATGAAGCGTTCTACATAATTGGAGAGTTGCCATTTTCCGTTGATGGTATCGAAAGTGGCCTTGTCGGCTATGACCTTATATGTTAGTTTGTTGTCTTCTATCTTTTCCAAGGAGAACTTGTATGCTATTTTCTTTTTGATGTCGAAGTTGCCTACATAAACATAAACGCCTTTTTCTATCTGTACGTGTATGTTGGAACCTGAACTCTTGGTGAGTTTTTCCATATATGTGTCTTTGAAGACCCTTCTGACGGTGTCGGTCTGAGGTATCAGGAAGTTGCCCAGGTAGAAAGATATGGCTGCGAGCATTGTAGCTGCGAGTATGTAAGGGTATAGGAACCTTCTGAAGCTGATGCCGCTGCTTAATATTGCAATGATTTCGGTATGTCCTGCCATCTTGGATGTGAAAAAGATGACGGAGATGAAGACGAATAGATATATGAACAGATTGATGAAATAAGGTATGAAAGGCACATAATAATGCAGCACAACTTCCTTGAAACTAGCGTTGTTTTTAATGAAGCTGTCAATGTTTTCCGACACGTCGAATACTATCACTATAATAATCAGCAGGCTGATTGAGAATATGAATGTCCCGATGTATTTCTTGAATATGTACCAGTCTAGCTTTTTCATGTCAAATTCTCTGTGTGACTTTTACTAACATCATGTCGCGCCATGAGCTGAAGTCGCCTTCGATAATATGTTTTCTTGCTTCCTTGACGAGCCATAGGTAGAAGCCGAGGTTGTGGACTGTTGCTATCATAGGCCCCAGCATCTCTTTCGAGACGATGAGATGGCGCAGGTAAGCTTTTGAATAATCTCTGTCGACGTAAGTGGTTCCGTTTTCGTCCAATGGAGAGAAGTCGTATTTCCACTTTTCGTTTTTGATGTTGATGATGCCTTCTGATGTGAAGAGCATGCCGTTGCGTCCGTTGCGGCAAGGCATTACGCAGTCGAACATGTCGACGCCTCTGGATATAGCCTCGAGCAGGTTGGCAGGAGTTCCTACGCCCATGAGGTAACGAGGCTTGTCTTGTGGCAGTATTTCATTGACCACTTCAATCATCTCGTACATCTGTTCTGTCGGTTCGCCCACGGCGAGACCGCCTATGGCGTAGCCGTCGGCTTCGTGTTTGATGATATATTCGGCTGAGCGTCGTCTGAGTTCAGGATATACGCATCCTTGAACAATAGGGAAGAGCGACTGGTTGTAACCGTAGAGAGGTTCAGTCTCGTCGAAGCGTTTCCAGCATCTGTCGAGCCAGCGATGTGTTCTCTCCATCGACTCCTTGGCATATCTGAAGTCTGCTGTTCCGGGAGTGCATTCGTCGAAAGCCATCATGATGTCGGCTCCGATAGTACGTTCGATATCCATCACGTTTTCAGGAGTGAAGGTGTGACGGGAGCCGTCGATATGAGATTGGAATACCACACCTTCTTCTTTCATCTTTCTGATGCCTGTCAAGGAGAAAACCTGGAATCCGCCGCTGTCGGTGAGGATAGGACGATTCCATCCGTTGAACTTGTGAAGACCGCCGGCCTTGTTCAGGACATCTAGACCTGGACGTAAGTAAAGATGATAGGTGTTGCCTAAAATGATCTGAGCCTGTATCTCTTCCTCTAACTCTCTCATGTGTGTGGCTTTAACACCACCCAATGTTCCAACGGGCATAAAAATAGGTGTCTCTATATTACCATGGTCGGTAGTCAGGACGCCTGCGCGAGCATTGCTCGATGTATCATTTTTGACAAGTGAAAATCTCATAAAATTTTTTGGCAAAGATACTATTTTTTCCTATGGAAAATTCATACTTTTGCAGTGAAATTTTACAGATTTCATTATAGAATAATTGGCAGAAAAAATATTGTTACAGTGAGTATAAGTTTCAATTTTAATCAGTTGGCATTCATAGTATTGGTGTTGTTCTTATTGGCTTGGTTGGTGCAGATGCTGTATCACTGGGTCTTATTCAGAAGGCTGGCGTTCTACAAAAAGAAAGATAAAAATGCAGTGCTTGAGCCTGTTTCTGTCATCGTCTGCGCACGCGATTCTTATGAATATCTTCAAGACCTTATCCCGGCAGTGCTGTCGCAGGATTATCCCGACTTTGAATTGGTTATCGTCAATGACTGCTCTCAGGATGATACCGAGGAATATCTGAAAGACATGGCGAGAAACAACTCTAGAATTAATCTAGTGAATCTGACTCAGAACCTTAACTTTTTCCATGGAAAGAAATTCCCTTTGAGTATGGGAATAAAATCAGCGAAACACGATTTGCTCCTTCTTACCGACGCTGATTGTGTTCCAACAACAGACCAATGGATCAAGGAAATGGTTTCTGCATATAGAAGCAATACGGAAGTTGTTGTCGCTTACGGACCTTATTTTGAACGCAAAGGTCTTTTGAACAAGCTTATCCGTTTTGATACGTTATACATCGCTATGCAATATTTGTCGTTGGCTTTGGCAAAGAAACCTTATATGGGAGTGGGAAGAAATCTCTCTTACAGAAAGAGCACTTTCATGAAAAACAAAGGATTTACTTCTCATTATAATATTCCTTCCGGTGACGATGATTTGTTCATAAGTCAGGTGGCTAATAGGAAAAATACAAATGTCTATATCGATGCTGTCAATAGGGTAGAGTCGGAGCCTAAGAGAAGCTGGGGCGCCTGGATACGTCAGAAGAGACGTCATTATTCTACTGGAATAAAATATAAATCGAACATAAACAGAATATTAGGACTCTTGCTCGGAAGTCGTTTGCTTTATTATCCAACATTGATAGCATTGTTCATGCTTCCTGCAGCATTCGAGATTTCTTTAGGAAAGATATATTATTTTGTAGTGATAGGTTTTTTTGCATTGATACATTACATAACACAAGTAATCATCTACCATAAGTCAGCGAAACAATTAGGCGAGAAACATCTAGGATTGGCATTCACTCCTATATACGATTGTTTCTTCATGATATTCACGACTGTAATAGGATTCTGGAGCACTATCTCAAAACCTAAAGGATGGTGATTGTTTAATTAGGAATTAGGAGTTAGGAATTGTTTGGTCGCTGAGCTTGTCGAAGCGCCAGATGTAGAGACGTCACCCCTGTGGCGTCTCAATTGCGTTTTTGTGGTGTCTCTTATCAAAGAGGCGTACGAGTTAGGAGGTTTTAATACGTCAAGTGCTGTTTTGTGCTTGGCGTGTTTTTTTATTTTAAGGGAATTTCTATAAATTGCTTTGCAAATGATTTATGAATTTTTCTTTGAGAAGATTTTTGTTTTTCTTGAAAGAACATAGCGAGCTATGTGATTTAAAGAAAGGCGAAAAGATTCCAAGAAAAAACATAAAGCATG
>JAFZDU010000007.1 GCA_017561025.1 Bacteroidales bacterium | reverse complement strand
TAATCTGACACAGGAAGGAATGTCGGCAAAAGCGGGCGTCAAGTTTGCAACATATCGTAGGTTTGAGCAGACTGGCGAGATTTCATTACGCGGATTGCTTCAAATCGGGTTTGCATTGAATGCACTATCTGATTTTGACGCGTTGTTCATGCAGCAGCAGTATCAATCTATAGATGACGTACTTAACGAACAGAAGTTTAATAGAAAAAGAGGCAAGAAAAATGAATAGCATAAAACAGATTGAGGTCGTTTACGAAAATCGTTTGGTCGGTCGTCTTGCATTGACCAAAGATCATTTATGTGCATTTGAATATTCTACGGAATGGATTTCTTCCGGATTCTCGATTTCTCCTTTCGAGTTACCTTTGCGCAGTGGTGTTTTCATTGCAAAGCCTCGCCCTTTCGACGGAGGTTTCGGCGTATTCGACGACTGCCTGCCTGATGGATGGGGATTACTGATACTTGACAGATATTTACAACAGCAGGGCATCAATACTCGTACCCTTACCCTACTCGATCGTCTTGCATTAGTCGGTTCAACGGGACGCGGCGCATTGGAGTTTCGTCCCGACAAAAGCGTGGTAAGCAAACAAGAATATGCTGATTTTGAGAAACTAGCATTAGAAGCAGAACGTATACTTGACAGCGAAGAGTATATTGGCGAAGGCATTGAGGAATTTCAGCAACGCGGCGGTTCTCCAGGCGGAGCTCGCCCAAAGATTTTTACACAATATAACGGTAAAGAATGGTTGGTCAAGTTTCGAGCAAAACAAGATCCAACAAGCATCGGTCGTGACGAATACAAATATTCACTGCTTGCAAAAGAATGTGGTATCGAGATGCCTGAAACGCAATTGTTTGAGGACAAATATTTTGGAGTAGAACGATTTGACCGCACCACAGATGGAAAACTACATGTAGTAAGCATTGCAGGTTTAATAGGCGCAGATTATCGTGTCCCAAGCATCGATTACACACATATTTTCCAAGTATGCGCTGCTCTTACACATAGCATTGCAGAACTATGGAAAGTTTACAGATTGATGGTGTTCAACTATCTTATTGAGAATAAAGATGACCATGCCAAAAACTTTTCATTTATATACCGCAACGACAATTGGCATCTCTCTCCCGCTTACGATTTACTTCCAAGCAACGGCATGAATGGGTTTCACACGACATCAATCAACGACAACATCGTACCAACAACCGATGACTTAATTGCTGTTGCAGTAAAAGCTGGACTTAACAAAAAAGAAGCTCTGTTAATATTTGAAGAAATGAATAATAAAGTCAACCTCTCACTCCTCTAACCACGTGGTACGCCAAACACATTCATCGTCAGGAAACCGCCTAGCGAGGCACCGATGACAACATCAATCTTATGCTCGCTCACATACTCGTGAATCATACTGACCGCTTCTCTTGGACGAGTCGGATCGTAGTCGATGGTATGCAACTCATACTTCTCGCCACAAGCGTTCTTCAAATTATTGTAAGAATTTCCATAAGGGTCACCATTGTAACCATGTACGTAAAGTAATTTCATGATGTTTGTTTTATTTGGTCAACAGACTACGGACTACAGTCAACAGACTTTGTCCACTATTTTTTTGCTGTGAGCCGTGAGCTTTGGGCAAAAATGTCTAAAAAAAGACGCATCAACAATACATCGTTTATTTCTTCGGTATTGTTGACACGTCTTTACAATATTGGACGCGATGAATCGCATCCCTACAATACTGACTGCTGACTGCTGATTGCTGACCGTCAACTTTCAGTTTTCAACTCCTCAGCTCCTCTCAGTTTCTCTACCAACTGCGGCACTCCCACCGCGCCGCGTTCTTTGATGTGCGTCAATGGGTTTTGAATATTAGATGTGTCTGGCGTTCCTGGATCGACCAAATAAATCGGCACTTGTTTGTCACGCACAAAGTAGACCAACGAGGCTGCTGGATATACTGCCAGCGATGTTCCTACAACTATCAAAATATCTGCACTTTCTACAATCCTACTTGCGTAGTCGAACATCGGCACATCCTCGCCGAAAAACACGATGTGAGGGCGCAGCAAGGCTCCGTCTTCACCGCGTGCATCGAGATCCTGCTCCCAGCCTTCGTTGATGTCGTATATGAGATCAGGATTCGCCTCAGAACGCAACTTCATCAGTTCGCCGTGAAGATGCACCACTCTCGTAGAACCAGCCTGCTCGTGAAGGTTGTCGACGTTCTGTGTTATCACGCAGACATCCGCCCATTGTTCCATCTCGGCGATGGCAATATGTCCTGCGTTAGGTTTCTTCGTCAGTGACTCCTTGCGACGCAGATTATAAAACTCAATGACTTTCGCTCTGTTGTTCTTCAATGCCTCAGGAGTACACACCTCCTCGATGCGGTAGTTCGCCCAAAGTCCGTCTGCGTCACGGAATGTTGCAATGCCACTATCGGCACTGACGCCAGCGCCAGTAAACACAACAATTCTTTTCTTTTTATCCATATCTATTTTTATATCAGTTAATTATATTACGCTTTCTATATTCCAATTTATTTTGTAATAATACGTTTTTATTTTATATATAACAAAAGGTGGTAAAAAATTCAGTAAAAAATGAAAATATTTTTTTGCAGTGAATTTTGAGCCGTGAACTTTGGGCAAAAATATCTAAAAAGAGACGCATCAACAATCATCTTTCATTTCATAGGTATTGTCGACACGTCTCTACAATATTGGACGCGATGAATCGTATCCCTACAAAACTGACTGCTGATAGCTGACCACCGACAGCAAACTTTCCACTTTCAATTTTCAATTCTCTTTGGGCGTTCCGGCTCCGCCGTCGGGCTTTCCGCTATATCTTTGCTCGTTCCGCTAACGCTTCTCTCGCAAAGGATGCCGCTGCAATCCCTAACGCATTGGGGCGATGGAAGTGGCGGGTTTTAGCACTTTGTGTTTCTGTTATCATAAGGCATTGTCTTACAATATATCTGTTTCTCCCTTTCAGGGCTCATTCGGTCGCTGAGCCTGTCGAAGTGACGAGTTCATGCCTTCGACAAGCTCAGGCACCATATACCCCAAATATGTTGTCTATTGACAATTAATGTATCTCCACTCGCTGTCTCAGAGCTTTAGCATCTTGGTGACTTTTTACTCCGAAAGTCCATATTTCCTCAGCAGCCTGTTCCACTGTTCCGACTCCAGAAAACCAAGCAGATACGGGTTTATCTTATTCACAAGATATGGCTGCGTCGACATGAAGCAATAATATTCCTTGTTGTTTGGCAGTTCTATCAGCGTTATCTTTTTCATCATGTCTTTTTCATATTTCCTGAAATAGTAGCTTAAAGTCGCGCCGTCGTCAACCAAGGCGTTTATCTCTCCTTTTTCCAAAGCGTCAAAGGCATCGTCAAAGGTTTTATATTGTTTGTGGTTTATATGCTTGTAATCCAGATATATCGATGTATTTCTTCCTTCCAAACATCCGACTTTCATCTTATGTAGGTCATGGATGTTGGTGACGTTGTTCTGCAGTCTTTTCGTCGTCAACTCCGAAGATATCGTCGCGGTGAAACCGCTTATTATGAGTATAGCCACCAGCATCCAGATGGTTCCCAATATCTTGCCGTTTCTGCTTAAAGGCGATTTGTCGCCGTATCCTACCGTCGTCATCGTCACCCACGACCACCAGAATCCGTCGATGATGCCGCTAAACATCTTATCAGAGAAAGCAGGATTGTCTTTTCTCTCAGCAAACCATATCAAAGTTCCTATGCATAAGTTGATGAACAACAGCAATCCTATTGTCTTCAGGAAAGAAAGTGAGAAGAGGTTTTTCATTATCGTCACAAATCCTGACTCGTAATGGTTCTCAACGGCGACGCACATCGATGTGATATAAAAAGGCTGCGTGTAGAAAGTACTGTCGGCATGAGCGGAGCTTATCGCCATCGGTGAAATGGAAATATTGACTTCACCTTCGTATATGTTAGTTACAACATTGTCGATATCTGTCTTTACAAAATGATAGTCAATATCTAAAGAATCAGAGATGACGCTCCATAGGTCTATCGTCAATCCTGTGATATCATCGTCTTCGATAATGATGAAAGGCGGACTGTTGGTCACTCCCACCGACAATGTCTCTTCTTCAGAGCGAAGAATTAAGATATGAGATAATAATAATATTAATAAAATTAAACGTTTCAACATAAGAATGATTTTCAGATGTTAAAACGTTTAATATAGCATTTGGTTTAAGGCCTTAAAGGCTTTCTTTAATTCTTACGAGTTTTTCGAGCAGTGGTTCGACAAGATCGAGTCTGAGCATATTAGCTCCGTCTGATTTTGCAGCTGCAGGATTAGGATGAGTCTCTATGAAAAGTCCGTCGGCGCCCACAGCGATAGCCGCTTTGGAAATCAGTTCTATGAGTTCTGGTTTGCCTCCCGTTACTCCAGATGTCTGGTTAGGCTGCTGTAATGAATGAGTCACGTCCATAATGACAGGCACCTCGCATTGTTTCATATCGTATATGTTTCTATAGTCGACTACAAGATCCTGGTAGCCGAAGAAATTGCCTCGTTCTGTAAGCATTACTGCATTGTTTCCTGACTGCTGCACTTTTTCTACTGCAAATCTCATTGATGCTCCCGACAAGAACTGTCCTTTCTTGATATTGACTATCTTGCCTGTCTTGGCTGCAGCTATCAGGAGGTCAGTCTGTCTGCACAGAAATGCGGGAATCTGGAGTATGTCGACATCGTATTCGGCTGCCATCTCTGCTTCTTCAGCCGCATGTATGTCGGTGACTACTGGTATTCCGAATTCTTTTCTTATGCCTTTGAGAACGTTGAGAGCTTTCTCGTCTCCAATTCCCATAAAAGAATCCATTCGAGAACGGTTTGCCTTACGGTAAGAGCCTTTGAATACGTAAGGGATGTCGTATGACTTGCATATTTTCACCAGTTGTTCTGCTATTTTATATGGTGATTCTTCGTCTTCTATGACACAAGGTCCAGCAAGCAGGAAGAATCTGTTTTCTTTAAGGTTTTCCAGGAAAGGGAAATGAGAGAGTTCCATAATTATTTGTTATAATGTTTTAACAATTCAGCAAATGCGATTTTAAACCAAGGAGTGTATTCTTGAGGCTTGTTTTCTATGTCGATACGTATATTGTCCATAGTGTCATATTTCCATGAAGCCACTTCTTCGGTGTTAATAATAGGTGTCTCGTCTGTGGTGCCTACGAAAACATGGTCAATCTCATGTTCCGTAAGTCCTTGAGTGACATCGGCTTTATATGTGAAATGGAATATTTCTTCAAGCTGGCACTGCATGCCCATCTCTTCTTGTAAGCGACGTGCAGTAGCTTGTTCTAGAGACTCTTCGTGGCGAGGATGCGAGCAGCATGTGTTGGTCCACAAGCCTGGAGTGTGATATTTGGAGAAAGCTCTCTGTTGCAGCAACATCTCTCCTTTAGTGTTGAATATGAATATGGAGAATGCGCGATGCAGTTCAGCCTTGATATGAGCTTCCATCTTCTCCATCAGACCTATAGGATTGTCGTTGTTGTCAACTAATACTACATATTCCTGCATATCATCAAACGTTAAATCTAATGTTCAAAATGTCACCGTCTTGTACTATATAGTTCTTTCCTTCTACGCGGAACTTGCCAGCTTCTTTAACAGCTGCTTCTGAACCGTATTTCAGGAAGTCGTCTGTGCTCATGACCTCAGCTCTGATGAAGCCACGTTGTAAGTCGGAGTGGATTACGCCAGCAGCTACAGGAGCTGTATCTCCGATGTGGATTGTCCAAGCGCGAGTCTCGTCAGTACCTGTTGTGAAGAATGACTGTAATTTGAGAGTCTGGTATGCATAGCGGACGAGTTTGTTGACACCAGGTTCTGTGAGGCCAGCGTCTTCCATGAACATAGCTTTGTCGTCGTCGTCGAGTTCAGCTATTTCAGATTCCAGTTTACCGGCAATTATAATCATTTCATCGCCTTCTTTCAATGAAGCCTTCACAGCCTCTGAATATTTGTTGCCTGTAAGTGCAGAAGCGTCGTCTACATTACATACATACATAATAGGTTTTGCGGTGAGCAATTGGATGTCTTGGATATATTTCTTGTCTTCTTCAGCTACTTTAGCATCACGGGCGTTCTGCATGTTTTCAAGAGCTTCTTTATAGACAGTCAATACTTCGTATGCTTTTTTATTGTCTTTTTCTCCATTTTTCATAAGTTTCTCAACGCGTTGCAACTTACGAGTGACGAGGTCGAGGTCGCGCACTTGAAGTTCTAGGTCGACGAGTTCCATGTCACGGACAGGGTCAACGGAGCCTTCGCTGTGAGGCACGTTTTCTTCATCGAAGCAACGTAACACGTGAATGAGAGCGTCAACAGTTTGAACCTCTGCGAGTAATTTGTTACCAACGCCTTCACCGCCTTTTGTCAATCCAGGAAGGTCGACAATTTCAACAGTGGCTGGAACGATTCTTTTTGAATGGGAGATATTGTCGATAAGCTTGAGACGTTCGTCGCGTACTTCGCACATACCGATGTTTGTTTTTGTGGCGAAACCACCTATCTCAGCTTTAGTATTTGAAATACAATTAAATATAGTTGTCTTACCTGTATTGGTTAAACCAATGATACCACAATTCAATGCCATAATGTTCTACTTTTTTAATCTTGCAAAGATAATAAAAAAGTCAACAAGACTACAAGACTACAGGACTACAAGTTTTTTTCAATAAAAATAATTGATGTTTGTTTTTTATTTCTATAAAAATAATGTATCTTTACATTCCAAATAAAACCAATAAATCTTTTGTAATTATGGAAAACACCCAAATGATAGCTGAATATGGACTTCCATTGGAAGTTGAACTTAGCACTCAGATTTATAATGCTTTACAAGGTAATATCGTTGAGTCAATAATTAAATTAGCTAAGATACCATTCTCCGACAACTACTACCGCAGCATGCTTGAAGGCCATAGTTTTAAGGTTGAAGAAGGAACTTTGTCGCGCTACTACAAAATCTTCAATGAGATAAAGGAAGCGCTGCAGTTTACTGAGCCTGTAGATTTCTACATCACAGGAGACCCTTCAGTCAATGCTTATGCAATAGCCGCTCAGGAAGAGGGTGAACCTAACATCATAAACGTAAACTCATCTCTCATTCAGCTTATGACTGACGATGAACTCCGCTTCGTCATCGGTCATGAGATGGGACACCTTATCAACAAAAACGCTACATTGGTGAAACTCATCAACTTCGTATTTCCTCACGGCGCTCCTATCCCTATCACACTGCAATATAAAATAAGATTATGGCAACAACTGTCAGAACTCGTTGCCGACCGCTTCGGTTATATGGCAATGCCTAACTTAAATGTCTGCATATCAGCATTCTTCAAGATGTCATCGGGGTTGGATTTCAACAAGATGGATATGAAAGTCGAGGCGTTCTTGGAAGACAACAAAAAACGTCTTGAGTATTTCCGTAACGACAAAGGAATCAACTTCGCGACTCATCCAATAAATCCAATAAGAGTCGAGGCATTGAACCAATTTTCAAAAAGCGTGTTCTTTAAGGAAAATGGCGAAACCAAAGAAGAATTGGAAAACGGCATGAACGACATCATCGATATCTTATTAAAAGTAAGGAACTCTGAGTTAGATTCCAACATGGCCAATTTCATCGCAACTGCAGGTTTGATTATCGCCAACAGCGACAACCAAATAACAGAAGATGAAATGGAAATGATTCTCAGCGAATTGTCAGTATTGGAAATATTCCCAAAGAGTTTCTTGGACGAGATTGTCAAAGAAGACATCGTTAAAATATTTAAAGATTCCATAAAGAAACTTATCGAGATAAATCCAGAGACACGCGAAGGCATGCTGCGTTATCTTATTTCTATAGCTTTGGTTGACAAAGACATAAGTATCAACGAAGTTGAATTGATTTTCAATATCGCAGCCACTGAACTAGCTTATTCACCTGTTGAGACAGCACAGATTTTCTCACAGATGATTCAGATCGATTTCACTCCAAGTATGAATGCGCTTTGTTGAGACGACAAGACTACGAGAAAACAAGTAGAGACGCGTCAATGATTCCTAAAAAAACAAATAATCATTGACACGTCTAAAAAGTTCAAAATATGATTGATTTTAAAGATATCACATTAGAAGGCAAAGAGATAATAACATCTCGCATATTTCCGAACGACTGCTGTAATTGCGAGCTGTCGTTTGCCAATCATGTGTCATGGCGATTCCTGTATCAGACAAAATATGCTATCGTTGAAGATTTCTTGGTGCTTAAATATTTAAGTGAAGGAAAAGAAATTTTCATGATGCCTATAGGCAAAGGCAACGCAGATCATATTGTTGAAATGCTGATAAAAGACGCTGATGAACAAGGCATTCCTTTTGCTATGCATGCAGCATGTCATTTCGTTGAAAACCAGCTCAGTGATGAGATGCGCGAAAGATTCAATCTCATGCCAAACCGCGACTTCTTTGATTATGTGTATCTTAGAGAAGACCTTGCAACATTGAAAGGCAGTAAGTTCCAGCAGAAGAGAAATCATGTCAACAGATTCATGAAGACATACCCTAATTGGGAATACAAACCAGCGACGCCGGAACTTATTAAATTATGTAAAGAAAAAGAAAATGAGTGGTACAATACCAACGAGGATTACAGACATCAAAACATTGACAGCGAGCGACAAGCGCTATTGTATGCTATGAATCATGCGGAAGAGATTGGCATCAAAGGAGGAGTCTTGTTTGTAGACAATAAAGTTGTTGCTTTCACTTTCGGTTTTCCTATAAACTATAAGACATTCGGCGTTCATTTTGAGAAAGCCGACATCAATTACACAGGAGCGTTCGCTATGATTAACAATATGTTTGCGAAAGACATTCCTGAAGAATTCATGTATGTGAATCGTGAAGAAGACCTCGGAATTGAAGGACTTCGAAAAGCAAAGACGTCGTATAATCCTGAGTTTCTGATTACAAAAGGATTGTTGACAATTAGGGGTTAGGAATTGTTGTAGGGACGTGATTTATCGCGTCCAAAATTTGAGAAAATTAAAATAACTAATATAAAAATGAACATTACAGTATATCATGTTTCTTGTGAAGAAGTAAAAAATCCATCTGTTGATGCCAACGGCGAAAATCTTGGTTTCGGAAAAGGATTTTATCTTACGAATTCAAAAGTCGAAGCTGAGGCATTGGCAAGAAAAATAGCGGACAAACCTGTCATAAACGTTTATGAGTTTAACTATTTCAAAACCAAAAACGTAGGATATCGTTTCAACGAGTTTGAAACATATAATAAAGAATGGCTGAAATTCGTCGTTGATTGTCGTAAAGGCAAAGACGTTACCGCTGATTACGACATCGTCATCGCAGGCGGAGTAAACGACGAAATCGCTGATATTGTTGCAGATTACGAAAACAACAATATCACTGAGGAAGAAGCAGTCGAACAGTTAAGATATAATGACGTTAAATTTCAAATTTGCATTTTGAATCAAGAGATAATTGATTTTAACTTGGAATTTGTGGAGTTCTTTGAAGTTTAATTTATTGTCACTTCGACAAGCTCAGTGACCGTAATTGGTGCCTGAGCTTGTCGAAGGCAAATTAACATTTGATAAATAATTTTATGGATAACAATATAAAGAATCAGACCAAAGCACTTTGGGATACATGCTTCAGCGAGGAAGACAAACGATTCGTTGATTTTTATTTTGAGAAACGATATAACGAGCAAGACAATATTCATATTGAAAAAGGCGGCAAGGTGGTCTCGGCGATGCAGATCATCTCCTACCCTTTCTCTTATTATGGAAAGACAATAGGCTGCTCCTATCTCTCAGGCTGCTGTACCGATCCAGACTATCGCTCGCAAGGCTTGATGAACGATTTAATCATCAAAGCGTTAAATCAGGCGAAGAACAACGGAGCTTGTTTCGCTGCGCTCATCCCAGCATCGGAAAGTCTCTTCAACTATTACGAAGGAACCAACTTCATCCCGACATTCGATTATTCTAAGATTAGAATTAAGAGACAACAATCAACCGACAACAGTCAACCGACAGCATCTGGATGTCAGATTATAAGTCTACAAGACTACAAGACTACAAGACTACAAGAAGAGTTAGAGATTGATTTCTATCAGGTTTATGACTATTTCAACACAAAGATGAGAAGTCGTAACTGTTGTATTCAGCATGACGAATATGACTTCAGCGTCATCACTGAAGATCTTGAATTGTTTGACAATCATCTCCTTGTCGCGAAATACGGTGAAGACATCTGCGGATTGGCGTTCTGTTATCTGAGAAATGACGAAGTCTATATAAAAGATGTCTTCGCGGAATCCACCGCTATCTTCGGCGATTTGATAACAGCGGCGGCAAATATCTTCGATAACGAAACCCTCAACATCATCATCCCACCAGTACCAGGACAAAAGACACATAAACTCGGCATGGCGAGAATCATCGATGCAGAGACAATGCTTCGTATATATGCCATGACACATCCTAAGATGAAGATTGAGATTTCTATCGTTGACCCTATCATCACACAGAACAACGGCACATATTATATCAGCAATGGCGAACTCGACAAGAGGAATTCCATCGGTACCAATGTCGTTGATATTGAACAGCTCACACAAGCATTATTCGGATATAACATCGAAAACCTCCCTGAAAAACTGCAGGTCTTCAACAAGCAAGCAGCGTTTATGAGCTTGATGTTAGATTGAAGGATTACTTAAAGCGAATTGAAATTTGAAAATTGAAAGTGGAAAATTAACTTTCGGTTTTCAAATTTCAATTTTCAACTCAAAAAAGTCCCGTTAGGGACGAAAGTTCCCAGGCAGGTATGGAGAGCGTAGCTCGGAATGCCTGCAGATATGACCGGACTAATATCAAAGTGCCGTAGGTACGACAGAGATGTTGTTTCCTTTCTCTTTTTTCCCGCAAAAAAGAGAAACAGAAAAAGCTCGCCGCTGCGGATAAATCTGCTAAAATTTTATCGTCTTCACTGGACAAAAATAAACTCGCTTCGCTCAAACAGTATTTTTGTCTTAACAGCTCGACGTTAAAATTTCTTGACGCGATTTATCCGAGGCGGCAGGATTGACTCAATGACTAAAGATTCTGCTTTAAAATTGTTTTCTAAACCCCTCGAATTCGAGAGGTTTAAAATCATAAATCACCTTCTTATAAGTCCCGTTAGGGACGACAGTTCCCAGGCAGGTATGGAGAGCGTAGCTCGGAATGCCTGCAAACACGACCGGACTAATATCAAAGTGCTGTAGGCACGACAGAGATGTTGTTTTTAATTTCTCGCAAAGACGCAAAGAACGCAAAGGGGAATACGCTTTGTCTCCACGTATCTCGAGTATCTCACGGATGGCTTGCTTGTTGATTAAAAAACTTTTTATCCCTCCACTCCTATTCTTTAATTGAATAAGTGGACTTGGTACGGAGCAGGTACGAGGAAGGTGTGGAGAAAAAAGGAGTGTTTTTTAAATGATTTTTTGATAAATTTTATATGATTTATGGAAGATTGTTGTAGAAATTAATGTTAATTTTGTGAGTGAATAATGTAATTTTGATTTTGAATATTGATATGGAAAGATTGTTAAATAATATATTACAAGGGAATTGGGGATCTCCACAAGAAGTGTTTGAGCAATCTCTTAAATTTAGTAAGACTGTGGATTCTCTTTATTTTAGAGCTGTTAACATCTTTTGTTGGAATACTATTGCTAAAACTATACTTGAATTAAAAAGCATACTTCCACATTACAATAATGGTATTACACTCTGTGATTTAATGATTGTAAGAAGTAAAGATATTTCAGAAACTGACTTGGAATTAGGAATTGAGTGTATAAAATTCATGTCAGATATAATTATTGATAAAAATGATAATTTATCAAGAGAAGAAAAAGAACACAGAAAGCTATGGCTCAAAACATTGCTTGATATTTGGAAAGAGTTTGTAAAGGAAGAACTTAGGAAGGAGAAAGAGTTAAAAAACATATTATAAATGGAAAGTAATTATCAAGAATACTCAACAATATAAAATTATAGCAATATGATTATTTCTGAAAAAACCATAGAAATATTAAGAGATTTAATAAATGAGAAAACAGAGTACCGTTCAGGACCTAAGTTAGTTGCTTTATTTAACAAATACGGATTTTCTGATAGTTATGGTCAAGGGTTCCCTTCGAGAGGTTTTTATACAGAATCCAGATTAAAAAAAATAAATGGTACACCTGAACTTGATAAATGTATTAAAGATATTTTCAAACCTATCAATTTTGTAGATAGATATACAGAATTAGATAAATTTATTAATGAATTTAATAAGTATTTATCTTTTGATGGTTGGATGGTAATAAGAAATAATCAAGAAATTTTAATAGCCAAAACAAATGGTGTTAATGTGGATGTTGAAAAAAACAAGGAAATTGTAAATACACAAACTACGGAGACAGATTTTTTAAATGAAGAATTTAAGGACATCAATATATCAACACTTCCGATAGAAAGTGCAATATTACCATATATAGAGATTCGTATTAATGAAATAAGATTATGTATGAAAGCCAAATCTTCTCTTTCTGCAATATTCCTAATAGGAAGCACTTTGGAAGGAATATTATTAGGGGTTGCATCAAAGAAACCAGCCCTTTACAACCAAGCCAAATCTGCTCCAAAGGATAATAAAACAGGTATTGTATTGGACTTCAACAAATGGACATTAAGTAATTTTATAGATGTTTCATTTGAAGTTGGATTTATAAAAGAAGATGTCAAGAAATTTAGTCATGTTTTACGTGATTTTAGGAACTATATACATCCATACCATCAAATGTCTAGAAACTTTTTACCAGATGAACATACTGCAAAAATTTGTTTCCAAGTATTAAAAGCAGCACTTTTTCAAATAAGTACAAATGTCAAATAATAAAGACTATGAAAGTAAAATCTATTCAATTAAAAAATTTTAAAGGTTTTGAAAACATAGACATTGTATTAAATTCAAAAACCAATATAATAATTGGTGAAAATAATATCGGCAAGTCATCATTATTTGAGGCAATTTTGTTATGGAAAAAGTGTTTTGATAATATTATTCAATCCAATAAGACTTCATTTTACAAAATTGATAAAGCTGGTAGATATATTCCATTCAATGATTTGAATTTTATCAGACTTATTAATGATACTGATTTGTTTTATACTTCACCAAATGAGACTAGAATAACATTATTAATAGATTTTGACAATAACGAATATAATCTAACATTCGAAATAAGCAAACCAAAATCTATAAAAGATTCCTATCTTCGTTATAGAACAATTAATCATAGAGAATTTGAGAGATTTGCCGCTGCCCTAAAAACAAAAAGAATAAAACTTACAGAGTCAATTTTTGTATATCAAACAAAACCTGTAGCAAATATTTTAGATAAAGAACCCTTTATGAACAAAGGACAAATTCTAAAGAAAATATCATTAGGTAAATCTGGTGAAGTTTTACGTAATAAAATAATAATGCACGATGAAGTTGCTATTAAAAAAATATCAAAACAAGTATCTGATGTATTAGGAACTCCGGTCGAATTTTATTTTAACAATAGAGAGAATTCTTCTGATGATGAATATATTGATGTAAAAACTTTTGTTGGTGTGAAAAAGCTCGACCTCCATTTACAAGGAAGTGGATTGCTACAAGTTGCAGAGATATTTTCAACAATAGAATTTATGTCAGAAATGTCTCTTAATTTATTGTTGATTGATGAACCAGACTCTCATATCCATGTTAAGTTACAGAAAAAGTTATTGGAAAGTATCAAGAAGATAGAAAATGTGCAATCTTTTATTATTTCTCACAATGATAATTTTGTTAGCGAAGCTAATAATGGGGAATTGTTCTATCTTAATAAAAAAGCTAAATCGGACCATTTATTAACTGCTCTAGAAATAAAAGACTTTGACATCGTAAAAAAAGAACTAGGGGGCATAATTACATCTTTAGACAAACTCAATTCTGCTTATTCAATTTGTTTCACAGAAGGGGAAGATGATAAAAATTATATTGTAAAATTAAAAGATAAATATATAGAAATTACTAATAAAAAAGTACTTTCAGAACCTGTATTTTTTCATATAAGAGGGAAAGGTGATTTAATTCGTAAAATAGAATATTACAAAAGAATACTTCCTCAAATTGTTAAGGGTAAGAAATATATTCTAGTATATGACAAGGATTATTGTACCATTGAAAAATCGGAAGAGTATGAAAAAATTTTAATAAATAAGTTAGGTTCAAATTCACAAGTGTTTAGGCATAATGGATACTGTATAGAATCCGTGTTGTTTTCGCAACAGGATATTTTAATCAATTTACTTTTTAAGTTGTCAAATATAGAAATTGATAAAATCAAAACATTTGTAGGTTCATATTTTACAACTCTAAAAAATGATTTAATATCGGTTGTTTCTGATAGATATAAAAACATGCATGAAAAATTTAAAAGTCAAAAAACAGAGGAACGTACAGAACTGAATGGAATTGATTTTTGCGATTTTTTAAAATGTGCTTTTAGTGATGATAAAAACCAATATGTGTTTAATAAAGATATTATTAAAGAATTTGTAGAGCACTTTGATTTAGAATTTAATACGAATATCCTAGATGTAGATGATGATAATACCAAAGAATATTATTCATCTAAATTGTATGAAAAATATATTGAAAATATAACCGACATATCTTATTTTTTGGATGATTCTATCAAACTATTAGAAACTTTATATAAGTTTGAAGATGAATTTGAATTTTGAGACAAATAAAAGTTATATGCCAATTTAATCTTTAAAATGTATCTCAATTCCTATGGATTCAAGGTAGTGTAAACTAAATTGTGTCAAGGTTAATTTACACTACCGATTTGTTTTTATATTTATCAATACAAAGTTTCAAGAATATTATCTATCATCATTTCCTCTATACTTGTATCCTTATTGGGATTTCCATTTTTGCTAAAATGTATTGATTTCGCAACTTTTGATATTTGTTGTTGAATATCAACTGGCACATCTTTAGGAAACAAGAACTGTTCAATCGTAGATTTATTGATTGCCAAATAACCACCTGCTAAATGTTTGTCAGAAAATTCTGTTATTAAAAATTCTGTTGTATGTTTTGAATTCAGTACTCCTAAAATATAAAATGGGTCATATCCTGCAAAATCATATATAGCATAAACGCCTACACCAATAGCTAGTGGTGAATCTACATAACAAGCTTCTATTTGTTTTGTCATTCCTGCTATTACAATCTTTGGATTTTTCCACATTTTTTGTTTGGATTCCGTAATGTTTGAATCAAGGTAAATATAAGCTTTGTCATACTTATCTTTCATATATCTGACATTAATGTTGTTGTAAACATACCTATCTATATTACCACTTACAGTAAATGGAATGGTATCCTCGTTTTCATCCTCACAAACATTTTCTTTGATTCTTTGAGCTTCAAATCCAGTTGCACCGCTACATACTTTCAAACCTAATTGAGATAATCTTATTTTAGAAGTATCTTCGACAGTTTTCTTTTTGTTTAATTTGTTATAAGCTAAATCATTATAATCATCAAGATAATAGCAAGCAAATTGAGAATCAGTTTTTTTATTTCCTAATGCTATAATAGGATATACACTGGCATTTTTAAAAACATCATAAATGGATACATCAATGGTTTTTTCTAGTCCACATTCTGACTTCAATTTAGATAATGTTTTTTTAGCATAATCCGCAACAAGTAGTTTGTTAGGTATAATCCAACAATATATGTTTGATGAAATTTTTGCTCCTAATAGTAAGAACAAAATATACATATCATATGCTCCTGTAGCTTCCGGATACGATTTTTTGTAAATATGTTTTTCTTCATCATTTCTTGCCATGTTGACAGCACTCACATACGGCGGATTTCCAATAACTATATCGAACCCTCCTTTGTTGAAGACGTCGCTGAACCAGGTGTGCCAGAGGAAGAAGTGGTCGTTGCCGGCGAGATCGAGGGTGCGGAGTTCGCGGAGTATGTCGTGGTCGAAGTTCTGGACGCTCAGCTGCTTGTTGATGGTGTCGCTTATCTTGTCGCGCAGTTCTTTCTTCTTGCTGTGGTCGCAACAGGAATAGTATTGCGAGAGTAATTCCGTCACTCGTCTCTGCTCTTGCTTGGTGTCGTCTTCAAAGATGGAGTATTGCGTGATGTGTCCGCTGCCTTTCTTGGCGTATGTCAGCTTGCTGAGGTCGAGACCGCGATAACTCTCTATGAGCGAGTTGCCTTGCATAATCTTGTAGTCAAGGTTTGGCAATGGCGATGGTGTTTCTTCATCTACCACTATGGAGAGCCAGAATCTCAGACGCGCTATATCAACGGCTCCTTTCTCGATGTCAACACCGTAGATGTTGTTCTGGATTATACTTTTCTTTATCTCTGCACGATTATATTTTGGTTTTTCTGATTCATTGAGACGCCACAGGGGTGACGTCTCTACCAAAGCTTCGCGGCATTTCAAGAGTTCATTTAAGAGTCCCATTGGGAAGGCTCCGGAGCCTATGGCTGGGTCGCAGATTTTGACGTTTTCAAGTGCTTTTATAAGACTACATCTCCATTTCTCTGATATGTCTGCAATGCCTTCTTCTGGTGAAAGAACGAAGTTGCGAATTTTCTCTTTGGCAATACTTGTGTTGGTCTCGAGGTATGCGATGAGCGACTCCTGGCACATGTAGCGCACAATCTCCTTAGGTGTGTAGAAGGCTCCTTTGTCTTTGTTGTCTTCCAAGAGGTTCTCGAAGATCTTGCCGAGCATCTCTGGGTCAACACCGACTTCAGCGTCGTTAGGGTCGTTCTCGTCGATGGTGAAGTTATACTCGCTGAAGAAGTTAAACAATCGTCTGAAGAGTTCCGCAGGGAACTTGCTCTCAGGTTCGTCGTTCTCGTCGCGTTCGAAGAGTCCGCCGTTGAGGTATGGTATTTCGTTCCATTCGGTGAGAAGACTCTTATCCCACAAATAATCGTCAAACACTGCCTCGCGTTCTTCAGGCTTGGTGTTCAATATTCCGAAGAACAGCGGTTCGAGGACGTAGTCTAAGTAATCGTCTTGATGTGCTGAGCGTTCGAAGAGATTCTGCATATAGTTGAGATCGCCGCACATCCATCCTTTACGTTGCAGGAAATGAAGAAATGTGATTCGTCCCATCATCTTCTTGATGTAGTCGCGTATCTTCTTCTCGTCGTTACCGAATGCCTGCATGAGTTTCTCGTTGGCGATGCCGCATGTCTTCTCCTCCCATTTGCTTCCGCTTTTGACGAATCGTTTGCCGGTGATGTATTGAATGAAATCGGCGTACTGCTCGCGGTATTTGTCGAAGAACTCGTCGGAGAG
>JAFZDU010000006.1 GCA_017561025.1 Bacteroidales bacterium | reverse complement strand
TGGATTGTTTTTCAAGACGTACGTCCGTACGTCTCTACACGAGGTTCAAGTGTGAAATAGTATCTGCTATCTTTTAAAATAATCTCTCGTAGAGACACACGGACGTGTGTCTAAAAAGAACGTGTGTCTGTGACGTGTGTCTGAAATGGATGTGTATAATATAAAGGATAAGAGATATGGGTGATCATTATAAGAATAAATACAGAATAGAATCAACAAGATTCAAAGGTTGGGATTATGCAGATTTTGGTTGTTATTATATCACGATAGTTACACACAATAGAGTTAACTATTTTGGAAAGATTGAAAACAATAAGATGGTTTATAATGATATCGGTAATATTGTAAAGAATGAATTGTTAAAGTCTTTTGAGATAAGGAAAGAATTGAAACTGAAAGAGTATATTATTATGCCTAATCATATTCATATGATTGTTGTGTTGAGAAAAGATATGGTGACAATGTATAATAAAGATGATGTTCCAGTATTATTCCGAAAGCCAAAGTCGATATCGTCATTTGTGAGTTCGTTTAAGTCTTCGGTTATTAGACAAGTGGATGATTGGATTGATGAATCAAATATTGATATTCCTAAGTTTAATAGAGAGAATCCATTGTGGCAAAGTAATTATTATGATAATATAATTAAGAATGAGCAAGAACTTATAAACGTTTCTAATTATATTATTGCTAATCCAAAGAATTGGAATAAGGATGAAGATTATAACGGGGAATTTTTGTATTAGGATTGTTTTTTAAAGACGTATGTTCGTATATTGGATTTTTAAAGACGTACGACCGTATGCCTCTACGTGAAATTCGTATCTCGTGTAGAGACACACGGACGTGTGTCTGAAAGGATATGTATTGAAAATGGATGTCTGATTTAAAAGACGTACGTCCGTACGTCTCTACCCGAGCGCCAAGTGTGAAATAGCAGCAACTATTTTTCAAACGCACCTCGCGTAGAGACACACGGACGTGTGTCTTAATGAAAGTGTGTAAGATATGTGTCTAAAAATTTAATGGAATCTTATATCCGAAATTAAATCCCGTCAAACCTAAATAAAAATGACAATTGTTATTTCTTAAACCTATTTTAGGTACAATTTCCCAACCCAAACCTAATACCATCAAGGGTTCGACACTATAGCAAAGTGCAGCGTTACCTATGATATTCTTTTTTGTTATGTCTCCGCTTATTTCTAAACTTAGAGGAACGTAAAGATCGTAGTAGTTGCTGAAAATTCCGCTGCTGATGCCTATTGCAAAATGTCTATTAAATTCGTAACCGACGGAACCAGTGAGCATGGGGAATCCTATATTAACAGAAGCCTTTGCGTAAAATCCTTCTCTTTGAGGATTGATTTCTCTTACAACTTTAGGCTTCTTTGGCTTTTCTATTTTCTTTGTAATAGTCTCGGTTTTTCTAACTTGGTATTCGCCAACTTGTCCCCAAGAGATATTGCTTAATAGAAAAATAGCTGTTAGTAATGTAAATATTCTTATTTTCATAATTCAATTATTTAGGTTGTGCCACTTCTATATTATACATTCTTAATGTTATAGTGTCTGCTGCTTTCACGTTTCTGAAATTTACGAAGTTGGCAGGATAACCGCTTATGTTAACCTCTATTGTTTCACCGTCTTCGCTTGTCTTGATGTCGAAGATTGGTGCTACGATAACATCTGCATTATGTTTCTTGACGGCTTTTGATACAGTGTAGTTCTTGAGATACTCAATAGTAGGTGAGTTCTCTGCACTGTTCATGTCTTTTGAGGTCAAAGTGTTTTTGTAGATTTCTGTTTCTGATATTTTTGTTTTAGAAACATTCAAGTCGGCAATGGTAGGTGTGATGTATCCTGATGTCATTGCTGGATTCATGTAACGAGCAGTGCTTTCGTCATATTTATAATAAGTGAGGTAAGAAGGCTGTGTACATGATGCCATAAATAATGCTACTAATAAGATTAATGTTCCTTTTAATGTTTTCATTTTCTTCAAATTTAGTTTATTAATAATTGTTAATAAAAGCACCATAAATAATCTCTTACGTACACAAAAAAAGCGTGGTGCTTACCGCTTAATCTGAATCTCAGGTCCTTCGACTTACCTATTCACCAAATTATACGAGTAAAGCCCACGCATAGCGCATGGGCGTTCTCTGCTTTACTCTTGGTGAATTTTTAAACTTGTCGAAGGTTTTAAGATTCAAGATTACAGCATAAACGCTCTTTTCAATATGTCTTTAAAGTGTGCGTAATTAAACGCTTATATCATCATAGGCATGTTTTTTTTGTTGATAATTTATAGTCGCAAATATAATAATTTATTTGATGATGCAATAGCTATATTCCTTAATAATTTTTATGAATTTTTTCTTGTATTATATTCTATTACATGCTAACTTTGTCAACGATAAAATTGCGTTAAACCAAGATTTATAAATTGTAAAAAGCAATCTTATGAAAGAAATTCAGTTTTTGATTTATAGCACGCCTAAGGAAGATGTCAAGATAGAGGCAGTTGTAAAAGATGAGACCTTGTGGCTTACACAGAAAGCTATGTCAGAGTTGTTTGGCGTGAAAGTTCCGGCAATTAGTAAACATCTGAAAAATATTTTTGAAGAAGGAGAGTTGGAAGAATCAGTGGTTATTTCCAAAATGGAAACAACCGCTCAACATGGAGCGATAAAGGATAAAACTCAGCATAATGAGACGCAGTTTTATAATCTTGATGCTATCATTTCAGTTGGTTATCGTGTGAATTCAGCGAAAGCTACTCATTTTCGTATTTGGGCGACTAAGGTGTTGAAAGAGTTTATTCAGAAGGGTTTTATTCTCGATGACGAACGTTTGAAACAAGGCAAGACTGCTTTTGGAAAAGACTATTTTCGAGAATTGTTAGAAAGAGTACGTTCTATTCGTGCAAGTGAGCGTCGAATTTGGCAGCAAATAACTGATATTTTTGCAGAATGTAGTATTGACTATGATAGAAATTCTTCTGTTACAAAAGATTTTTATGCTATGGTGCAAAATAAGTTTCATTATGCCATAACAGGACAAACAGCAGCGGAGATAATCTATAATAAAGCTGACCATACCAAGGATAATATGGGATTGACAACTTGGAAATATGCACCAGACGGACGAATATTGAAATCCGATGTTATTATTGCGAAAAACTATTTGGATGAAAAAGAAATCAAACAGTTAGAACGTGCAGTGACGGGTTATTTCGATTATATTGAAGATCTTATTGAGCGTGAAAATACATTTAATATGAAAGAGTTTGCAGATAGTGTAAACGAGTTTCTGGCATTCAGAAGATATGATATATTGAAGGATAAAGGTCGTATTTCCCGTATTATGGCAGAAAATAAAGCTGAGTCTGAGTATAATGAGTTTAACAAAACACAAAAAATTATCTCCGATTTTGATAAGGAGATAAAGGATATTACTAAAAGATTTGAATCTTGAAATTGTTCCTGTTTTGATGCGAAAATAAAAACGTCTGTGTGTCTCTACGTGAAATTCGAATCTCGTGTAGAGACACACGGACGTGTGTCTAAAATGGAGTATGCCTAAAATGACCTATATCTAAAACTATTCCACAACGATTTCATCCATAAACACCCATGATGGATTGTTGTATCCTGGAAGTCCTTCAGGAATAAGACCAGGTGTCTCAACGACTATTCTTACAAATCTGCTGTTCAATCCGCTTACGTCTAATGTCTTTGTTACGATTGTGCTTCTTGATGTCGGTACTTCTTCATCGATGTCGAATGACTTGAATAATGTGTAATCGTTTCCATTGTTAGAAACATAAACCGACATTTTCTTAGGCATTAAAATCCAGTCATAAGGATTGGTGATGAAATTTATCTTTAATGAATTGAGTTTCTCTTTTTTGCCGAAGTCGAGTTCAATGTCGCAGTCGTTGCCATAGAATCCTTGCCAGTTGCCGTCTTTGTAGTTGTTCGTGCCGACAGCTCCGTTGAGCAATGCGTCTTCGCTGCCTCCAGAATATTCTGGTCTGTAGTTGCCAGCAACGGTATTCAACTTTTTGAAATGTCCCATGCCCTTATGATAGAGGATGTATTTCTCGCTGATGATTTTGTCTATGTTGTCTTCAAAGCAAGTAGCCTTTACGATACAAGAACGCTCGATTGCAAACGGACCAGTGTAAACCTTGCTGTTCTTGTCAGGTTCGCTGCCATCTATAGTGTAATAAATATCTCTATCGTTAAATATGGTCTTCAATGAAACCAAAGTTGCTGAGCTGCTAAGATTCTGAATTTCTGAATTTCTGAATTTCTGAGTTTCTATAAAAACGAGGTTCCCTGCATTCAAAACGTCTTTAGCTATTTTATCATAACGATCTGTGAATACGTTCCTGTAATATGAACGTGATTCCATGTCCCATGCTTTGACGAATCTCTTCTTCAAACAATGTAAAGAATCCAAGAATTGAGCGGACATGTTTTGTGTCAATGCGACATTTTCTTCAGTAGGGTTGAGCATTGTTTTATAAAGATTGACTCTCAGTTCATTCTTTAATGTCACGATATATGCTCTATAAGCAGCCAATATTGCAACATCAATGATTTCTGGATTTGCGTTGACTTCTTGTCTGTCTTTCAAAAGTTTTTGATAAATCTCGAAAACTTGTTGCTTCTCTGCATCGTTTTTTGCTATCGCTGCTGAATCCAATTGAGAAGGATAGAACTCCATGAGTGCTGAGTTGAGAACAGTGAAGTTCATAAGGTTAGTCATGTCTCCTTCGTCAATCATTCTATTCAATTCATATAGATGATTAAGTACAGAACTTTGACTGTTTGCTGTTTGCTGTTGGAAATATTGAATATTGAAGTTTTTATTGAAAGTCTCTTCTCTAGCGATTCTCTCTTCGTTATCGTTAGTCTTCAATGTGTTCCAACTTGTCTCTGCGCACCATACCATTGCATGCCAAACCTCGTTGAACATTGTTTCGCCGTAGTCATCCCAAGCAGTGTTGATGATGCCTTTGGCGCCGTTCTTATATCCGTCGCGTGCAAAGTTGGCGATGTTAACGATGTAGTTGTCCATATTAGGGAAACAGCTTGCCCAGCAGCTTGCGCCAGGTGCCACCCAGAAAGTATGACCTGAGTTTTTGAAAGGAGCAATCATCTCGTCGAAACTTTCACGACCTCCGTAACTCCAGACGATAAACTGAATATCTTCTGGAAGTTGTTTTATCATCTCCGGATTCTTGGCGAGGATATCACCCCACATCATTACTTCTTTGTCATATTTCTGTAAGATGTCGTATACCTTATTTATGTGTTGGCAGTATGCGTTTTCAGCACCGAGGCTGTCGACGTATGACTTGGCGTTGCCGTTGCCAAGACTTTCTGTCTCGTCGCAGTTGATGTTAAAATATTTTGACTCGTATGCTTGTGCTGTCTCTCCGAGTAATGTTTCCAAAAACTCGTAAGTCTCTTCAACACCAGGATTGAAGTTGAAACGAGTGTCTTTTATGTCGTTATAGAAAGGATTGTCGAGAGTTTTTTCGGCATGAGCGAAACATTGTTGGTTACCGATGAATTCGATGTAATAATCCTTTGCGTATTCTGTCAGTTCCTGGATTTCTTCTGCGGTAAGACCATCGGTAGGAGCGATGTCTGGATACTCGTCGAGTTTGAAGAGATGTTCTGTATAAAGGTTGAAGAAATTGAATTTGTATTCAGCAAGACGACGAATCTCTTCTTTGATGAATTCCGTTGTTGGAATAGGACCGCGACTGATGTCATCCATCCATCCGCGATATTCAAGAGAAGGGTAGTCGAAGATATAATAGCAAGGAATATTCAGATTGTTTTCTGTGAGAAGTTGGTGACGGATGAGTTGCTTTAAACTTTGTGCACCATAGAAAAGACCTTGAGGAGTTGGTGCTGATACCATTATATAGTTTCCAATAACAATTATATGATATTCTTGAGGATTTATTTCTCTACTATCTAATCCTATTATATCTTTAGGGCCATTTTTGATTTGTTCAATTTTTTCAGGATCATATATACCAAAAACGATATTATTTCTTTTTTTGTTTCCTTTTTTCGAAACTTTTAAATCAATACCTGTTATTTCTTTAAGGTCATTTTTGAAAGTATTGATGATTTTAGAAATTTCTTCATTTTCACCAATATCAACGAGTAAGCAAGACTCGTCTATAACAAAATTATTTGTCGAATTATTAAAATCACAAATTTCAGCAAATTGTGGAGTTGGAATAATTCCGGTATTTACTGATGGCTGATAGCTGATGGCTGATTGCTCACTGCCGTTGTCCGTTGTCTGTTGTCCGTTGACATTAAAGAATAATGCCAATATAATAATTAGAAATAATTTTTTCATAACTTTTAATTTTCCATTTTCCATTTTAAATAATAAGACGCTTCAATGTGTGTTTATTTTTTAGGTGTCATTGAAACGTCTCTACATAAATAAATTATGCATTATGCATTGTGAATTATGAATTAATTTAAATATCAAACCCTGGCGCATTGACGCAGAGCATATCATAAAGGTCGTCGATTCCCATTCCGTCGATGATTCGTTTGATGATAGGAGGGAAGTTGCTGCCTTCATTGACGTAACCGTCTTTGTAAATGTCTTCTTTTAAGAATTGGTTGATGTTTTCAAAGATTTCGTCGTCATATAAGAATGAAACAAGAACGTCGGTGTCAGTCTGTACGTCGAAATACATCTTGCCGTCTTTTCTATTTTGACCATGATAATTATCGACCACGATGAAACGTTTCATGCCGAATTGATACATATCGCATATCAATTCACATTCGTCTGTTATTGAAAGAGAGCAGACTCCGTTATCGTTGATGACGAATTTTCCGCCTATGCGTGATTTGTGTGTGTTGTTGTAAAATTCCTGCGCTTTAGTAGCATCTTCAACAGAAGGGAAGCGCATATAAAAGTCGTAATATTTGTGTGTCATAATAATTCTTTTTTGCAAAGATAATATTTTAGTTTCATTGCTCAGTATTTGTAAAAAGATTTATATTGCAATATAGATGAATAAAATAATATTGTAATTTATTTCAATGATAATGAGGAAGATAGTATTGGTAACAATCTTGCTTCTTTCTAATTTTATTTTAATGTCTCAAAATAAAGGAAAGAAGTTCGATATTCAGGCAATAAAGAATGACACCTTATATTATTATGGTGTGGCTGATGTGTTTGAAACAGAAGAAGAGGCTTTAGAAGCATCATTTAATAATTTGTATCAAAACATAGCAAATAATTGTAAACCTAGTGCTATTTATGGTGGTACCGAAGATCAGAAGACTCAACTTCAGAAAATCATAAGCACTTTCGATGTTAGAATCAACGAAAAGGCAATTCAAGAAGCGTTGGTCAGTGACTTTGAAAATGACAGATATTCTATTTTGTTTATTTGAAAAGAAGCGATTTCAGAGATATTTGCAACATAAGAAAAAATAGTATCGAGCGATTGGCAAAACGTGGATTCAATTCTGAAGAGGACGACAATCTGCAGTTGGAAGATGCTCTTAAATCTTATTATTGGGGAATGATGCTCTGCGTTGCGCATTCTTATGGTAATGCATTAAAAATCAATGTTAACGATGAGGTCGTTGATGCTTATTACTGGTTTTATGACAGACTTGAAGATGTGTTGAACTCTTTTAGTTTTAAGTTGCCAAAGGAAAATGCAGTTGTGAAGACAGACGATGGTTTGATGGTCGATCTTAATGTTACTTCAACAAAAGGCATGTCGGTGTCTAACCTTAAGTTCTTGTATAACAATGGAAATAGAAATATCCCAACTTGTGTTAATGATGGCAAGGCTGTCTTGGTGATTAAGGATGATACAAAGTCGGATATCAATATCAAAATTGATTATGAATTTAAATTGGAAGCAACAGTAGATCCTGAAGTGAAGAAGGTGCTTGACAATATTACTCATAACATCAAATTGAATAATAAGCACACAGTCAAACTAGGACCTCATATCGCAAAGCCTGTGGATGATGGCAATATTGCTGTCGGAGTGATTGGGACAACTACTGATCCGAACAGCATTGAAAGCATCGATACTGCATTTGATGTTGAGAATACCGATTATCTTAATATTATTCAAAAAGTAGAAGTCGCATTACGCAAAAAGGATTACGCTAGCGTAAAATGCTATTTTACAGATGAAGGTTTCGGTATGCTTGATACATTGTCAAGATACGGAAATATGTCGGTAGTTGGAAAACAGGAGTATGCTTTCTTGAAAATGAACGACATGGTTATATGTAGAGGCATAAATATGCAATTCAGTTTCAGAAACAATGCTTCATTCAATAGGGATGTGGTTTTCCGTTTCAATGATAAGACAAAGAAAATAGAGTCGATAGCATTTAGATTGTCGGCAGTGACAGAATCTGACATCGTGAAGAAGTCGAAATGGTCTAAAGAATCTCGTTTGGTTTTGATCAATTTCTTGGAAGATTATCAAACGGCATATGCTTTAAAACGTCTTGATTATCTTGAAAGCATCTATTCCGATGATGCTCTTATTGTTGTCGGTCACGTGGTGAAAAAGACGGTTATCCCAGAAAGAGCGCAGTTTAATTTATCGGAAAATGATGTTAAGCTGATGAAATACGATAAGGATACTAACTTCAAAAACCTGACAAGAACATTTAAGTCGCAGGAATATATTAACTTACGTTTTGCAGAAACAGACTTTACAAAAGCATCAACTTCGTCGAATAGAGAGGTTTATGGCGTGAGATTATTGCAGGAATATTATTCATCCACATATGGTGATATAGGATATTTATTCTTGTTGGTCGACCTTACAGATGAAGCACCATTGATTCATGTCAGAGCATGGCAACCAGATGAAGTAGAGTTGAGCAAACTTATGGGAATGAAAGATTTGAGACTTTGACAATATTATAACTAAGGGACATTATGTGTCCCTTTTTTAATTGAAAAAAGCACCTAGCTGGGAACTGAGGTGCTTTCCATCATTTGAGAAAATTGAAATGTATAACCAAAACCATACATTAGACAATCTTATGTCGTGTATTGTTCAGTAGTTTTTTTTTGAAAATGTTTTATACACTTTAGAAAAATTATATATCTTTGCGCTAACAAAAATGTTTAACAATATTGTTAATAATATTGATATGAAAGAGCAAGTGAATCAAAGTAAAGAGCAACAGATACTTGAAGCGGCTGAATATGAGTTTGTAGCAAAGGGTTATGATGGCGCGCGAAC